>NZ_CP085170.1 GCF_022788715.1 Sulfitobacter sp. DSM 110093
GTGGTCGATATAGTACACATCAATACACGGATCCGCCGGAATGCGGAAACGCTTTCCGAGGCGTTGGAAAGCCACATGCTGAAGGTCTTTGCGCCCGATGCACGTAAAGAGCTGCGCCGCTTTTCCGCAGGAGAAGCTGCTGAATTGCTTGGGATTTCCACTAGTTTCCTTCGCAAACTGCATTTCGATGATAAGATCGTTGAGGTGCAAACCAGCCCCGGGGGACGTCGGCACTATAGTGCGGATGATTTGCTAAATATCCGACGGACGTTAGAGGCAACGGCAAAATCTCGCGGTGCCTATCAACGTGGCCGCCGTGAGGGCGATAAGCTGCAAGTATTGTCGTTTTTGAACTTCAAAGGCGGCAGCGGGAAGACCACAAGTGCGATCCACGCAGCGCAGCGTTTGGCGCTTAAAGGGTACCGTGTCCTCTGTGTAGATATCGACCCGCAAGCGTCTCTAACAACGCTATTTGGCTATAGGCCAGAGTATGATTTTCTGAATTCAGGTACAATCTACGATGCCATTCAGTACGACGATCCGGTGCCTTTGGCCGACGTGATTCAGAAGACTTATTTCACCGGTATTGATCTGGCTCCCGGCGGGCTCATGCTTCAGGAATTTGAACACGAAACGCCCCAAGCATTGCTAAACAACACGCAACCTGCTTTTTTTGCGCGCCTTGCTACCTCCCTGCAGGACGTTGAGCAGGACTATGACGTGGTCATCTTCGATTGTCCGCCGCAATTGGGGTATCTGACTATGTCGGCACTCTGCGCCTCTACAGGCGTCTTGATCACTGTTGTACCCAATATGCTTGATGTCGCGTCGATGTCGCAATTTCTGCAAATGAGTGCTGACCTGTTAGATGTCGTCTCTAACGCGGGCGCGAGTATGGAATTTGATTTTCTACGCTTCCTGATCAACCGCTATGAGCCGAATGACGGGCCGCAACAACAGGTTTTATCTTTCCTGCGGCAACTCTTCGACGAAGAAGTCATGGTGGCGCCGATGCTGAAATCTACTGCGATTTCCGATGCAGGGCTCACCCACCAGACGATCTATGAAGTAGATCGGTCGCAGTTTCACCGCACGACATACGATCGCGCGGTAGATTCACTTAATCTTGTCAATGACGAGATCGAAACCATGATCCAGAAAGCATGGGGGCGGTAATGGCACGTAAAGGCATTTTATCCACAGGCCCAGACACCAGTCAGAAGGCTGATAGTAGGCCCAAAAAGCCTACTGTAGAGCCTGCTCAATCCAATCCAAAGGCACGTCTGATGCCTCGGGGCGCAGTCGGAGCGCTTCAGTCCTCTTTGAACCGGATGCAGGAGAATGCAGTTCAGGAGTTGGATGGGGATTTGATCGATATGGCCGGGGTCGAGGACCGGCTAGGGACTGATATACAGGCTCAAAAACAGCTTTTGGATAGCCTCAAAACTTACGGGCAGCAGGTACCTGTTCTTGTCCGACCTCACACCAGAACCGCTGGCCGTTTTGAAATTGTGTATGGGCGTCGGCGATTGCAGGCGTTGAAGTCTCTCGGGTTGCCCGTAAAGGCGATGGTGCGTCAGCTTGATGACCACGCGCTTGTCATGGCCCAGGGTCAGGAGAACACTGCGCGCCAAGACCTGTCTTTCATTGAAAAGGCAAGCTTTGCCGCGCAGTTGGATACAGGCGGACATGATCGGCAGACAATTGCAGACGCGCTGTCAATTGATCTGCCAATGGTCAGTCGGATGCTTAAGGTTGGTCATGCTTTTGATCTGCCCTTCTTACGGCAAGTGGGATCTGCGCCTTCAATTGGCCGGGACCGCTGGATGGCGCTGGTCAAACTTTTCGACGTACCGGAGGCAAGGGCGCGGGCCATTGGCCATATGGAACACTCCGATTGGGGCGGGTTAACATCCGACGAGCGGTTTGAGGCGATCTTTGCCGAAGCAGCGACCCAGCCACAAAAGAAAACTGCCCCCCCTGCCCCATCGGCCAAGCCGCGCACTTTGCGAAATCGTGACGGCAAGGCATTGGCCGATATCCGCAGCGGCAAACGGGGCGTTACCGTCACCGTGCCCGCGCGGGCGGCAGAAGGGTTCGATACATGGCTTGATGCACACGCAGAAGAGCTCATGCAAGAGATTCACGACCGCTGGCAAAAGACCCGCGCGTGAGACATTGAGGAAGTAGCAACAGGAGGCACATCAGGACCACAAAAGAAAAGCCCCCCAAGATAAATCCCGGAAGGCCCTTCTCAAACTTTGCACCTTCGAGATAGCCCCAAAGATTTATCAATGTCAACTCTACCCAATGGGATAGGGCCGGTATTTTGTTGTCTTTCGTGATTTTTACATGGAAAACACGTTCCGAACTGCGTTCGGGCGGCCGGAGAAGGCTTCCCAACTATCATGCGAGGGGCCGGATAAATGGGCACTGCTCGACCGGCTGACAATTGCGGCGGATCGGTTTGAGCTATCGCACCGTACCCTCACCGTATTGAAGGCCTTGTTAACATTTCTGCCGCGCAGGGATATTCCCGATGGGGCTGCTGGTATTGTTTTTGCATCCAACGCCCGGCTTTCCGAACGGTTACATGGGATGCCAGAAAGCACTTTAAGGCGCCATCTCGCACAACTCGTGCGACTTGGCCTAATTGCGCGGCACGACAGCCCTAACCGGAAGCGCTTTGCGCGGAATAGAGGCGGTGCGATTGCCCTCGCCTTTGGTTTCGACCTATCACCGCTTGTGATCCAAGCCGAAATGATTGAGCTGGCGGCACGAGAGGCTGAGGCTGAACATGAGAGGCTGCTGGCTTTGCGTGACAGAATTCTGCTCCTCAGGCATGCTCTGATCCGTCAAGGTGGCGCAGAAGAGATTGCAGAGGAAGTCGGTCGGGTGTTACGGCGCAAGCCCGATGAAACGGCGCTAGCTTCGGTAGAGGGCGCATTGCAAGAAGCGCTTCAAAACAATGCAGATGGCGAAGCGTCCATCGATTATGAAACCGCCTCCCCTGCCCCGGCAACAGAGCAAATGATCGCCAGTGACAGCCAAAATGAGCGGCACATACAGGATTCAATTAAACCCTATTTTGACTCTGAAGAGCTCCATCCGATGCAACCCTCTCAAACGCATACGGCTGACAATGAGAAAACAGAGGTTGCTGAGAATAAGGCTATCACATTGGCGGAAGTAATGGCTGCCTGCACAGAGGTTCGTAGCTTTTTCCCTGAGGCTTTACGCAATTGGACAGACCTTATGCGCATCGGGGATCAAGTTGCGCCTATGCTGGGGATTGACCCACCCGTCCTGAATGAGGCAAAACGGGATATGGGCGCTGAAAGCGCTGCGGTGACCGTTCTTTGTTTGCTGGAGAGGGTCGGAACGATCAGAAGCCCTGGTGCCTATCTACGGCGGCTGACACAAATGGCGCGAGATGGCGCATTTTCTCTTGCCCCCATGCTATCAGCACTGAAAAATCGGCGCGATTGTCAGCTGACAATCTGAAAAGATATTATATTTCATGTGGTTAAGGTAACCTACGTCTGACCAATTAAGATTTTGGCGTTGGTTTCAATGGAATTCGGCCCTTATCCTTCACCATCAGAGGATCCGCAGCTAAGTTGGACAGAGTTTTCCGGGATAGCCCATGACTTCCGTTCGCCTTCGCTTGCTGATTCTTGCTTTGACGCCGCTCATCGTGCTGATGCCCATGCTGCTTATCTTGGGCATGTCGCGCTGGACGGCGGATTACGACAAGGTTCTGATCGCGAATGTCGAAAGCGAACTTAAGATCGCAAGCCAATACCTTTCACGGTTACTTGGGCAGACGGGAAATCAATTGGATGCCGTTGCAAGATCAGTCGAATTTAGCCGCTTGTTGAACCTCCCCGGAGCAGACCAAGTCGCGTTCTTTGCGGACACCCGTGAACGGCTAGGTTTGGATTTCTTGGAATTTCTTCCAATGGAAACCGCAATCGGGGCCGGGGAAAATTGGCCCGTGATCGCGCAAGCCACACGTGGCATCAGCGGTGCAGAGATCGACGTGTTCAGCAATGCACGGCTGGCAACTTTGGATGACGCTTTGGCAGTTCGGGCCAAAGTAACCCTAATCGACACACCCGCAGCCGAGCCCACAAACCGCGAGATTGAGGATCGCGGAATGGTGGTTCACGCAGCAAGCCCGGTTAATTTGTCCGGTACGCAGGGCGTGTTGGTGGGCGGGATGCTTTTGAACCGTAACCTCGATTTTATTGATACGATCAATGATCTCGTTTACGTCAACGCCGTGACCGGGGGGGACCGACAGGGCACTGCCACGCTTTTCCTCGATGATCTACGCATCTCTACCAACGTGCGCCTTTTTGAGGATGTACGCGCCCTTGGCACCCGTGTTTCGGCTGAGGTGCGGGAGGCCGTGTTGATCGACGGGCGGACGTGGCTAGATCGCGCATTTGTGGTGAACGATTGGTATATCTCCGGCTATCAGCCGATCACCGATAGTTTTGGCGAACGGGTAGGAATGCTATATGTCGGCTTCCTCGAAGCGCCCTTTGCGCAGGCCAAACGAGAGGCATTCTGGTGGATGTTGACGGCATTCTTTGCAGTGCTTGCGTTGTCTGCGCCAGTGTTTCTCTGGCTGGCGCGCGGTATCTTTTCACCGCTTGAACGGATGACAAAAGTCATGAACCGCGTTGGCAAGGGAGAACTCTCCGCGCGGATCGGGCGGGTGCCCGCGCGAGATGAGATTGGCGCGGTGGCACATCACCTTGATTGGTTGTTGGAACAGGTCCAAGAGCGCGACCGTCAATTGCGCAGTTGGAATGATGAGTTGAACCAGCGGGTGGATCAGCGCACGGTCGAACTGCGCGAGGCGAACGAGAAATTGGAGCAGACATTCCGGCAGTTGGTGATGAGCGAGAAACTCGCCTCTATCGGCGAAATCACCGCCGGGGTCGCGCATGAGATCAACAACCCGGTCGCGGTGATCATGGGCAACGTCGATGTCATCCGTCAAACATTGGGCGAGAATGCCGGGCCTGTGGCGACAGAGCTTGGGTTGATTGATAGGCAGGTCTCGCGAATTGAAGTGATCGTCGGCAAATTGTTAAAGTTCGCGGCCCCTTCGGAATATTCCGACATTGAACATAATATTTCCCTGCGCCCCTTGGTGCAGGACTGTCTTGTTCTGGTCGATCACCTGATCAATCGCGGCGGGATCGAGGTGGAATGCGTGTTTGAGGACGTGCCAACCGTCCGCGCAGATTCAGGCGAGGTGCAGCAGGTGGTGGTGAACCTCGTGGTCAACGCCGTGCAGGCGATGCAGGGGGCAGGGCGGTTGGAGTTGCACCTGGCACCAGCGGCGCGTGATGGGTTGCTGGGCGTGGCGCTTTCGGTTCACGACAGCGGACCTGGGGTGCCAGAGGATTTGCTGACGTCGCTCTTTGATCCGTTTTTTACCACCAAACCGGGAGAGGGGACGGGCTTGGGCTTGTCGATCTCGCAGACGCTGATTCAGCGGGCCGGGGGGATCATCACGGTCCGCAACCGGGCCAAGGGGGGGGCGGCCTTTACCGTTTGGCTGCCGCAGACTTCGGAGGACGGGGTGGAACCCTGAGCGCAGCATAGCGCTCAGGGGGGAGGGCTTCAGGCGGCTTTGCCGTCGAACCCCTCGAGATAGGCTACAAGGATATCCAGCGCCGCCTGTAGGTCACTTTTAGACACCATTTCAGTCACAGTGTGGATGTAGCGGGTGCCCACCACGATCCCCACAGCCCGCGCGCCTGCGGCGGCTTGTTGTGCGGCGGCGCCGTCTTGTCCGCCAGCAGCAAGCATTGTGCGTTGGAAGGGGATGTCGCGTGCTTCGGCCAGTTTTTCAACCTCATTCACAAGGTCCAAATCTGCGATGAAACTGCTGTCTCGGACGTGCAGGCCAAAGCCTTTGCCAAGTCGGGTTGTCGCCAGATGGTCTGGCACACCGGGGGTGTCGCAGGCCAACGTCGTATCGATGCCAATGCCGATGTCGGGCTGCACCTTATAGGCCGCGGTGCGCGCCCCGCGCAGGCCGACTTCTTCCTGACAGGTGAAGGCCACGTGAATCTCCGCCCCGCGCCCCTTGTCGGCTAGTTTGCGGATCGCCTCGATCCCGAGCCAGCAAGCCACCCGGTTGTCGAGCGCTTTGGACACGAACTGATCGCCCATCCCTAGGAACGGTTCGTCCATTACCACGAAGTCACCGACCTTCACGATATCCTTGGCTTTTTCGCCCAGCCCCAGATCGACGAAGAACTCCGACACTTCGGGGATTTTCTTGCGGTCTTCGGCAGAAGAGATGTGAATGGGCTTGCCGCCGGGGTTCATCACGCCCTTCAGATCGCCTTGATCAGTACAGACCAACACACGGCGCGAGAAGAGGTTGCGCGGATCGAACCCTCCCACCGGCTGAAGGTAAAGGAACCCGTCTTTCGACACATGGCTGACCAGGAATCCGATCTCGTCCATATGGCACAGCAGCATGATGCGCGGGGCTTTGTCGGCACCCGCATCCGCATCACGGCGGCAGAGCAGGGAGCCCATCGCGTCGGTCTCTACGTGGTCGAACAACCCTTCGATCTCGCGGGTGATCAGATCGCGCACACGATGCTCGCGCCCCGGAACGCCGGGGGTTTCGCAAAGGTCTTTGAGTAGGTCGATGTTCATGCTGGCCTCATCCTTGGTGATTTGGCCGCACTATCGCGCCGCGCCCGCCGAAGTGCAAACAGGCGCGGCGGTAGGGTAGGGGGGTTACATTTGTCCCGGTAGGAACAGCACCAGCGCCGGAAAGATCAGCAGCAGGATCAGCCGCAGGATGTCGACCAGCCAGAATGGGGTGACGCCGCGAAAGATTGTCCCGGTCGAGACATCGCCAACCACGCCCTTGAGCACGAAGACGTTCAGACCCACGGGCGGTGTGATCAGGCTGATCTCTGTCACCACGACGACGATGATACCGAACCACACCGGATCAAACCCAAGGCTGGTTACCAGGGGAAAAAAGATCGGAACGGTCAGCAGCAGCATCGACATGCTCTCGAAAATGCAACCAAGCGCGATGTAAATCAAAAGGATCAGCCCCATGACCACCCATGGGCCGAGGTCCAGCGCCGTGACGGTCGCCAGCAGCCCTTCGGGCAGGCCCGCGAGGTTCACGAAGTTTGAGAAAATCCACGCGCCGATCAGCACCGAGAAAAGCGAGGCGGACGTGAGCGTGGTTTCCTCGAGCACCTCACGCAGTCCAGCCCAGCTGAGCCCGCCACGCGCCCAAGCGATCAGGAACGCACCTGCAGCGCCCATACCCGCCGCCTCTGTCGGGGAGAAGGCGAGGTGGATGGGCCAGAAATCAAGCACACCGTAAAGCCCGCCGATCACCAGCGCAAAGAGCGCCAGCACCGACCAAACGTGGTTCAGTGCGCGCAGCCGCTCACCCCATGTGGCGCGGGGGCCAGCGGGGCCTGCCTCGGGGTTCATGGCGACGGAAAAGCGGACCGCGCAGAGGTAGAGCAGGATGCCAAGCGCGCCGGGCACGATGCCCGCGATGAACAGCGCACCGATAGAGGTCTCAGTCAGCAGCCCATAGATGACAAGGATCACCGAAGGCGGGATCAGGATGCCGAGCGTGCCGCCCGCCGCGATGGACGCGGTCGAGAGACTGTCAGAATACCCGTATTTGCGCATCTCAGGCATGGCGACTTTGGACATGGTCGCCGCCGTGGCCAAAGACGATCCACAGATCGCCGCAAAGCCGCCGCAAGCGACGATGGTGGCCATCGCCAAACCGCCCCGAAAGTGGCCCAAAAAGGCGTTGGAGACTTGGTAAAGCTCGCGGCTGATGCCGCCTTTGTTGACGAAGAGCCCCATGAGGATGAACAGCGGGATCACCGACAGCCCATAGTCTTGGCTGGTGTCGATGATCAGCCGCGACACCATAGAGATTGAGGCGCGGTAGCTGGTCTCGTAGACCAGCCCGATCATCCCCACGATGCCCATGGCAAAGGCAATCGGCAGGCGCAGCAGAACAAGGACGAAAACGGCGGCAAAGCCGATGGCAGATGCGATCATGTGGCAGGGTCCAGAAGTTGCGGCGCAAAAAGGCGCAAAAGCCCGCGCAGGATCAGCACGACAGCGGTGAGATAGGTCATCACCGCGATAAACATGCCGATGTAAAAAGTCGGGATTTCAAGGTATTCGGTCACGTCGCCATAGCTCAGCGCGCGATAGGCTAGGTCAACCACTCGCCCGGCAGGAAACCACAGCATCGCGCCACAGGCCAATGTCACTAGCCCGTCACGCCAGCGTTGCAGACCCCAGCTTTCAAACGGGCCATCCAGCAGGTCGGCGGCGATATGTCCTTCGCGGCCCGACAGGACAGGCAAAGCAGAGAAAACGATCAGCGCGATGCCGATGCGGATTAGCTCGGTCGCGGCTTCGATGGGGGCGTTGAAGACCGAGCGCATGATAACGTCGGCAAAGGTCAAGACCATCAGCGCAAACAGCGCAAGCGAGGCCATCGTCATCGGCAGCGCGGCAAGGCTGGTGGTTAGTCGGATTAAACTGCGCATGGCGGTTCCCTAGCTGGGGGCCGGTTGCTTCTGCAACCGGCCCCTTTGGCGGTGGGGGTTACTGGCTGGCGTTCGCCATTTCTTCACGCATCATCTCATAGGCAGCTTGCCCATCAACGCCCGCTTCGTCGAGCTCCGCGATCACCTTGTCACGCACCTTGGCAGCCATCGCGGCAAAGCGGGCCTGATCCTCTTCGGAGGCGGTGACGATCTTGTTGTCGCCTGCTCCCTCAGTGGCTTCGCGCGCATCAACGTCGCTTTGATCCCAGACCGCGCCCATCATGCGGCTTGCGGTTTCGCCAAAGACGTCGCTGTCGAGTTTTTGCTGCACGTCTTCAGGCAAGCCATCAAAGGTCTCTTGGCTCATGATGACCGAGAAAGAGCCGCGATAGAAACCACCGGGCATTTCATAGACGTTCTTGGCGACTTCGTTCAGCCTAAAGCTGATCCGCTCGCCCATGTTCATCGCCACGGCATCTGCGGCACCAGAATCGAGTGTCTCATAGACTTTGGGCGCGGGCACCTGAATACCAACAAGGCCAAGTTCGGCCCCCACATCTGCCGATACACCACCACCAAGTCGAGTCTTCAGACCTTGAAGATCGTCGAGGGTGTTCACTTCCTTATTGGAGTGGATTTGGCCCGGACCATGGGTCGTCAGCGCGATTACCTTAACGCCGCGATGCTCGTCCAAATCGGCCAACATCGCTTCATGCACCCGCCAATGGGCGACCGATGCGGCCTCGGCATTGCCCTCATATCCGGGGATTTCCACCAGCTTGGTGCCGACGAAACGACCGGGCGTGTAGCCATGAAACAGGATCGCGATATCGGCGGCACCGTCCAGCAGCAGGTCCATCTGCGCAGGTGGCGGGGCGAGACCATTTTTCAACTCAGTCTCGATCAGCCCATCGCTGGCTTCGGACATCATATCGGTCAGCTGCGTGAACATGCCGGTGTTGACTGGGTGGCTCGGCGGCAGCCATGTGGAAATGGTCAGCGTCTCGGCAGCAAATGCGCCGGTCGCGGTGCAGAGCGCAAGCGCACTGGTCGTGAAAAACTTGGTGAATTTGGTCATTTTGGGCTCCTCCCCATATCGTTCGATATGCCTCGGCGGGGTTCTCCCAAACCCGTGTCGCCAAGTATATGCTTTTTCATGTATTCACATTTAGAGCACGATTGGAACCGTTTTTTATGGCCAGAGCAAGAGCGTGTTCAACCCTTCTGGTCGGTTGACCCATCCAGCGCCGCAAGCAAAGATTTGAGGGCTGGTTTCAATTGCGCCCCCTCATTGCCCCTGAGCATTTCCATCAAAGCGGCCTCATGACGCCGCGCTTGTGGCACCAGTTCAGCGGCCAGCGCGCGGCCCGCATTAGTCAGATAGACCCGCACGCGACGGCCATCGGCGGGGTCACTGCGGCGGATCAAAAGCCCGCGTTCCTCCATCTGGGCGATGATTCGCGTGAGGCGTGATTGTTCGGCCAGTGCCTGACGCGCCAATTGCGTGATCATCGCGCCATCAGTGTCTGAAAGGCAGGCCAGCACGCGCCATTCCGGCACCCGCAGCCCGGCTTTGCGCACCTGCGCGTGGAACTGGGCGCTCGCCACATCACTGGCCGCCGCCAACAAATAGAGCAGGTAATCGGAGACGAATCCCCCCTCAGGACCCGTGTCTGTGTCAGAGGTTACGTCGGTCTTTTGCTGCGTCACACCTGTTAAGCCTTTGATGGAAAGAGGGCTCCTTGCGCCTCGGCACCCCTAAATGGCGGGCAAATTCGCGCTTGGCAAGAAAACCCTTGACCGAAACTATATGAAAAATCATATTGTTTACCACGGGAGGATGTCACATGTCGAAGATCGATGCCATTGTGCGCGAGGTCACAGCGCTGACCGATCGCATTAGCGAATTCCAGATTGAGGCAGCAGACGGCAGCGCGCTGCCGGCATGGGAGGCGGGCGCGCATGTGCTTTTCGACTTGCCCGACGGCGACACCCGCGCCTATTCCCTAATTGCTTTCGATCTGATTCCCGAGGACCCCAAAAGCTACCGCATCGCAGTCCAGCGTGAGCCTGAGGGCAAGGGCGGTTCCACCCATATGCACGGGCTGAAACCGGGCGCTGCGATCACCTGTGCCGTCCCAAAGAACGACTTTGCCCTGACCCCGGACGCGCCTGCTGTGCTGCTGGCCGGGGGGATTGGCATCACGCCGATGATCTCGATGGCGACGACACTTAAGGTGGCTGGTCAGGCGTTCGACTTTCACTACTCTGGCCGCAGCGCGCCGTTCATGGCCTATCACGATACCCTGCGCGATACCTTCGGCGATGCCTTGTATCTGCATTGTGACGATGACGACAGCGCGCTGGACCTTGATGCGGTGATTGCCTCTGCGGGCGTCGACGCGCATCTCTATGTCTGTGGCCCTAAGGGGCTGATCGAAGCAGTAAAGGCCAAGGCCGAAGCGGCGGGGATCGCAGCAGACCGCATCCATTTTGAGCTCTTCGACGCACCCCAAGACCAGCAGGGCGACAGCGCCTTTGAGGTCGAGTTGGCCTCAAGCGGGGAGGTTTTCACCATCCCCCCCGGCCAATCCATCATCGACGTGCTGGAAGCGGGCGGTGTCGACGTCATGTACGACTGCCAGCGCGGCGATTGCGGCATTTGCCAATGCGACGTGCTCAGCGGCACGCCCGATCACCGCGACGTGGTTCTGTCCGAGGCCGAACGCGCGGCAGGCAATGTCATGCAAATCTGCGTCAGCCGCGCCAAGTCGCCACGTTTAGTACTCGACATCTGAGGGAGGAACTCATGGGACGTTATGACAGCCCGGCGGCACTGGCCGCCCTGGTGCAGCCACATCAGGTGCACCGCGATATCTACACCGACCCGGAGGTGTTCCAGCAAGAGATGATGCACCTATTCGCCAATGCATGGGTCTTTGTCGGCCATGAAAGCCAGACGCCGAACAAGGGCGATTATTTCAGCACCCATATCGGCACTCAGCCGGTCATTCAGGTGCGTCATTCCACCGGCGACATCCATGTGCTGCTGAACCGCTGCCCGCATAAGGGCACGAAAATCGTCATCGACCGGCAGGGCAACACCGGCAAGTTCTTCCGCTGCCCCTATCATGCATGGAGCTTCAAAACTGACGGCTGCCTTTTGGCGATCCCGCTCAAAAAAGGCTACCAAGATACCGGGCTGGAAGAGACAGACAGCGGCAAGGGCATGCGCAGTGTCGGCAATGTGAAGAACTACCGCGGCTTCATCTTTGCCCGCCTCGCGGAAGAGGGCATGAGCTTCGAAGAGTTCTTTGGCGAGAGCCTAACCTCGCTTGATAATATGGTGGACCGCTCCCCCGCCGGACGGCTCGAAGTCGTCGGCCCGCCGCTGCGCTACATGCATCATTGCAACTGGAAGATGCTGGTCGAAAACCAGACCGACACCTGCCACCCGATGGTGGCGCACGAAAGCTCCGCCGGGACGGCGGTGAAGCTCTACGAGGAACTGGGCCTCCCCGAAGGCGCCCCCAAACCCCCCGCGATGGAGATCATCGCCCCCTTCATGTCGCCGTACGAATTTTTCGAAGGCATGGGCATCCGCACTTGGCCAAACGGCCATGGGCACACGGGGGTAAACCACTCTATCCACTCGGATTATTCCGCCATTCCCGGCTATTTCGAGGCGCTCTGCGAAAGCTACGGGGAAGAAAAAGCCAAGGCGATCCTGGACGAAAACCGCCACAACACGGTCTATTTCCCCAACATCATGATCAAAGGCCCGATCCAGCAGCTGCGCGTTTTCATCCCCATCGCGGCGGACCGCACGGTGGTGGAAAGCTACATCTACCGCCTCGTCGACGCCCCGGATGAGCTGACCGCCCGCACCGCGATGTACAACCGCATGATCAACGCGCCGACCTCCATCGTCGGCCACGACGACCTAGAGATGTACGAGCGTGCGCAGGAAGGGCTGATGGTCGACGGGATGGAATGGGTGAACATTCAACGCCTGATCGAGGACGACGAAGACTTCGAGGTGGAGGCGGTCGAAAACGGCACAACCGAACGCCAGATGCGCAACCAATTCCACGCTTGGGTCAAGTTCATGACCATAGGCCAAACAGCGGAGGCTGCGGAATGAGCGTGACCCGCGAAACCCTGATCGACTTCATCTATGACGAAGTGCGCATGTTGGACGAGGGGCGCTATACCGAATGGCTGAACCTCTGGCTGGCGGATGGGCATTACTGGATGCCGCTGGACTATCAGCAGACCGATCCGATCAACGAAACATCGTTGATGTATGAGGATATGTTCATGCTAAAATTGCGCGTCGAACGGCTCAACGGCGCGCGGACCTTCAGCCAAAAGCCCAAAAGCCGCTGCCATCATGTGATCCAGCGTCCCTTCGTGGACGAGATGGACAGGGAGGCGGGGCGCTTCGTCACGACCACCTTCATGCACTATGTTGAGACGCGGCTTGATGAGCAGCAACTGCTCGCCGTCACCGCGCGGCATGAGTTGGCCATGGTCGATGGCGCGCTGCGGATTGCCAACAAACGGGTCGATATCGTCAATTGCGATGCGGCCTTTCGCAACATTCAGTTGCTGCCATGATCGCGCCAGAGATCGCAACGGTTTACGCGGCCTTTCAGGACACCGCCGCGCGGCATCCCAACCGCGCCTTTCTCAATGTCTTGCCAGAAACGGCGGAAATCTACGGCATCGCGGCGGGAGAGGTGACCTACGCCGAAGCCGCGCGCGAAGTCGCTGCTCTGCGGGAGGACATCAGGGGCGCAGGCTACCTACCCGGCCAGCGGGTCATGCTGCTGATGGAGAACCGCCCGGCGTTTTTCCTTTGGTGGCTGGCGCTGAACGGTCTGGGTCTGTCGGTCGTGCCGGTGAACCCCGATTTGCGCACGGCAGAGCTCAGCTATATGATCGACCACGCCGAGCCTGTCTTGGCCGTGGCGATCCCTTCACGTAGCGATGATCTGCGCGCGGCAGCGCGGCAAGCGGGGCGCGACATGCCGGTGATTGCACCGGGCGATTCACTCCCATCGCCGGTTACGTTCACGGCCATCGCGGCGCGTAATGGCGGCGCGGAGGACGCGGAAGCCGCACTTCTCTACACCTCCGGCACCACGGGCCAGCCCAAAGGCTGCATCCTCACCAACACCTATTTCCTCGACGCCGGGCGGTGGTACGCCGACACGGGCGGGCTCTGCGCACTGTCGCAAGACGGCGAGCGCATGATCACGCCCCTGCCGATCTTCCATATGAACGCGATGGCCTATTCCTTTATGGCGATGATTGCCGTGGGCGGCTGCCTGACCGCGCTTGATCGGTTCCATCCGCGCAGCTGGTGGGCCTCGGTCCGCGCCTCAAGGGCGACCTGCCTGCACTATCTCGGCGTGATGCCGTCGATGCTGATGGGGGCTGACGAAGACGAAGCAGACCGCGATCACGCCCTGCGTTTCGGTTTCGGCGCAGGGGTCGACCCGAAACTCCACGCCGCGTTTGAGGCACGCTTTGGCTTTCCGTTGGTGGAGGCGTGGGCCATGACCGAAACCGGGGCAGGCGCCGTGATCTGCGCCAACCGCACACCCCGCAGGGTGGGCGAAAGCTGCCTTGGTGCGCCCGAGGATGGGCTGGATGTGCGGCTAATCGATGATGCCGGGCAAGACGCGGAACAGGGCGAACTGCTGGTGCGCCGCGCGGGCAGCGACCCCCGGCGCGGGTTTTTCGCGGGCTATTTCAAAAATCCCCAAGCCACCGATGAAGCATGGCAAGGCGGCTGGTTCCACACCGGAGACATCGTGCGCCGCGCACCGGATGGGGCGATGTTCTTTGTCGACCGCAAGAAAAACGTCATCCGCCGCTCGGGCGAAAACATCGCGGCGGTGGAGGTAGAATCGACCCTAATGCGGCATCCCGCCGTGGCCAGCGCCGCCGTCGCCGCCGTGCCTGACGCGGTGCGCGGGGATGAGGTCTTTGCCTGTATCGTCGCGAAAGACGCAGGCGCTGATCCTGCCGACTTGGCGCAGGAAATCACCCGATGGTGCCTCAACCAACTTGCCTATTACAAAGCCCCCGGCTTCATAGCCTTTGTCGAGACGCTGCCCCTGACCGCCACCCAAAAACTCCAACGCGGGGTGTTGAAAACGCTGGCCGCCGACCTGCTCGACGACCCCGCCACGCAAGACATGCGCAGGCTGAAGAAACGGACAGCGGCATGAGGCGTCAGGGCTATGACGGTGTGGTGCTCGCGGCACCCACCTCGGTTCCCTACGCGCGCTACAGCAACGAGACGGCGCATTGGTGGATTGCCCGCGCCCTGCGCGAGATGCTGGGCAAGGCCAAGATCGCGCCCAGTGAGTTGGACGGGTTCTCGGTCTCCAGCTTCTCGCTCGCGCCAGACACGCCAGTCGGGCTGACCCAGCATCTGGGGCTTTCCCCGCGCTGGCTTGATACTGTGCCCACAGGCGGCGCCAGCGGGGTGATCGCGCTGCGCCGTGCGGCGCGGGCGGTGCAAGCGGGCGATGTGGACGTGGTCGCCTGCGTGGCGGGGGACGCGAACCGGATCGATAGCTTTCGCAGCCTGCTTAGCGGCTTTTCGCGCTTTTCGATGGATGCGACTTTTCCCTATGGGTTCGGCGGCCCCAACGCGAGTTTCGCCCTGCTGATGGACCGCTACATGCAGGAATACGGCGCCACGCGAGAGGACTTTGGCCATATTGCGGTGTCGCAACGCGCGAACGCCGGGCACTACCCCACTGCACTGATGAAGACCCCGCTGACCCTCGACCAATACCTCGACGCGCGAATGATCTCAGACCCCATCGCGCTTTTCGATTGCGTCATGCCCTGCGCCGGGGCCGAGGCGTTTGTGGTCATGCGCGAGGACGAGGCCCTGCGCCGCAACCTCCCCTTCGCCAAAATCAGCGGCACGATTGAACGGCACAACGCCTATCCCGAAGACCCGATGCAACTGCGCGGCGGCTGGGGCATGGATATTGGGGAGCTCTATGACATGGCGGGTCATGGCCCGGAGGGCGTCGACCTGCTGCAGACCTATGACGATTACCCGGTGATCTCGATGATGCAGTTCGAAGACCTCGGGTTCTGCGCGAAGGGCGAAGGGGCGGAATTTGCCCGACAGCGTGATCTGACGATCAATGGTGATTTCCCGCACAACACTTCGGGTGGGCAATTGTCGGTGGGTCAAGCGGGGGCGGCGGGTGGTTATCTGGGGCTGGTCGAGGCGATCCGGCAGGTGACTGGGCAGGCCGAAGGCACACAGGTAGCAAACGCCCGACGGGCGCTGGTCTCGGGCTTTGGGATGATCAATTATGACCGGGGCGTCTGTTCGGCGGCGGCGATCATCGAAGGGGGCGGGGCATGACCGAACCATTGATGCCGCCCCAAAAGAAGAACCCGCAAAAGCGCAGCACGGTCCCGACCCTGCCACCTGCCCAACGGTCCCGCGCGGCGCTTGGGCTGGCGATTGCCGCAGGGCGCGGGCAGTTCGCCCTCCAGCACTGCGCGGATTGCGGCGCGGTGCAATATCCTCCGCGTGATGCCTGCGGCAAATGCCTGTCAGTGAAGCTTGAGTGGCGCGAGACTGAACCGGCGGGCGAGGTGCTGGCCGAAACGACGATCCGGGTCTCGCCCGACCCTTACTTCCGCGAACGTCTGCCATGGCGCATTGGCACGGTGCAACTCACCGCGGGGCCGGTTGCGGTGTGCCATCTGCACGGCGATGTCGGGCGTGGGGATCACGTCTGTCTGGCGCTCAAATTGGACCGGGCTGGGCAGGGGGTCATGGTGGCCCTGCCGCGAGAGGGAAGCGAGTTTATGCAAGATGATCCAACGCTGCGCGCAATGTCGAGCGACCCGAAACACCGGCGGGTGCTGATCACCGATGCTCGCTCTCCCTTGGCGCTGCCGCTGACCCAAGCGCTTTTGAAAGCTGGTGCGGCGCAGGTCTTTCTGGGCGAGCCGGAGCATTGGCGGCGGTGGGAAGGGCGCGCGGGGTTCGACGGAATGGAAAACGTCAGCCTCATGCCGCTCGACGTGACCGACACCGCCTCGGTCTCGCGCCTCGCGGCAGAGATTGGCGGCAAGGTCGATATCCTGATCAACTCGGCACAGTTCATCCGCCCCGGCGGAGTGTTGGGCAATGATACGATCTTTGCCCGCGAGGGGATGGAGACCAATATGCTCGGCCTGATGCGACTGGCGCAGGGCTTTGGCCCGGCGATGGCGTCGCGCACGGCGGACGGTGTGAACTCGGGAGTGGCTTGGGTGAACATCCTGTCGACGGGGGCCTTGGCGCCCGAGGCAGGGTTCGGCGGGTTCGATGCCTCGCAGGCAGCGGCGCGGTCGCTCAGCCAGACGCTGCGGGCGGAATTTGCCGGGTCCGGCCTGCGGGTGATGAATGTCTACACCGGCCCGGTAGACGATGAATGGCACCAACCCCTGCCGCCGCCCAAAGTCGCCCCCCGCGCGCTGGCGCGGATAGTGGTGCGCGGGCTGGTCGATGGGTTGGAAGAGGTCGCCTGCGGTGACGTGGCCAAGGATGCTCTGTCCCGCTGGCTGGAGGATCCGGCACTGATGGAACGTGAGATGCGGGGGAGCGGCGCATGAGCGATGCAATCACAGCACTGGCCGATGCGCTGGCAAGCGGCGCGGCACGGGTCGTCGATCTGACGCACCGGCTTGATCCCGATTTCCCCGTCATCGTGCTGCCGCCCGAGTTCGGCCAATGCGCGCGGTTCCGGATGGAGGAAGTCTCGGCCTATGATCATCGCGGCCCGGCGTGGAAGTGGCATAACCTCACGCTGAACGAACACACTGGCACCCATTTCGACGCGCCGATTCACTGGGTCTCGGGCAAGGACGTGGCAAACGGCGCGGTGGATGAAATCCCGCCCGAGGCCTTCATCGGCCCGGTCGTGGTGATTGATTGCTCCGTCGGCGCAGGTCAGGACGACGACTTTGAACTGACGCCCGAGATCATCCGCGATTGGGAGGCCAAACACGGCGCGATCCCAGCAGACGTTTGGGTGCTGATGCGCACCGATTGGTCAAAGCGCAGAGGCGCGGACTACCTCAACATGCGCGAGGACGGCGCCCATTCGCCCGGCCCCACACCCGCCGCGATCGCCCTTCTATTGGAGCGCGGCATTCGCGGCTTTGGCACCGAGACCGTCGGCACCGACGCGGGGCAGGGGATGCACTACGACCCGCCCTTCCCGGCGCACTACCTGCTGCACGGGGCGGGCAAATACGGGCTGCAATGCCTGTGCAACCTCGACCAACTACCGCCCACCGGGGCCATGCTGATCGCTCCGCCGCTCAAGATCAAAGGCGGCACCGGCAGCCCCCTGCGGGTGCTGGCGCTGATACCGGGAGAGAGACCATGAGCAATTACACCGCCGTCATCACCGGGGGCAGCAAGGGCATCGGCGCCGATCTGGCGCAGCGTCTGCTGGAGCGCGGCTATCGCGTCGTCTCTATTGCGCGGGGCAAGCCGGAATGGGAGGCAGAAGGATGTGAGCATATCGAAGCCGACCTGCTGGACCCCGCCTCCGTCGCTGCCGTGGCAGCCGATATCGCCGCACGCTATGACGTGACGCATCTGGTGCATAACGCCGGTTTGATTTGGCCCAGTCTGATCGAAAAGGCCAAGCCCGAAGACATCACCGGCCTTGCGCAACTGCACCTAGGCTCGGCCCTGACGCTGCTGCAAGCCTTCCTGCCCGCCATGAAGGATCGCGGCTTTGGCCGGATGATGTTCAACGCCTCGCGCGCCGCCTTGGGCGCCCCGACGCGCACGGCCTATTCGGCGTCCAAAGCGGGGATGATCGGCATGGCCCGCACATGGGCGCTGGAGCTTGCACCGCATGGGATCACCGTCAACGTCGTGGCCCCCGGCCCGGTGCAGACAGATAATTTCTGGGGCATCATCCCGAAAGAAAGCGAACGCGAAGCAGAGCTTGCCAAACGCATCCCGGTAGGCCGGTTGGGGCAAGTCGAGGACGTGACCAATGCCTTCCTGTTCTTTTGCGATCCGGCCAATGGTTTCGTCACCGGCCAGACGCTTTTCGTCTGTGGCGGGTCGAGCATCGGGACGCTGACGCTCTGACCCTCGGGCTTACCCCTTGCGGAAATGCTGCACCAATTCGGGGACATAGGCATCGCCCGCGCCCTTCTCGACGACTTTGGACAAAGCACCATAAACCCCATCGGCAATCTTAACCTGCGCACCGGCTTGGGCGGACATCTGCCGGTAATAGTCGAAATCCTTCAGTGCGTTGCTGATCGCAAAGGGCAACGCCTCGCGGTCGCCGCTGACGATGAAAGGCGACAGCCGATCAAGTGCGACACTGGCACCGCCGCCCCCAGCCAAGACATCCACGAGGCTCTGAGGATCAATGCCCGCGTCAGCCGATTGCGCGGCGGCTTCGGCGAGCAGGGACATGAACCCCACCGAGACGTAATTGTGCAGCAGTTTCAGACGGTGGCCTGCGCTGACCTCACCCACATGTTTGACCTCTTCGGTGAAGGAGGCGAGGACGGGAGAGACCTTTTCAACAACCGCCGCGTCGCCCCCGACCAGCAAGTTCAACTTCCCCTCATGGGCGAATTGCGCGGTCCGGGTCATTGGCGCGTCAACGAAACCGCCCCCCGCCGCTTTGACCGCTTCGGCCATCTTCAGCGTCGAGGCGGGCAGGGAGGTGGAGCAATCGACCACAACCGCGCCGGGCTTTAGCCCCGCGATCACGCCGCCCTCGCCTGTCAGGATCGCTTCGACCTGCGGGGAGCCGGTGACGCAGAGGATGATCACATCTGAGGCCGCCGCGAGGTCCGATAGGCTGTCGAAGGCTGTTGCCCCAAGCCCGTCCAGCTCATCTGTGGGCTGATTGCCGGGATGGTCGAAATAGCCAAGCGCAAAACCTCCGCGCCGCATCACGTTGCGGGCAATTCCGTGGCCCATCAGGCCGACACCGATCATACCGATTTTCATGGATTTCCCTTCGCTTGCCACCGCCGCTTTTGCGCGCGGTTCCCTTGGGGCAAGTTCTACCGCGCGGCTCGCCACGGCGCAACGCGGGTGGGGCGGATTTTCTCGGCCAAACAGGGCTTTGTATATTTGAAACCGACACAACGGTTGATAGGAATGGCGCATTGATTGAATGAGGCTAATATGACTTTGACCTTCGACCCCCACCAGATCGCCGAGACCCTCTATCACGGGCAATTCTGTCCGATGTTCATTGACGGCGAAGACGTGCCCGCGCTCTCGGGTGAGGTGCTGAACGTGGTCGATCCCGCCTCGGGGCGGGCGCTGGCGACAGTCCCTCGCGGCGGGCCCGAAGATGTCGACGCTGCGGTCGCTGCCGCGCGTCGGGCATTCGAGGGGGAGTGGTCGAAATTCACGCCATACGACCGGCAAGAGGTGCTTTTGCGCATTGCTGACGTGATGGAGCGCGATTGGGAAAAACTCTGCGTGTCGGACACCGCCGACATGGGTCTGCCGCTGGTGCGGACCATGGGCAACAAGCGTCGGGTAATCGGGATGCTGCGGTTCTATGCGGGGCAAGCGGTGGCGCTGCATGGCGATGTGATCGAGAACTCGGTCTCGCAATCGATGTTCTCTTTCACAACGCGCGAGCCGGTCGGCGTGGTCGGCGCGATCATCCCTTGGAACGCGCCCACGGCGGCGTCGATCTGGAAAATCGCGCCTGCCTTGGCGACGGGCTGCACCGTGGTATTGAAGCCCTCCGAAGATGCGCCGCTGACCCCCTTGATGCTCGCGAAGTTGATGCAAGAGGCGGGCGTGCCCGATGGGGTGGTCAACGTGGTCACCGGCACGGGCCGCGAAGCAGGCGCGCGTCTTGCGGAGCATCCGGACGTCAACAAAGTGGTCTTCACCGGTTCGACTGCCACGGGCAAGACCATCGCCCGCGCTGGCGTTGAAAACCTCAAGCGGATCACATTGGAACTGGGAGGGAAATCTCCGCTGATCATCTGCAAAGACGCAGATATCGATAAGGCGGTGCCGGTGGCGGCGATGGCGGTCTACGCGCATTCGGGGCAGATCTGCATCGCAGGTTCGCGGCTGTTCGTGGCGCGGGAAATTCAGGATGAGTTCATCGAGAAGCTCGCCGCCTTCGCACGCGGGCTGAAGATCGGGCACGGTTTGGATGAGGGCACTGACCTTGGCCCGCTGATCAACCGCGTGCAGACTGAAAAGGTCGAGGGCTATATCGCTGCGGGCAAGGCGGAAGGCGCCCGGCTGGTCACGGGTGGGGCGCGACCCGAAGGGGAGGGCTATGACGGTGGTAACTTCCTAGAACCGGTGATCTTTGCCGATGTGACCGACGACATGACCATCGCGCGGGAGGAGATTTTCGGCCCCGTGATCTCGGTCCTGCCCTTCGACACGATGGAAGAGGTGACCGCGCGCGCAAATGCTACGCCCTATGGGCTGGCGGCGGGCATCTTTACCCGCGATCTAAGCACGGCGCATCGCACGGTGAAGCGCCTAAAAGCAGGCTCGGTCTGGGTAAACATGTACCACGCGATCGACCCGGCGGTGCCGTTCGGCGGGCTCAAGATGTCGGGCTATGGCAAGGAAGGTGGTGTAGAGCACCTGCAGGCGTATTTGGATACCAAGGCGGTTTGGATTCAGACCGAGTAGGGAAACGCGGACGGGAACGCCGCCCGGACTGATGCCGGGCGGCAAACTGTTAAAAACCGCTGACCTTCGGCAGCCACGTCGAAATTGCTGGCACGAAAGTCAGCAGCATCAACACGACAAAATTCGCCAGAAAGAACGGCGGCATCTCACGGATCAGCGCCGCAGGGCGCAGGTTTACCGCCGAAGATACCACGAAGATCAGGCTTCCCACCGGCGGCGTCGTCAGGCCGAGTGTCAGGTTCACGATCACCACAATCGCAAAATGATCCGGCGCGATGCCAAGCGCATGGCTGATGGGAGCCAAGATCGGCACCAAGATCATCACCCCCGGCAGCGGATCCATGAACAGCCCGAACAGCAGCAACAGCACATTGACCGCCAAGAGAAACAGGATCGGCGACAGCTCCCATGCGATGATCGTCTCAGCCAGAAACTGCGGCACGCCTTCGATCACCAGCACCCATGCAAAGGCCCGCGCCGCCCCGAGGATGAGCAGCACCGCCGAAGAGATCAGCGCGGCGCGCAGGATCAGCCCCGGCAGATCCCGCAGGCGCAGCGCGCGGTAGACGAAAAACCCGCAAAAAAGTGCATAGAAGACCGCGATGACCGAGGCTTCGGTCGGCGTAAAAATACCGCCCCGGATGCCGCCGACGATTAGCACGATCAGCCCAAGCGCTGGCAGCGCCATGAATGTATTGCGCCACATCTGCGCCCGCTCGGGGCGTGCATCTGCGCTCCGATAGTCGCGTTTCCAACTGACCCACCCGTTGGCCGCGAGGCTCCCTAAAGCGAGCAACAGCCCCGGAATGACACCGGCCATAAATAGCGACCCGACCGAGACTTCCTGATCCTGCAAGGCATAGATGATCATCACAATGGACGGCGGAATGATAGGCCCAACCACAGCCGATGAAATCGTAAGCGCCCCGGCGTAGGAGCGGTCATAACCGCCTTTTTCCATCATGCGGATCATCATCGCCCCGGGTCCCGCCGCATCGGCCAGCGCCGAGCCGGAGATGCCCGCGAACATGGTGGAGGAGATCACATTGGCATAGCCCAGCCCCCCGCGCAGATGGCCCACAAATTGTGCCGCAAAGCGCAAAAGCGTGTGGGTGATCGCGCCGCCAGTCATGATCTCGGCGGCGAGGATGAAGAAGGGCACCGCCAAAAGCGGGAAACTGTCGAGGCCGGAAAACATCTCTTTGACAACGACGATCTGCGGATAGGAACTGCCCAAGCCAATTGCCGCAAAAACCGAAATCGCCATGGCAAAGGCCACGGGCAAGCCCAGCACCATCAGCACGAAAAGCGAGATGAAGAGGATCTCAGCCATTGGCGGCTCCCGGCATGTTTTCGGTCTGACCTTCCGGCTGGTGATAGTGACCCGCCATGATGAAAGGCCGCGCGATCAGCAACAGATGTACGATCAGCAACGTGAACCCAACGGGCATGGCGGCATAAACATAGCGGAACGACAGGCGCATCGCCGGGGTCATCTGATACTGCGCGCGCTGCATATAGTCCCAGCCGACTTTGACCATGAAGGCGAAAAAGAACAGCAAAATTAAAATGATGACCCCGCGCAGGATGCGCTGCATCCGGGTGTTCATCACGTCGTGCAGATTGGTGATGGCCACATGGCCGCCCTGACGCAGGGCAAGGCCAGCCCCCAGAAAGGCCATCCAGATCATCAAGTAACGGGCGGATTCATCGGACCACGACAGCGAATGATTGGTGCTGAACCGTAGGGCGACATTGGCCCCCACGACCAAGACCATCCCCGTCAGACAGGCGATCACCACTGCGGCGTTCACCTTAACGAATAGCTGTTCCAATCTGCGCATGGTTTCCCTCCCGTGCAAAACGGCCGGAAGCGCTGCTTCCGGCCGCCTTTTCTTTCAACGACGTGATTACTCAGTCGCGGCGATCTGGTCGATCAGCTCTTTACCGTAGGTCTCATAGTAGCCTTCATACGCGCTCTCGATCGAGGCGCGGAAGGTGGCTTTTTGCTCTTCGGTCAGCTCGTTGACTTCCATGCCACGCTCTTTCAGCGTCGCGACGCCGCTCTGCTCCACGTCATCCACAAAAGCGCGCATGGCGGTGACGGCCTCGGTCGCGCCCTTTTCAAAGGCGGCTTTGTCTTCGTCAGACAGGCCTTCCCAAAACGGCTTGGAGACCAACAGCATGGCGGGCGAATAGACGTGGCCGGAGAGTGTCAGGTACTTCTGCACTTCATCAAGTTTCACCGACACGATCACCGACAGCGGGTTTTCCTGCCCGTCGATGGTGCCCTGCTGGAGCGAGCTGATCACCTCGGGCCATGCCATCGGCGTGGGGGCGGCACCGGCGGCGTTGAAAGCGTCAAGGTGCACCGGGTTTTCCATGGTACGCAGCTTCATGCCCGCGATGTCTTCGGGAGTTTCAATCGCGTTGCGGTTGTTGGTGATGTGGCGGAAACCCTGCTCACCCCAAGCCAGTGCCACCATGCCCGCGCTGTCGAATTCAGCAAGGATGCCTTGACCGATTGGACCGTCCAATACGCGGCGCGCATGGTCAAGGCTGCGGAACAGGAAGGGGACGTCGGTCACGCCGGTGGCGGGGACAAAGTTGCTAAGCGTGCCGGTGGAAACGATGGTCGCCTCAACGGTGCCAAACTGTAGGCCTTCGACCACTTCGCGTTCCCCACCCAGACCGGAGGAAGGAAAGTGCCGGAAGCTGAATTTGCCGTCGGTTTCGGCCTCAACGACTTCTTGCCACTTCTGCGCCGCGACGCCGTAGTGGCTGTCAGGGGCAAGGGCGTAGCCGATCTTGACTTCGGTTTCCGCGCTCAGGGCTCCTCCGGTGAGCGCGGCGAGAGTGGCGATAATTGCCGTGGGCTGCATCATTTTGAACATTTCGTATCCTCCAGCGATCTTATTAACAAGGTCACGAAAACTGCTAGCGGGCGATGCACGGATTGGCAATGGGGTGATGGGGCTTTGTGGACAATGTTTCCACAGCGTTTCGGATTAGATTTCCGCGACGATATAATCGGGGGCTATGTCCGAACCCTTGGTCGCCGCCGCCACATCCAGCCCCAAAAGGGAGCCGTGCCCAGTGACCAAGGCCGTGGAGAACCCCGCCTGAGCTCCACCCAAAATATCGGTGTGGAGCGTATCGCCCACCATCAACACACGGGCGGGGGCAATTGGCGCACGGCGTGCAAGCGCCAGTTCAAAGATGTCTGGAAAGGGCTTGCCGCAGAAATGCACGGAAACCCCGGTCGCGTCGATCAATCGATGTGCGAACCAACCGGGTTCAAGCGATAGCCCGTCTTCACGCGGAGCCACGAGATCGGGGTTTCCGACAAAGACGGGGCGAGGATGGCGCGCGAGGCTTGTTTCGAGTAGGGCCTGCCGCGCGTCGGTCCAGCCATCCGCACCAACAAGCAGAAAACCTGCAACGTCGTCATAGACACTTGGATCATCCGCCAAAGCGATCGCGCCAAGGTCGGAAATTTCACCCATATCCTTGTCGGGGTTCAGCATCACGCCCCACTGCCGCGCGGGTTCTTGGGCCACGCGAGCAAGCAGTGCGTCGCGGCTGGTGATGACCTCATCCACACTAAAATCAAACCCCAATCGGGCGTAGCGTTGCATCATATGCGCTTTTGGGTAGGCGGCAGAGTTCGACACGACCGATACCGCTTTGCCCATTTCGCGCAGGGTGGCGATGGTCTGTGCTGCGCCTTCAATAGCCGTTTCGCCCACGTTCAGCACGCCGTAAGCATCAAAGAGGATCAGATCATAGGGGGCGACGATATCCAGAAAACATGCCGCCTCCGCCGCGGCACCTTGCCGATCACAGGCGGGCAGGCGGGGCCGCAGGCGCTGGTATTCGGCCAGCGCCTGCGCAGGGTCGATGCCGGGCCTCACAGGATGCGACGGCGCAGATAGGCCGAGATGACCTCGCCAATAATCACCAGCACGATGATGGCGATGAGAATCGTGGCGACCTCGGGCCAGTTGAAGGTGTCAATCGCGCCCTGCAGGATGATCCCGATACCCCCCGCGCCGACAAGGCCCAGAACGGTGGATTCACGCAGGTTGATGTCCCACCGCAGGATCGAAACCGCCCAGAAGGTCGGCATGACCTGTGGCACGATGGCATAGGCGATGACCTTGAACCGCGAGGCGCCCGTGGCCTCCAGTGCCTCGACGGGGCGGCGGTCGATCTCCTCAATCGCCTCACCCAGCAATTTGCCGACAAAGCCGATGGAGCGGAACATAATCGCCAAAATGCCCGCCACGACGCCGGGGCCAAAGATCGCCACGAAGAGCAGCGCCCAGATGATCGTGTTGACCGAGCGTGAGGTCACAAGGATCAGCCGCCCGAGCCAGAGCGTGGCGCGGTTGGGCGTGGTGTTTTGCGCGGCGATATAGGCCACCGGAAGCGACAGCAGCACCGCAAATGTGGTGGCAAAGGTGGCGATGTTCACCGTGTCCCAAAGCACCTTAAGGATCGTTTCAAGATTGGTAGGGTCAGGCGGATACATGCGGCCAAAGAGGTCGCCGATCTGCTCGGGCGCGCCCCAGACCCAAGCCCAGATGACCTCGATCGAGGTCAGCGCCCAGGCGATGGCAAGCGCGCAGCCAAAGATTACGCCGTAGCGCGTCATACGCTGGCGGAGGGTGAAGCGGGTCCAGTCGTCGCGACCGAATTTCTCTGCAAGGGTCGTCATTGGATGCGCTTTCTGATCACGCCGCTGATGGCTTCGGAGACAAGGATCACGCCGACGATGACCATGGTGATGGCGAGGGCGAAGTCATAGTCATAGCGCCCGAAGGCATTGGCGAGCGTCGCCCCAATGCCGCCCGCACCGACGATGCCGACCACGGCCGAAGCGCGCAGGTTGCTGTCGAGTTGATAGATTGTCAGACCGATCTGGCGCGGCATAATTTGCGGAAAAATCGCATAGATCAGCGTCGAGAAGTAAGGCGCACCGGCGGCACGCATGGCCTCGACTTGGCCGAAGTCGATCTCTTCAATCCGCTCGGCCAGCATCTTGGCGACAAAGCCCACGGAATAGACAATCAGCGTCAGCACCCCGGCGAAGGGGCCAAAGCCCACGGCTTTGACGAAAAGGATCGCCACGATAACGGGGTGAAAACTGCGCGCGACGATGATGATGGCGCGGCCGAGGTAGAAGATCGGTTTGGGGGCCACATTGCGCGCCGACATAAATGCGATGGGGATCGACAATAGCACGCCGCCCGCGGTGGCAAGGATGGCGATCTTCAGGCTTTCGAGAAAGCCGTCGATCAACAGGCCAGAGCGTTCAAAGCTGGGCGGAAAGGCCCCGCCAAAGATGCGGCCCGCGCGGCCTAATCCTTCCGAGACGCGGTTCCAGTCGATGGGCATGGTCAGGCCGACCCAGCCGAAATAGGCGACGGCGCCCAGGATCACCGCCCAGCGAAGCACCGGGTTGGCGATAAAGGGCGGCTTTTTCCAAGTGTCCCGTGGCGCGCTCATGCCGCGGCCCCGTCTTTTGCGCGGTCGGCATGGGGACTGCCAGCGTAAATTTGATCCATCGCCTCTTGGTCCAGTTTGGCGGGGACATCATCAAAGATGATGCGGCCATAACGCATGCCGACGATGCGGTCGGTGTATTCCTTGGCCTCGGTCACGTTGTGGATGTTGATCAGCACCGGCAGTTTCAACTCCCCGGCCAAATCGCGCAGAAGCCCCATGATCTGCTCGGAGGTCTTGGGGTCGAGCGAGGCTGTCGGCTCGTCCGCCAGCAGAATGTCGGGGTCTTGCATCAGGGCGCGGACCACGCCGACACGCTGGCGTTCGCCGCCCGACAACTGGTCGGCGCGGGTGTTGGCGTATTGCGCGATGCCCACGCGCTCCATCAACTCATAGGCGCGGCGAATGTCGGCCTTGGGATAGCGTCGGGTGACGGCGGACCATGTCGAGATATAGCCCAAACGGCCCGATTGCACGTTCTCCATCACCGTCAGACGGTCGACGAGGTTGAACCCCTGAAACACCATCCCGATCTTGCGCCGCGCGGCGCGCAGGTTCTTGCCGCGCAGGCTGGTGAGTTCGGTGCCGTTGAGGTTGATCGACCCCGAGGTCGGCTCCACCAATCGGTTGATGCAACGCAGCAGCGTCGATTTGCCCGCGCCGGAGGAGCCGATGATCGAAACGACGCTTTCGCCCTCGATGGTCAGGTCGAGGTTTTTCAGCACCGGATCACCGCTGCCATAGCGCTTCACGAGGTCGGTAATTTTCAACATGTAGGATACCTTGTGTGCAGGGCCGACGTGTTCGCCGGCCCCGACGTTAGACGATTATTCAGCAGCGAGACCTTGGGGCGTGTACTCGACGCCGTTCGCCTTTTGGATCTGACGGATAACCGCCCACTGGTCCTTGTAGGTGATCGGGATGAATTTGCTCACGCCTGCGAATTCCTCACCCAATGCGGTGCCTTCGAAGTCGAAGGAGAAGAAGGCTTCCTTGATCTTGTCCTTCAGCTCGGGCGCGAGGTCATGCGCGACACCGTAAGAGGTTGTCGGGAAGGGATCGCTTTCCCAGACGATGCGCACGTCTTCAGAATCATAGAGACCACGCTCGGCCATGCGGTCCACCACTTCGGAGGCCACTGGGGCCGCGTCATAATCACCCGCGACGACGCCCAGCATCGACTGGTCGTGGCTGCCCGAATAGGTCACTTCGTAGTCCTCATCCGGCACAACGCCCAGATCGGGGAACAGCGCGCGGGGCGCTTGGTTGCCTGAGTTCGATGTGGGCGAGGTATGCGCGATGCGCTTCCCCGCGAGGTCGCTCATCTCTTTGATGTCGCTGTCGGCCTGCGTGTAGACTTGAAGCTTGTAACCAAACTGGCCGTCATCCGCGCCCATGATCGCGAAGGGCTCGACGCCCGCGAGGTTCACCGCGAAAGGGGTGGGCCCGGTGGAAAATCCCGCGATGTGCAGACGGCCCGAGCGCATGGCTTCGACCTCGGCAGAGTTCGACTGCACGGCGAAGAACTGCACATCCTTGCCGGTTACCTCTTCGAGATGGTCAATGAAGGGGGTCCAGATGTCTTCGTAGATCGCCGGGTCTTCGACGGGGGTATAGGCAAAGACCAGTGTCGAAGGGTCTTTCAGCATTTCGGGATCAGTGGGCGCATCTGCAACCAGATCGCCATTGGCGTCACAGAACATCTTGTCCAAAGCGCCGCGCTCGCAGTCTTCTTGTGCGAAGGCAAGGCCGCCCGTGAGTGTGAAGGCCGCGGTGAGACCAGCGGCGAATAGGTTTTTATGAGACATTGCGTTCTCCTCCCTGAGAATCCGCGCATCTGGCGCGAAATACAATAATGCGCAGATACGAACATCGAACAGTTTCGTTTGCAAGCAGTTCTGGCGCGCTGGCAAACACGTTTGTCACATAACTGTAACAATACCCGCCCAAAGGGGGCAAGGGCGGCACCGACGGCCGATTGTGAGGAAGGGGCCGGTTCGGCGTTTAGAGGTCCAGCTCGATCTTGCGCACCCGGTCCCGTAGCAGTGTCTTAGAAACGGTGAGCAAATGCTGCTCCATCGCCGAAGCCGCGCCCAAAGAATCGCGCCGGGCGATGGCGTCGTTCAGGGTCATATGCTGTTCGCCGAGGATCTGCAGCGTTTCGGGCGCGTGAGAGCTGCGGCGGCGGGAGGTCCAAGCCACTTCGCGCCGCACTGCGCGGATGGATTCGTAAACCGTGAGGAACAACGGATTCCGCGCCATTTCAGCAATCTTATAGTGAAACATGTCATCCGCCGCCTCATAGGCGTCCGGGTCGCTGAGGTTCAGCGTGGCGCGCATCAACTGATCCAGCCGCTCGATCTCTTGCGGGCGGGCGCGATCGGCGGCGAGGGCGGCAAGGGCGGGCTCGACCTCAAGCCGCACTTCCATCACGTCGCTTGGCGTCACCTGACGCGCAAGGTGGCGCAGGCTGTCGGCATTGGTGGCGGGGGGTGGTGTGGCAAAGGTGCCTTGGCCATGGCGGCGGTAGATCGTGCCATCCTCTTGCAGCAGACCAAGCGCCAGCCGCAGCCGCGCGCGGCTCACGCCGAAATGTTCGGCCAATGCGCGTTCGGGGGGCATGCGCCCGTCGTTCAAGATATCCCCCTGCCGGATCGCTCCGCGCAGCCGCTCAGCCAATTCGTCGTCTCTTGGGGCGGGCTGGGGGGTTAGGGTCATGACGTGGTAAACGCTTCAAATAAATCATACAACATGCGTAGAGAGGTTATCATCAGGAAGATTCCAAAGGCAAACCTAAGCGCGCGCCGTGGGATGCTATGTGCCAATTTCACCCCGACATGGGCAAAGCTGCTGGTCAGCGGAATGATGATGGCCGCAGCGGCAAGGTTCACATATCCAAGCGAGAAGGGCGGTAGCCCTTCGGCACCAAGGCCCGTCAGTGCATAGACCACAGCGCCGGGTAGGCCAATGATGAACCCAATCGCCGCCGAGGTGCCGACGGCGCGGCGGATGTCATAGCCAAGGAAGTTCAGCAGCGGCACGCCGATGGTGCCCCCGCCGATGCCCATCATCGCCGACAGCCCGCCCGTGACAACGCCCAGCATCGCCCAGACTGGTTTGGCAAAGCTTCGCGGTGTCGGATCGTCTTTGGTTTTACGAAAGATCATGTCTATGGCCACAAGGGCCGCGACCGTAGCGAAAACCGCGACCAAGATCAGGCCCGAGACATAGCCACCCAAAAGTGCCCCGATGACCACACCGACCAACAGCGATGGCGCCCAAAGCTTGAGCAAGTCCATATCAATGGCGCCGCGCTTGAAATGCCCATAGCCCGACGAAAGTGAGGTGAAAACAATGGTCGCCAACGACGTGCCCACGGCCACCTGCATGGTGATTGCAGAATCCATGCCCGCCGTTGACAGGGCAAGGTACAGCGCGGGCACAATGACGATCCCGCCGCCGACGCCCAACAATCCGGCAAGGATACCACCAAAGACACCTGCGGTGACTGCAATGGCAAGAAGCGGCAGAAGCTGGCCAAGGTCTAGCGCGTTCATCAGGTCAATCCTTCTCTGTCACTGTAACGGTAGCTTGCGAGCGACTGGTTTTACCTGCCGCCTTGCGCGCCTCTTCGGCCCGCGTGATAGCCGCGTCGATCGGCGCGCGGTCAGAGGTGCCTGAGAAATTATCAAGGCTCGGCATTGCCTCGGCCACGTGAAGGTAACGTTCCCCCGCTACTTCAAGCAGGCGGTCAAGTTCGCTTAGCGGATCGCGGTGATCATCAACGCGCAGATCAAGATAGGCATGGTCTTGTCCGCGGTGAATGACCAGACCCGCGGCCTGACGGCCTCGTTTGTCGCCGCCTGCTTCTTCGCCCGCGCGCATGGCGGCGAGCAGACGTTCGGCCATCGGCAGGTCACCGCGTGCGGCATAGGTGTCGAATGTGGCGTCAACCACCTCGGGTCCAGTCAGCATATTGCCTGCAACTGAATGGATATCGCCCACCTGTTGCCCGGCCCAATCGACGCAATCCGCACCGGTATGTGCGGCGAAATTTCCCGCCGCATCAAGCATGTGACATTGGCGGATATCGCGGCCTGCGTCGCGTGTGGCGAATTCCTTTAACAACGCCTCAGCAGGGTCGCCGCTTTCCAACATGCGGCGGCCCTCTGTTCCCCATAGTGGATTGACGAAGGCCTGCGTTGCGACAGCGACCCGGCGACCGATATAGGGCACAGCAGCACCGCAGGCGAAAAAGCGGCTGGCGACGGCGATGCCGATTTCGTTGCTTTCGGGGTCACGGGCGATGATGGAATAGGTCATGGGTCAGCGTCCTACCGCATAGGCCTGCATCAGGCGGGGGGTCGCGGCGGCTTGAAGGCTGCCATCTGGATTGCGCAGCGCGGCCGTCAGGCGACCCACCGACCACGGCTCTGCCACAGTGACGATATGACCGCGCGCGCGCAGCCCATCGATCACGGCTGGCCCAACATCGGGTTCGATCATCATCTCACCGGGCAGCGCCTGCCGGGGGAAAAAGCTGCTTTGGAAGTGAAGCGTATGGAACAGCGGCGCGTCCATGCCTTGTTGCAAGTCGATCCCGTGGTGCACAAACCGCAAGAACCAGATCAATTGCCATTGGTCCTGCTGGTCGCCGCCCGGCGTGCCAAAGACCAACTGCCGGCCATCGCTGTGTTCTGCATAAGAAGGTGTGAGCGTGGTGCGCGGGCGCCGACCTGGGGCAAGCGACGTGGGCAAGCCGCGTTCAAGCCAGAACATCTGAGCGCGGGAGTTCAGCGGAAAGCCAAGTCCCGGCACCACCGGATTGCTCTGCAACCAACCGCCCGAGGGCGTGGCCGAGACCATGTTCCCCCAGCGATCGACCACATCTAGGTGCACCGTATCGCCGCGTTTTTCGGTCAGATGGGCCATGGTGGGCTCTTGGGGTGCGGCATTCTGGACGCCGAAATCACGGGCGGCGCGTTCGATATAGCGCTCTGGCAGATGCTCCAGCCCCACAATAACACCGGGGCGTTGATCAAGGGAGGCTTGCCCGTTGATGAGCTTGGCGCGTTCGGCGTTGTAGCCGTCCGACAGCAGTTGATCCATCGGGATGATGCTGTGATCGGGATCGCCGTAATAGGCCTCGCGGTCGGCAAAGGCGAGCTTCATCGCCTCAATCACCGTATGGGTAAAGGAAACCCCCATCGGATCCATCGCTTCGAGGTCGAAATGCTTGAGGATCGCCAGCGTCTGCAGGAATACTGGCCCTTGCGACCATGCCTGTGTTTTGTGAACCGTCCAGCCGTAATACTCGTAGCTTAGCGTGTCCTCATAGGTCGCCTGCCATTTGGCCATGTCTTCGCGCGCCAGCACGGCACTATTTTTCTGCTCGGATACATCATGCACGCAGGCGTCTTTGAGGTAGTCAAAGATCGCGTCGGCCACGAAACCTTCGGCCCAAATCTGGCGCGCAGCATCAATCTGCGCCACCCGGTCAGTTCCGGCGGCTTCGGCCTCGCTCACCAATCGTTCATAGGTAGCGGCCAGATCGGGGTTTTTGAAATTGGCGTTCGGCTCTGGTGCCTTGCCGCCCGGTGTCCATACGGCGGCAGAGGTTGGCCATTCGGCGGCGAAATAGTCAGCCAGCCCTTTGATCGTGTTCGACACGCGCGGCAGCACCGGATGGCCGTCGCGGGCATAATCGATTGCCGGTTGCAGCACGTCGCGCAGGCCCATGGTGCCGTGATCGCGCAGCATCAGCATCCAGCCGTCGAATGCACCGGGAACAACGGTCGACAACAGACCAGAACCTGGGATCAATTTCAGACCGAGTTTCTCAAAATGCTCCAACGTGGCGCCTGCGGGGCTGACCCCTTGAGCACAGACGACCTTGGTTTCTTTCTTTTCTGCGTCGTGAAAGATGATCGGCAGATCCCCCGCCGGGCCGTTCAAATGCGGCTCGACCACCTGCAATACGAAACCCGCTGCGGCGGCAGCGTCAAAGGCGTTGCCGCCCTTTTCTAGAATGCCGAAGCCGACGGTCGAGGCGATCCAATGGGTCGAGGTGGTGACACCAAAGGAGCCGCGGATCTCGGGGCGGGTGGTGAAGGTGGTCATGTCGTCTCCGGTCAGTGTTCGCGCGGGTCCAGCGCATCGCGCAGCCCATCGCCAAGAAGGTTAAAGCCAAGCACAACCAAGAAGATCGCGATGCCGGGCCAGAGCGCCATCCATGGCGCTTGGTTGAGGAAGTTTTTCGCCGTGTTCAGCATCGACCCCCAAGAAGGCGACGGCGGCTGTTGACCAAGGCCAAGGAATGACAGCGACGCTTCGGCGATGATCGCTGTCGCCACTGTTAGCGTGGCCTGCACCAGCACGGGCGGCAGGACATTGGGAAAGATATAACGGCGCAAGATGCGCGGCGTGCTGAGACCAATGGCGCGCGCGCTTTCGACGTAATCTTCGGCGGCGACACTTAGCACCTGGCCGCGCGTCAGACGGATAAATACCGGCGTGGCCGAGATGCCGATGGCGATCATGGCGTTGGTCAGGCTTGGCCCTAGAAAGGCCGCCAGCGCGATGGCAAGGATCAAGAAGGGTGCGGCCAGCAGGGCTTCGGTGCAGCGCGAAATCACCGCATCGGTCCAGCCGCCGAAATACCCCGCGATGATGCCCAAAGGCACGCCAAGGCCAAGCGCGATAGCGACCGAAACGACACCCGCCAGCAAAGATGCCTGCGCGCCCCAGATTAGACGCGACAACACATCGCGGCCCAATTCATCGGTGCCCAACCAATGCGCCGCCGAGGGCGCTTTGCGCACCGCACCCCAATCGGTCGCAGCCGGGTCGGGGATCGGGAGAATAGGCGCCAGCAATGCGATAGCGCAGAAAAAGACCACCAGCACCCCGCCCAGCATGGCGCTGCGGTGATGGCGGAATTTCTTCCAGACCCGGTTTTCGGGGCGTGCCGAGAGAACGGGATCGGCGGCGCTTTCGGCGTCAATGGTGATGGGTGTGGCAGGTTGAGCCATTATTGCTTCCTCAGGCGGGGGTTCAGCAGCACATAGGCGACATCGGCCAGCAGGTTCATGAAGATGAAGCCGACAGCGGTGACCAGCACGATCCCCTGCACCACGGCGTAATCTCGGTTGAACACCGCATCGACCACAAGCTTGCCAAAGCCGGGGATAGTGAAAATCTGTTCGGTCAAAACCGCGCCCGCGATCAACTCACCGAAAAGTAGCGCGGTCAGGGTGACGATCGGCGTCAACGCGTTGCGGAAGGCGTGTTTAAGGATGACTTTCCGCTCGACCAGACCTTTGGCGCGGGCGGTGCGGACGTAATCGCTGCTCATGACGCTCAGCATGGCGGAACGGGTGTGACGCATCAGCGTCGCAGCAAGCGCCGTGCCGAGCACGAAAGCGGGCATCAGCATGACGGTAATGGAGCGCAGGGGGTCTTCGCTGAGTGGCACATAGCCAGAGGCGGGCAGCAGCTTCCATTTCACCGAGACCAGTAGGATCAACATGATCCCCAGCCAGAAGTTTGGGATCGACAGGCCCGAGAGCGCCACAACATTGGCGACGTAATCCGTCACTGTGCCCTTTTTCACGGCCGAGAAAATGCCCGCAGGAATACCGATCACCATGGCGAATATCATCGCCATCGTCGCCAGCTGGATGGTCACGGGAAGCTTCTCACCGATCAGCTCCAGCACCGGTTGGTTGGTACGCAAAGAAATGCCCAGATCACCGGTCAGCGCATTGCCGATCCAAGTGAAATATTGAACCGGGATTGGATCGTTGAGCTGGTATTTCTCACGCAGGAACTCCAGCACCTGCGGGTCGCGTTCTTCGCCGGCCATGGCCAGCACCGGATCGCCCGGCAGCAGCTTTTGCAAGGTGAAGACAAAGACCGAGATCAGGATGATCGTGGGAATCGCGATCACCAGACGGCGCAGGATGAAGGACAGCATGGGGGTATGTCTCGCTCAGAGGGGAGGCACCGCCGGGACTGGCCCGGCGGTGTTTTTTTAAAAGGCTTAGCCTTCTTCTTTCATCACACCGTCTAGACGGATCATGCCATCAGGATAGGCAGTGAAGCCGGTCAGGCCGGCGTCCAGTGCCCAGATCCATGTCTGGTGATAAAGATACACGATCGGCATCTCTTCGTTCAGGATCGCACGGGCGGCGGTGTAGCTTTCGCGGCGCACGTCCTGATCGTTAGACTTGCGCGCCTTGTTCAGGAGCTCATCGACTTCCTCGTTCGCGAATTTTGAGTCGTTGATGCCGCCATCAGAGGTCATGAACTGGTGGATGTTGCCATCCGGGTCCACGCGACCAGACCAGCCGATTTGGCTCGCCTGATAGTCGCCTGCCGATTGATCAGCCAGCAGTGTCGCAAATTCCTTGGAGGTGATCGAGATGTTGATCCCCGCCTCAGCCGCCATCGACTGCACGACCTGCATCAGTTGCAGCGGGATCGTAGTGTTGGGGACCTGTACTTCAAGGTCGATCCCATCGGCAAAGCCTGCTTCGGCAAGCAGTTCCTTGGCCTTTTCTACGTCACGCTCCGGGACGGGGAAGTCTGTGCTGTACCAAGGCGAGTTCGGCGGGAAGGGCTGGTTGCCAGCCGCAAAAGCACCGTTAAAGACCACCTGATTAATTGCTTCGCGGTCAATCGCATAGCTCAGCGCTTGACGCAGACGTTTATCGTTGCCCCATGGGTTATCACCCTTTTCGCCATTTGCCACGTTGATCGTGATGCCCTGATAGCCAAGCGACACGGCGCTTTCGACATTGATGCCGTCGTCACCTTCGGCTTGGGCAAGGTCGGTCGCTGCGAGGCGCTCGATCATGTCCACGTCGCCAGATTGCAGGTTGGCCAGACGCACAGTTGTATCTGGAATGGGCAAATAGGTTACCGTGTCAAAGTGGAAGTCGTCGGCGTTGTAATAGTCGGCAAACTTCTCAAGCACGATACGGTCTTGGGCCACGCGCTCTTTGAACTGGTAGGGGCCGGAGCAGACCGGGTTCAGGCCGAAGTCATCGCCCGCCGCTTCTGCAGCGGTGGGGGAAACCATCATGCCCGCGCGGTCGGCGAACTGCGCCATCAGCGTGGCATCGGCATCGGCCAGATCAAAGCGGATTTCATGGCTGCCGAGCACTTCGATACCGGTGATGGAGGAAAGCTCGGATTTGCGGCGCGAAGTCTCAAGGTTCTGGCTGCGGTCGATGTTGGCGGCCACGGCTTCGGCATCAAACGGCGTGCCATCATGAAAAACCGCATCATCGCGCAGCTTCATGGTCAGTTGCTTGCCGTCCTCAGAAAAGGACCATTCGGTCGCCAACTGTGGGATGATCTCAAGGTCAGGCGTGATGTCCACCAGCTTGTCGCACATCGAGGTATAGACGATCCGTCCCACAAAGGTGCGCGACTGGTCGGGGTCCAGCACATCGGCGTCAGATTGCAGCGCGATGCGCAGGTCAGCCGCCTGCGCGCCGAGGGTCGTGGCCCCCAAAAGCGCGGCCGCAAGTGTCATTTTGGTCAGTGTCATGTCGAACTCTCCTGTCGTTTCATTAAGTCTGTTTCAGCCTGTTATTCTTGGTCTTGGCGGGGGCGGAGCGTTGTCCTGTCCCGCATGGCATCTTGATAAAGTGCAAAGCGCGCCGCGGCGCCCGGCGCCCGCTGCGGTGTCTCGGCAAGGCCAAGGTCCGGCCGGGCGGCGGCGATCTCTTCGAAATAGTGGCAGGCGGCGATATGGCCGTCGGCAAGGTCCGTTTTCCGCAGGGCAGGCGGCTCGCTCGCGCAGCGCTCTTTGGAATAGGGGCATCGGGTGTGAAAGCGACAGCCTGAAGGTGGATTTGCGGGGCTCGGCATCTCGCCCTCAAGCGCGGTCTGCGGCGTGCGCACGCCATGGGCCGCAACTGGAATGGCCGACAGCAACGCGCGGGTATAGGGGTGTCGCGGGTGGTTGTAGACCGTGTCGACATCACCCTGCTCGACAATCTGGCCCAAATACATCACTGCGACGCGGTCGCTCATGTGGCGGATCACGGCAAGGTCGTGCGCGATGATTACCAATGTAAGCCCAAGCTCATCCCGCAGATCACCCAAAAGGTTAATCACCTGCGCCTGCACCGAAACATCGAGGGCCGATACAGGTTCATCCCCGATCACCAGTTTCGGGGCCGAGGCCAACGCGCGGGCGATGCCGATGCGCTGGCGTTGGCCTCCCGAAAATTCATGCGGGTAGCGTTCGGCGTGCTCGGGGCGCAGGCCGACTTTCGCCAGCAGTTCCGCCACTTTGCCCCGCCGTTCGGTGGCGGACATTTTGGGGAAATGCGTTTCCAGCGGCTCACCGACCAGCTTGCCCACACCCATACGCGGGTTTAGCGAAGAGAACGGGTCCTGAAAGATAAACTGCATGTCGCGGCGCAGCGCCGTGAGGTCACGCCCGGCAAGGCTGCGCACATCGCTGCCGTCAAACTGCACGTCGCCTTCGGTCGGGGTCAGCAACCGCATCAAAAGCCGCGCGAGGGTGGATTTGCCGCAGCCGGATTCACCGACGATGGCAAATGTCTCTCCGCGCCGCACGTCGAAGGAGACGCCATCAACGGCTTTAACCGTGCCGCTCGCGCGCATCATGCCGTCGCCAGTTTTGAAGTGTTTCTTCAGCGCGTGCGCTTTGAGAATGGTATCGCTCATGCGCTCTGCTCCAGATGTGTTTCCAGCGGGGCGAAGTGACAGGCCACGGCGTGCCCGCCCTCAAGTGGGGCAAGCGGCGGCTCCTTGGCGCAGATCGGCTGTGCAAAAGGGCAGCGCGTGGCAAAGCGGCAGCCTTCGGGCATGTTCTGCGTCGTCGGCACCATGCCCGGCACCGTCGCTAAGCGCCCACGCGGGCCGCTCAGCTGCGGGATCGAGGACATGAGGCCGATCGTGTAAGGGTGCTGCGGATCGTTAAAAATACGCTCCGCCGGACCAGTCTCGACGATGGTGCCCGCATACATGACCGCCACGGTATCGGCGATTTCGGCCACGACACCCAAATCATGGGTGATCATGATCGTACCCATGTCTGTCTCGGCCTGAAGGTCGCGGATCAGTTCGAGGATTTGCGCTTGAATGGTCACGTCGAGCGCGGTGGTCGGCTCATCTGCGATCAGTAAGGACGGATCATTGACCAGCGCCATCGCAATCATCACCCGCTGGCGCATACCGCCTGACAGTTGGTGCGGGTAATCCCGCATCCGCTTTTCTGCCGCCGGAATGCCGACCCGCTTGAGGATTGCCAGTGCCTTGTCTTCGGCCTCCGACTTGCTGGCATCACTGTGGGCCAGAACGGCCTCAACAATCTGATCGCCGATGCGGAAGGCGGGGTTGAGTGAGGTCATCGGCTCTTGGAAGATCATCGTCATCCGGCTGCCGCGCAGTTTTCGCATCGCGGTATGATCAGCGAGGTCCAGCTTTTGCCCCTCAAAAATCATCTCGCCCGACCCGATCGTCGCGGCGCCCGCAGGCAACAGCCCCATCATCGCCAAAGACGTCACGCTTTTCCCGCATCCGCTTTCGCCGACAACGCAAAGGGTTTTGCCCGGGCTGACCGAGAAATTGACGTGATTGATTTGGTCGCTCGGCGCGCCGCGAAAGCGCAGGCTGAAGTCGCGCACTTCGAGCAAAACCTTGTCGGAACCGGTGTCAGGGCTGGGCAATGGATCGCTTTCTTGAACCAATATAAGATTGGTCGAGTATGCGGTTGCAACTTTCCGACTGTCAATCCGGCGATTGGAGTTTCTGAAATAGGCATTTCAGATCATCGGGTTGCGGCAATTCTTGCCAGATATCTGATCAGAGTTGCGTAAAATTTGTGCGACATCGAAAAGCGATATTTGCTGATCTTCGTGCGTGTTCACGCCTACGCTCGCCTTTGCACGCTATGGCACTATTGTAGCATTCTTGAAATATTGCTTTACCAACAATGAAGTAGAGAACTTTGAGCAGGACGATACCGCCCCATGACCAACAAACCTAAATCAGCAGAGCGCAAGCGCGGGTCTGGGGCACAATTTGTCTATTCGATTCTGCGCGATGAGATTCTCGATCTTACACTGCTGCCGGGCAGCCCAATTGATGAGATTCGCCTGTCTGAGCGGTTGTCGATGTCCCGCACCCCGATCCGCGAGGCTTTGGTGCGGCTGGCCAGCGAAGGGCTGGTGACCACGTTACCCAATCGCTCGACCGTGGTATCGAACATCGATTTCATGAACCTGCACACCTTCTTTGATGCGATGACCTTGATGTACCGCGTCACCACACGGCTCGCGGCGCAGTTTCATACACCTGCAGATATGGCGGCTATCCGCGCCCGACAGGCCGAGTTCGCCAAAGCGGTCGCCGCACAAGACGCGCTGTCGATGATCGCGACCAACCGAGAGTTTCATGCCGAGATCGCTCGTGCGGGTCGGAACCCTTACTACGAATCGTTGTGCCTGAGGCTTTTGGATGAGGGACGGCGGTTGCTGCGGATGTATTATCAATCCTTCGATGACCAGCTTCCGAATGAATATGTGCAAGAACACGAAGACCTAGTCGCCACCATTGAAGCGCGCGACGTGGCCCGTGCAGATTCCCTTGCCGGGACGCATGCTGACCAGATCGTGCAGCAGATCCAAGCGCTGATTTCGCGAGATCGTCGACAGCATATCGAACTATAAATTGCAGAAAAGTAGTTGCAGAAACTGCAGATGTTTTTGCGCGTAGATTTATTGTCGACAAACAAAATACAATATGCAAAATATAGCCAAGCCCGGCAGATTGCAGCCGGTTTCTATGATGGAGAACCCAATGACCCCGACGATCTTTTCCGGCTGCATTCCGGCTTTGATGACCCCCTGCACCGAAGACCGCAAACCCGACTTCGACGCACTGGTGCGTATGGGCAAAAAACTCATCTCCGATGGAATGAGCGCGGTTGTTTACTGTGGCTCGATGGGCGATTGGCCATTGTTGACAGATGCTGAGCGGATGGAAGGCGTTGAGCGCCTTGTCGACGCTGGCGTGCCGGTGGTCGTTGGCACAGGTGCAGTAAACACCAAGCTGGCCGCTGAACACGCCGCCCATGCCCAGAAAGTTGGCGCTAAAGGTCTGATGTTGATCCCCCGCATCCTGTCGCGTGGGACATCGGTTGCCGCGCAGAAAGCGCATTTCAAAGAAGTTCTTTCCGCCGCGCCCGAGCTTCCTGCCGTGATCTACAACAGCCCCTATTATGGGTTCGCCACCCGTGCAGACCTGTTTTTTGCGCTGCGGGCAGAGCATGCAAATCTCGTTGGCTTCAAAGAGTTCGGCGGCGCCGACGACCTGCGCTATGCGGCAGAAAACATCACCAGCCGTGACGATGGCGTCACACTGATGATTGGCGTGGATACCACCGTTTTCCACGGTTTCGTCAACTGTGGTGCGACTGGTGCGATCACAGGGATTGGCAATGTGCTGCCCCGCGAAGTGCTGCATCTCGTCGCGCTAAGTCAGGCCGCAGCGGCGGGCGATGCAGAGGCACGTCAGCGGGCGCAAGAGCTCGACGCGGCGCTTGGTGTTCTGTCCTCCTTTGATGAGGGTCCTGATCTAGTGCTTTATTATAAGCACCTCATGGTGCTTGAAGGCCATGCCGAATACGCGCTGCATTTTAATGAGTCTGACGTGTTGTCGGACAGCCAGCGCGGCTATGCCGAAGCGCAGTACAACCTTTTCCGTGCTTGGTACGCCGATTGGTGCAAACAGGGTGGCGCGGTCGCCAAATACGCCGCCTAAACCACACCCGAACGCTTCTCGTTTGGATGGCCCGTCGCTTCTGCGGCGGGCCGTTTGCGTTGTGAGGCGACCTTTTTGGAAGAAGATAATTGCAAACGCATATAAATTTGGCTAGCGTCTTCTCAGGGATCATTGCACCGGGAGAGGGTGCGTCTATCAAGGGAGAAAAAGACAGATGAGTGCGACAGATGTAATGCGCGAATTCGGGGCGATGCTGGCCTCGGGCGGGGTCGAAGTGGTCGATTGTTCCGGCGTTCTGGGGCCGGATACGCCGATCCTGCAACTGCCAGCCGACTTTGCCAAGCCGACGCCCAAAGTTGAGATTCATAAGATCAGTGAATATGATCAAGACGGCCCGTTCTTCGCATGGAACTGGATGGTGCTGGGCGAGCACTCCGGCACGCATTTCGACGCGCCGCACCACTGGATCACCGGCAAAGATTATGAGGACGGTTTCACCGATAGCCTTGATGTGCAGCGCCTTGTCGCACCGGTGAATGTCATCGATTGTTCGCAGCAATCCCAAGAAGACCCCGACTTCCTGCTCGACGCCAAAGGCATCAAGGAATGGGAAGCCGAGTATGGCGAGATCGCCGAGGGCGAGTGGGTCGTCATGCGAACTGATTGGGATTCCCGTGTGGACGACGAGGCACGTTTCCTCAACGCGGATGAAACCGGGCCCCACAGCCCCGGCCCGACCCCGGATGCGATCGAGTATCTGATGAGCAAAAAGATTGTCGGTTGGGGCACGCAATGCATCGGCACAGATGCAGGCCAAGCTGGGGGGATGGAGCCGCCATACCCGGCGCATAACCTGCTGCACAAGAATAACTGCTTTGGTCTGGCAAGCCTTGCCAATCTCGACAAACTGCCGCCCAAGGGGGCAATCCTGATTGCCGCGCCGCTCAAGATCAAAAACGGCACTGGCAGCCCAATACGGGCGCTGGCACTGGTGCCAAAGGGCTGATCGGTGGCGAAACCACCTCTCTCATATGCGGATAGCGCGCCGTTGGACCAGCTTGGGCTCGAAAACTTTGCGCCTTATCTGATGAACCGGATCATGGGGCGGTATAATGCCGCCCTGTCCACGGAAATGGCGGCCCTCGGGCTGACCACGCCGCAGATGCGCTCTCTCGCCGTTCTGTCGGTGATCGACGGTATTCTGATCCGTGAATTGGCGGTCTATGCGGTTGTGCAGCAATCTACGTTAAGCCGCGCGCTGGATGCACTGGTGCGTGACGGAATGGTGCGCCGTGAGACTGACGCAAATGACAGCCGCGCCACCCGCGTTTATCTGACCGACAAAGGCCAAGACGCCTATGCAAGGCTCTGGCCGCATATGGCCGAAGCTTATGGCGCGATGTTCAAGGGCATCGACGCCGATGAGAAAGAGGCCTTTGTAGGCACATTGCGCACCATGCTGCGCAACATCCGAAAACACGATTTTTAAGAGGGTCTCATGGCCGAGCGTTCGTTCAAAGCAGAGGTGGAACACCTGCGCAAAGGAGACGGTGACGTCTTCACAGGTGAGGGTATCCTCGCGATTACCAAAGCCCTTCTGGAAAACGGGGTCGGCTATGTGGGCGGCTATCAGGGTGCACCGATCTCGCATCTGATGGACGTGCTGGCGGATGCCGAAGAGCTCATGGGCGAGTTGGGCGTACGGTTTGAGGCGAATGCGTCTGAGGCGGCGGCGGCGGCGATGTTGGCGGCGAGTGTGCATTACCCCATTCGTGGGGCCGTGACCTTCAAGGGGCCGGTGGGCGTGAACGTCGCCTCTGATGCGTTGGCGAACCTTAGCTCCTCAGGCGTGACCGGTGGCGCGCTGGTGATCGTCGGCGAAGACTACGGCGAAGGCTCTTCGATTATGCAAGAGCGCAGCCACGGCTTCGCTATGAAATCACAGTTTTGGATGCTCGACCCGCGCCCAAACCTGCCCTGCATCACCAAGGCGGTAACGGATGGGTTTGAGCTTTCGGAGGCCAGCAACACCCCGGTGATGCTGATGGTGCGCATCCGGTCGTGCCATGTCACGGGCAGCTTTGAGACCCGTGACAACCAGCGTCCGCCACTCACCGTGGCCGAAGCCGCCGCCAATCCGCGCTCTGATTTCAACCGCGTTGTGCTGCCGCCAATGTCCTATCTGCATGAGAAGGACAAGATCGAGAACCGCTGGCCTGCGGCGGAGAAATTCATCCGCGAAAATAAGCTGAACGAGTTCTTCGGCCCCAAGGAAGCCCCGCTCGGCATCGTCGTGCAGGGGGGCATGTACAACTCTGTCATCCGTGCTCTGCAACGGCTCGGCCTTGCGGATATCCACGGCCAGACCGAGGTTCCGCTTTATGTGCTGAACGTCACCTATCCGCTGCTGCGCGATGAGTTCGACGACTTCTGCAAAGGTAAGGATCACGTGCTGGTCGTCGAAGAGGGCCAGCCGGATCATATCGAACAGCAGCTCGGCTCCTACCTCTACAAACTCGAACGTAAGGTGAAGCTGCACGGCAAAGATGTGCTGCCGATGGCAGGCGAGTACACCGGTCAGGTGCTACTCGACGGGGTGACGGATTTCCTCAAAGTCGCCGCGCCCGAGATGCTGCCCGGCAAGGTCCGTGCCCCCAACGCCGAAGCGCCCGCAATCCCCGATCTGTCTGACACCGTGCCGATCCGCCCGCCCGGTTTCTGCACCGGCTGCCCGGAACGCCCGATCTTTGCCGCGATGAAACTGACCGAACAAGAGCTGGGCAAGCACCAGATTACCGGCGACATCGGCTGCCACCTTTTCGGCGTGCTGCCGCCCTTTGAGATCGGCGGCTCGACCATGGGCTATGGCCTCGGCCCCGCGTCAAATGCGGCCTTCGACGGCGGCGGCGACAAGCGCGTGATCTCTATTCTTGGCGATGGCGGATTCTGGCATAACGGGTTGTCGACCTCGATCGGGAACATGGTGTTCAACAAATCCGACAGCGTCGCGGTGATTGTCGACAACTACTATTCCGCCGCCACCGGCGGGCAGGACGTAATGTCCTCGCGGGCGCATAACGACACCAAGAGCACCAACAATCCGATCTCCAAGGCGCTTAAGGGCGTCGGCGTGGAATGGGTGCGCCAGATCGACCGGACCTATGACGTAGGCAAGCTGCGCGAGGTGCTGCGCGAGGCCCTGACCACCGATTACAAGGGGCCGAAGGTGATCGTGGCCTCCTCGGAATGCATGCTGAACAAGCAGCGCCGCGAGAAGCCGCTCCGCAACAAAGCGATCAAAGAAGGCCGTCGCATGGAGGTGCCGCGTTTTGGCGTCGATGCGGATGTCTGCACCGGGGATCACGCATGTATCCGGCTCTCGGGCTGTCCGTCGCTGTCGCTCAAACGCCTCGACGATCCGCTGCGGGATGATCCGGTGGCGCATATCGATCAGACCTGTGTGGGCTGCGGCAACTGCGGCGAAGTGGCCGATACGGCGGTGCTCTGCCCGTCCTTTTATCAGGCTGATGTGGTGCATAACCCCACCCGTTTCGAGCGGTGGCGTGCCGAGAAAACCAGCCAGATCATCGCTTGGCTACAAAGACGGCGCGACGCAAAGCGGCTGCGCAGCGAAGGAGTGACGACGTGAATCTGGTCCTGCCGCAAAAGACACCCGATGCGCGTGTCGGTGAAATTATCAAGCTCGCGGTCATGGCCGTGGGCGGGCAGGGCGGCGGCGTCTTGACCGGGTGGATCGAATCCATGGCCCGGGCCGAAGGCTATGTCTGTCAGGCGACCTCGGTCGCGGGGGTGGCGCAGCGTACCGGGGCTACGATCTATTATGTTGAGATGGCCCGCAAAAGCGCGTTGGAGCCGGTCTTTGCGCTCGCCCCTGCGGCGGGCGATGTCGATGTGTTGATTGCGGCTGAGATGATGGAGGTTGGCCGCGCCGTGATGCGCGGTTTCGTGACGCCAGACCGCACCACGCTGATCGGCTCGACCCACCGCGCCCTTGCGGTGAGCGAGAAGATGGCGCCGGGTGACGGCATTGCCAATGCCGATGAAGTGCGCGCGGCGGCTGAGATCGCGGCGCAGAAACTGGTGTTGGAGGATATGGAAGGGCTGGCTGTCGGCGCAGGCTCTGTCATTTCCGCTTCGCTCTTTGGCGCTTTGGCCGGGTCCGGGGCGCTGCCGTTCCGGCGGGAGGCCTATGAGGACGCGATCCGCGCAGGGGGCAAGGGGGTCGAGCCTTCGTTGCGTGCCTTCGCCGTGGGCTTTGATGCAGCGCAGGGCCGTTTGCCCACCAGCGCGCCTATCGCTATGGACGAGCCGGAAACGCCCTTCCGCCTCGCCGGACCAGAGGCGTTGCAAAGCCAATGGGACGCCCTGGTCGCCCGCGCCGACGCGCTGCCCGAAGCGGTGCATGATTTGGCATTCGCGGGCCTGTCCAAAGTTGTGAATTTCCAAGACTGCGCCTATGGTACGCTCTATCTGGATCGGCTCGATACCGTCCTGGCCCGCGACAGCGCCGCGCAGGACTGGCAGCTCTCGGCGGAAGCGGCGAAATATATTGCCAACGCCATGGCCTATGACGACATCATCCGCGTTGCTGACCTGAAAACCCGCGCTCCGCGTTTTGCCCATATCCGGCAAGAGATGCGGGCAGGCGACGCGAACCTCATGCAGTTGACCGAGTATTTTCACCCGCGCGCCGAAGAGATCGCAGGCTTAATGCCCGCGCGTCTTGGCGCGAAGGTAGAGGCGAGCGAGACGTGGATGGCGCGGCTGAACCGTTGGTTCGACAAAGGCCGGCGCTTGCGCACAGATAAACTTCCGGCTTTCATGATGCTGCATGTGCTGGGGGGACTGAAAGGCTACCGGCTGAAAACCCATCGCCACGCGATTGAGGCGGCGCATCTCGAGGATTGGCTCGCACGTAGCTTGGCTGAGGTTGATGCTGATTATGATGTCGCGGTCGAACTGGTGAAATGTCGCCGTTTGATCAAAGGCTATTCTGACACTCATGCGCGGGGCTTGGGTAAGTTCGACAAGGTGATGGATGCCGCTGAAATGCTGCGTGGGCGCGATGATGCGGCCCAGTGGATCGCGCGCCTGCGCGAAGCGGCGTTGCAAGATGCCGAAGGCAAAGCGCTCGATGGGGCAATCGCGACGGTGCGTTCCTTCGTCTAAAGGGCTGCGCATTTCTTGTGCGGGAACCGCTGGGTTTGCCTAGGCTGCGCGGCGAAGCCACCGATCGTTGTTGACCGCTGTGGGAAGGCGCGCATAGCTGAGATCGGATAACCGAGGATAGACCCATGGAGCTTTCGCATCTCATCGCCTTCAACATCGCGCTTATCGCGTCGATCCTCAGCCCCGGCCCCGCTTTTCTGGTGGCGCTGAAAACCACGCTGAGTTCTGGGCGTCAGGCGGGCGTTGCCGTGGGGCTTGGCCTTGGTCTTGTCGCGTCTTTCTGGACGCTTGCAGCCCTTATGGGATTGGAGGCGGTCTTCCTCGCGTTCCCCTGGGCCTACGCTATCGTCAAAATGGTTGGGGCGGTCTATCTGCTATACGTCGCGTATAGCATGTGGCGCGGTGCGCGAGAACCGATCACCACCACCGTAAAGCCCGCGCGCCACGCGTTTCGTCAGGGGATGATGATCAACATTCTAAACCCCAAATCGGTGCTTTTTGCGGCGGCGGTGCTGGTGGTGATCTTTCCCGAAGGGATGCGCCTGACCGAGAACCTATTGATCGTCGGCAATCACCTGATCATCGAAGTGATGTTCTACACCGCGCTTGCCTTTGGGATGAGCCGGCCCGCCGTAAGCAAAAGTTACCTACACACCAAAATCTATTTTGACCGTGCCGCGTCGGCAGTTCTGGGGCTTCTGGGTCTGCGGCTGCTCTTCTCGCGCTAAAGCTCGGCTTCCCAACGTTTTGACAGGCGCATCGCGCCGTTGATGATACCAACCATCGAATAGGTCTGCGGGAAGTTGCCCCAGCCCTCGCCGGTGGCAAATGCCGTGTCTTCAGACATCAGGCCAAGATGGTTGCGCGCTTCCAGCAGTTCTTCGAAAAGCTGGCGCGCCTCATCTTCGCGACCAATCCGGGCGAGCGCATCAATCCGCCAGAAGGCGCAGACGTTAAAGCCCACCTCCGGCACCCCGAAATCATCCGCCTCTTCATAGCGCAGCATAAAGGGGCCGCGGCCCAACACTTCGGACAGGCGTTCAACTGTGGCGATGAACCGCGGGTCTTTCGGTGGCAGGAAACCGACCTCTCCCATCAGCAAGACACTGGCATCCAAGGTGCTGCCGCCAAAGCTTTCGACAAAGGCGCCGCGTTCTTCTGACCATGCGTTGTCGAGGATCTTGTCACGGATGACCTCGGCGCGCTCGGCCCAGAGGGCGGCGCGGTCGTCCAATTCCAAATGCTGCGCGATCTTGCCCAGCCGGTCGCAGGCGGCCCAGCACATCAGCGACGAAGACGTGTGAATGCGGGCACGGCTGCGCAGCTCCCAAATCCCCGCATCAGGTTCGTCGTGCAACTCCCACGCCTGTTCGCCCAAGGGCTCTAGCTGTTCAAAGGCCGTCCGTCCGGTATTCATCGGCAAGCGGTGATCAAAGAACGCGGGCGCTGCGCCGAGGATGATGTTGCCATAGGTGTCATGCTGGAAATGCTCATGCGCCTGATTGCCGATCCTCACCGGTCCCATGCCGCGAAACCCTTGCAAGCTGGGTGAGATACGCTCGATCAGCGCCGTCTCAAGCCCCAGCCCCAGCACGGGCTGGATATGCCCACCTTCGGCATCCGCCACGGCATTCATCAGCCATTGGAAATAATGCTCCAAGGTGCGGGTCGCGGCGAGACTGTTGAGCGCGCGCACGGTGAAGAACGCATCGCGCACCCAGCAATAGCGGTAATCCCAGTTACGCCCCGAATCCGGCGCTTCGGGCAACGAGGTTGTGATCGCGGCGATAACCCCGCCCGTGGCCTCATAGCTGCAAAGCTTCAACGTGATTGCCGCGCGGATCACGGCCTCCTGCCACTCAAAAGGGATCGCAAGGCGCTGCGTCCAGCGCTGCCAATAGCGCGTGGTCTTAGTACGGAAGGTTGCACCGATCTGCTCGGCGCTGTCTGATAGCGTCTCATCGGGGCCAAGGATGAACGTCATTTCGCCTTCAAGGTTGATCATCCGTGCATCCAGAACATGATCAATCGGCGCATCTGTGGTTAGCCGCATATTCTGCTCTGGCCCGACAAAGCGGACATGGTTGGACCCTCGGGTCAGGGTCGGCGCGACTTCGCCCCATTGAAAGCGCGGTTTCAGACGCAGTCGCACCCGCGGCGACCCTTCGATGCGCCGGATTTGGCGCACCAACATCTGTGGGCGGAAACTGCGGCCATAGGCGGTGAAACGGGGGCAGAAATCGACAATTTCAACCGCGCCCTTTGCGCTGCGCAGGACCGTGCGCAGGATCGCGGTATTGGGCAGATAGCTCTGCTCGCTCTCGGTCATCCCTTCGATTTCGACGGCGAATTCACCATCGCCCTCTTCGCCCGCGCCGTGGCCCATTAAGCTGTGAAAGACCGGATCGCCGTCAAAACGCGGTAGGCAAAACCAGTTGATCGCCCCTTCGCGACTGACCAAAGCCGCGACTGCGCAGTTCCCGATGACACCCAGTTCCATACGTCCCTCTTTCCTATTTCTATTGCACCTGCCGGGCGGGCCAGCTCAGCGCAAAATTTCTTCCAGCCAATCGGCAAAACCTGCAACATCGTCGATCCGATGCTGCGCCAGCGTGGTGCCTTGGCCGATCTTGATGCCAAAACCACCCTGCGCCTGTGCCGCACGAAAACCGTCTTCGTCTGTCACATCGTCGCCCACCATTACGGGCAATCTGTCTGCAAAAGCGGGGGACGCCATGAAACGTTCAACTGCCCCGCCTTTGTCGACCCCGTTCAGCGCCACTTCGCTGACCATCTTGCCGTGCAAGCCCCGCAGACTTGGGTCTTCGCCCGTGAGTGTATCCACAAAGGCGCGGCACGCGTCCCCTTGATCAGGGGATTTGCGATAATGCAGGGCAATCGCGCCCGGCTTGCGCTCTGAGGTGACGCCATGCAGCACGGCGAATTCCTCAACCCAGTCTATCACAGTGGCGGGGATGCCTTGAATGTCTTGCGAGGTTTCTCCAGTCGCGGGACCAACGCGCAGTTCCAGCCCGTGCGACCCTGAAACCGGAAGTTGCAGCGCGCCCAAGATGCGGTCCACATCCGCCATCGCCCGGCCTGAGATTACTGCAACAGCGCCATCGGTCGCGGCCACAAGGCGGGTTAACAGGTGCCGGGTGCGTTCGGGCAGGCAGGCATCTTCGGGGTTGTCGACAATGGGGGCCAAGGTGCCGTCGAGGTCCAGAAAAAACGCGTAGCGCCGGGCCGTGATCAACGGCGGCAGACTGCGGTGCGGCAAGGGGGTGCTTTCCATAGGGTCTGGTCTATCCGTCTCATTATACGGGCATTTCAATAGGAAACTTATGCGTCACCGCAGCGAAATCAAAGCATTTATGCTGCAACTGCGCAGAGATGTGCGCAGGACGCCTTGGGAACCCATGTAAAGCAGGGGCGTTAATCTGCACAGCGCCTCGGGCCGCCGATCTCTTTGCTGCACATTAACCGAAACATGTCGCTTCCCCGGAAATGCAAATGAACGCACCATCCACGCTAATGTATTACCCCGATAGCAAGCCCGGCATCGCCCGCCGGCGGTGTGGGCGGGGGTTTTCCTACCATGCGGTCGATGGGCGTTGCATCAAGGACAAGGCTGAACGCGATCGATTGACACAATTGGCGGTGCCTCCGGCCTATGAAAAGGTGTGGATCAGCCCGCATGTGAATGGCCATCTGCAGGCCACAGGTTTCGATGCACGGGGACGTAAGCAGTACCGCTATCATCCGCTCTGGTCAGAGGCGCAGGCACAAGAGAAATACGCGAGCCTGCCCGATTTCGCCGAGACGCTGCCCCGCCTGCGCCGACGCGTGCGGCGTGATCTGAATGGAGAGTTGGGGGAGCGTGACTTCGCGCTGGCCGCCGCCGTGGCGATGATTGACCGTCTGTCGCTTCGGGTGGGCAATCAGGTCTATACCAAAACGAACCGCACGTATGGCACGTTAACGCTGAAACGGCGACACCTGGTGCTACGGGAGGGCAAGTTGCAGGCGTCTTTCATCGCAAAGGGCGGCAAGCGGGTGCGCCGACAGATTGCTCACCGAACCCTCATGCGCGCATTGGAAAAGATCCGCGACCTGCCGGGCGCTGATCTACTGACATGGCTTGATGAAGAGGGGGAGCCGCGCAGTTTGTCCTCCTCGGCCCTAAATGATTACATCGCCGATGCCGCTGGCATAGAAGGGTTCTCGGCCAAGACCTTTCGCACTTGGGCAGGATCGGTCGCGGCATTCGGCGTAGCGCAGGCCCAAGAAAAGCCTACCATCAAGGGCATGGCCGAAGCGGCAGCAGAGAGATTGCACAACACTCCCACCATTGCGCGTAACAGCTATATCCATCCGCAGGTGATTGACCTCTGCCTGCACCCTCAAGACTTGCCTGAGCCACCCGATATAGATGATATGACCCAGGCCGAACGCGGATTACTGGCATTTTTGCGCGCGCGGGGCTGAGCGCAATTCATCGGTGCGCTCGAACTTTCACCGCGCTCGCGCATTGTTAACATGAACAGTGCTGCGGCCCGGTATCAGAAGGAAAAGAATTTCATGAGCGACACAGATGGGCCTACTCTTGACGGTGTGCTTGACCAGATGGAAAATCTTTCCGGCGGCGATGATCGGCAGATCACGGTGGAAGAGATTATTAACTGCCTTGGCAAACATTCTTTTGCTTCGACCATACTTGCGTTCAGCCTAATCTCTACATCGCCCGCCAGTGGCATACCTGGAGTTACGGCTTTCGTTGGTCTGGTGGTCATGTTCTTGGTGGTGCAGATGATCGTGGGCCGCGATAGTTTGTGGCTGCCGGGGTTTGTCATGCGCCGTGATATCGCGGCTGATAAGCTCCGCGAAGGTGTTAAATGGCTACGCCGTCCGGTGAGATTTGTTGACCGGTTTTTGCACGAGCGTACGACGTTCCTGCTCCATCGCCCATGGATTTACCTGCCACTGATCATGGTCCTGTTGCTCACTATGTTCATGCCGTTCATGGAGATCGTCCCCACGTCGGGTTCCATTGCATCGGCCATGATCGCCATATTCGCCGCGGGCTATCTTATGCGTGACGGTAGGGTGGTGATCTTGGCAATGATCCTGATGTCTCTGCTGCCTGTGGGTGTTGCATGGTTCTTTATTGGGCGCTGAAAAGATAATCACCCCTCATTGCGATGCTGCGCCTGCAAAATGTTTGACCATCTCAGTCCAAGCTGGGAACCTTTAGCGAACTGAACCATTAACCCGTTAGTGGTGGTCGGCGTTCCGTCTATTCAGGCTCGGCGGCCGAAATTGATTGTTCCCGAGGCACAAAAAATGGCTGGCAGATTAATTGTAATCTCAAATCGCATCCCTTCAGAGGCCGCCCCTTCTGGTGGATTGGTCTTTGCGCTTCACGAAACCCTGCGCAAAATCGGCGGCGTCTGGATTGGATCGCACCCTGAGACGACAGATAACCCAGCCGAAAGCCTGACGAAATATGGCGACCAAAGCGAATACGCGCGGTTCAGCTTCAGCCTAAGCCCAGAAGATTACCAAAACTTCTACCTTGGTTTTTCCAATTCCGTACTTTGGCCGGTCTGCCACCGCCGCGGTGATCTGGTCGAGCTCGACCGAGGGTTTGAACGGGGATATAGCGCCGTTAATGCGCGCCTTGCGCAGCAGGTGATAAAGATCGCCGGACCGGAAGATATGATCTGGGTCCATGACTATCATTTCTTCCCTTTGGCGACTGAGCTGCGCAAGCTTGGTTTTACTGGTAAGATCGGGTTTTTCCTGCATATTCCCTTCCCCGCCTTGGGTGATATGGGCGCCCTCCCGCGTGAGGCCAATTTGGCGCATTGGTTGGCGGATTATGATCTTGTCGGTCTGCAAACCCGCGCTGACGTGGCGCGCTGTCTTGAGATGTTCCGCGCCGAGACGGATTCCGAATTCCTGATGAACGGCACGATCAAATGCGGCGCGCGGGCAGTGGCGGTGCGGTCTTTCCCCATCGGGATCGACGTGGAAACCTTTGTTCAAGCCGCGCAGGGCGGCAGCGAACAAGACCGGCTGGCAGACGATATGGCGGGTGACATCGTCATCGGCGTTGACCGGCTGGACTATTCCAAAGGCTTGCCCAATCGGTTCCGTGCCTTCGGCCGCTATCTGGAAACCCGCGATGAACGTGAGCGCCGCGTGAGCATGGTGCAGATCGCCCCACCGAGCCGCGAAGAAGTCGCAGCGTATCGTGAGCTTCGCTACGAATTGGAAGAGTTGGTTGGCCGCGTGAATGGCGAACATGGAGAGATCGACTGGACCCCGTTGCGCTATATTCACCGGAACCTTGATCGCGACCTGCTGGCGCGGCTTTACCGCCGCGCGCGTGTGGGGATCGTCACCCCTTTTGCCGACGGGATGAACCTTGTGGCGAAGGAATATATCGCTGCGCAAGACCCCGAAGACCCCGGAGTGCTGATCCTTTCGCATATGGCCGGTGCCGCCGAAGATTTAACCGATGCGATCTTGGTCAACCCCTATGACATCGAAGATATGAGCGAGGCGCTAAAGACGGCACTGGCCCTTCCACTGGAAGAACGCAAACGCCGTCATGCAAGTTGCATGGCACAAGTGCGCGCCACGGATGTGAACCGCTGGAGCCAGACCTATGTTCAGGCGTTGAAAAACTGCGCACCGATGCTGGTCGTGAAACCTCCGGTACGAGAGTGGTCAGAGGCGTAGCGAACTTTATCACACCTCTGGCGCATAGATCACCTCAGTCTCCCAACTCGTGCATTTGTCCATTAGTCCCGTGGGCAGGGGAAGGTCGGTAAAAAACATATCGACCTCTCGGGCAGAGGCGATGCGCGCAGGCGCAGAGCGTTTGAACTTTGAATGATCGGTCACCAAAAACGTCTTGCGCGACTGTGCGATGATGCATTGGCTTACGCCCACTTCTTCAATGTCAAAGTCGAGCAGATCTCCATCTGCATCCATCGCCGAACAGCCAATTACTGCGATATCGAATTTGAACTGTCGAATCGTTTCAATCGTCAGGTTGCCAACCAGCCCGCCGTCGACGCGGCGCAGTGCACCGCCCGTCAATACGATGCGACACTCGGGATTATCGACAAGGATGTTCGCCACATTCATGTTGTTCGTCACCACCATCAGATCGCGGTGATGCAACAGCGCACGGGCCACGGCCTCGGTACTTGTCCCGATATTCAAGAAAACCGAGCAGCCATCCGGAATATGTTCGGCGCAGGCGCGGGCGATGCGGTTTTTGGCGTCTTCATGCAGGTTGCGCCGCTCGGCATAGCCGATGTTGCTTGCTCCCGAAGGCAGCACCGCGCCGCCGTGCACCCGCTCTAACTTGCCACTATCTGCCAGTTCGGTGAGGTCGCGTCTGATGGTTTGATGGGTGACGCCGAAATGTTCGGCCAGCCCGTCGACGGTGACCTTGCCCTCGCGCCGGGCGATTTCAAGTATGTCTGGATGGCGGAATGTCTGTGAGATGGCGTAGCTCCTGCCTGCTGTCGGTGCATTATCTCCAGTGTTTCGACTAACGCAAGCAATCGCGCGCCTTGTTGCGCATAACATGTTCGGTATATCGTCAAAACGAACATAAACGAAAATAAATCTTGTGCAGTTGAGAGTCGTTTCGTAACACTGGCAGCGAATTACACCAATCTGTGCTGGGGGAGGGCCGGATCGTGAACCAACAGCCCGATAGCCATGTGGCCACGGCTCCGGTCGATCTTTTCGTCATCGGCGGCGGAATCAACGGTGCCGGTATCGCCCGCGACGCCGCGGGTCGCGGTCTTAGCGTGACCTTGGCCGAGATGAACGATCTAGCGTCTGCAACATCATCGGCATCGACCAAACTGTTCCACGGCGGTCTGCGGTATCTTGAATATTTCGAGATTGGCCTCGTACGCCACGCCCTGACCGAGCGTGAAGTGCTGCTGAAAGCGATGCCGCATATCTCTTGGCCGATGCGGTTTGTGCTGCCCTATCACCGTGACATGCGGTTTGAAGGGGACACGCCGACCTCCAAGCTGCTGCGGTTGTTCATGCCGTGGATGCGGGGCCGCCGTCCGGCTTGGCTTATCCGCTTGGGTCTGTTTCTTTACGACAATCTGGGTGGACGCGAGGTTCTTCCGGCGACGCGCAGCCTGTCATTGCAGGGCACTCCAGAGGGCGCGCCTCTGGAAGACCGATTTGAAAAGGCGTTCGAATATTCCGATTGCTGGATCGAGGATTCGCGCCTTGTGGTCCTGAACGCCCGCGACGCAGAACTGCGCGGCGCACGCATTATGACGCAGACCAAAGTAATCTCGGCCCAACGCGAAGCGGATTGCTGGGCCGTGACGGTTGAGCATGGCCAAGACGGTCCCCAAGAGGTGATCCAAGCGAAGATGCTGGTCAACGCGGGCGGCCCGTGGGTGGGCGAGATCATCCACAACACCGCGCGGCTGAACTCTTCCGAAGGGGTGCGGCTGGTGCGCGGCAGCCATATCGTGACCAAACGGCTTTACGATCACGACAAATGCTACTTCTTCCAAGGCACCGATGGGCGGATCATTTTCACGATCCCCTATGAGCAGGATTTCACCCTAATCGGCACCACGGATGCGGACCACCCCGATCCATCCGTCACCCCGGAATGCACCCCCGAAGAGCAGGATTACCTGATCAACTTCGTAAACGGCTATCTCAAGCAGGACATCACCCGCGCTGACATCGTTTGGACCTACTCCGGCGTCCGCCCGCTGTATGATGACGGGGCCAGCAGCGCCACGGCGGCCACGCGGGACTATACGCTCAAGGTGGACGAAACGGGCGGCGCGCCGATCCTAAATGTCTTTGGCGGCAAGATCACCACATACCGCAAACTGGCCGAAGACGCGCTGGATCTGATCGCCCCGCATTTCGACGAGTTGTCGGGCCATTGGACCGCTGGCGTTGCCTTGCCGGGCGGTGATTTTCCGGTGGATGGGGTAGCGCAACTGATCGCGCGCCTGAAAGCGGACTACGACTTCCTAGATGAAAGCTGGGCAGCGCGGCTGATCCGGGCCTATGGTACAGATGCATGGGTGCTGCTGGGTGAGTCCAAGACGCTCGCGGACATGGGGGAGCATTTCGGCGCGACCCTCACGGCGCGTGAGGTCGCTTGGCTGATGAACAAAGAGTATGCTCTCAGCGCAGAAGACGTCGTTTGGCGCCGCAGCAAGCTGGGCCTGCGAATGGATGAGGCGCAGATCGCGCGTCTTGATGAATGGATGCAGATGCGCGCGGCGAAACAAGCCGCCTCTGCAGCGGAATGAGGGGAGGACGAACGTGAGTTTGATCCTAAAAAACGTGTCGAAAACGGTGAGCGGTCAAACGCATATTCACCCGACCGACCTGACCTTGGAAAAGGGCACGATGAACGTGCTTTTGGGGCCGACATCTGCGGGCAAGACGTCGTTGATGCGGCTGATGGCGGGGCTTGATGTGCCCAATACGGGGCAGGTGATCTGGAACGGCGAAGATGTCACCGGGATGCGCGTCCAAGACCGCAAGGTGGCGATGGTCTACCAGCAGTTCATCAACTACCCTTCGATGACCGTTTACGACAACATCGCCTCGCCGATGAAGCTGGTCGGTAAGTCAAAGGACGAGATCGACCGCGCCGTGCGCGAGACGGCTGAACTGATGCAGTTGACCCCGATGCTCGACCGCAAACCGCTGGAGCTTTCGGGCGGTCAGCAACAGCGCTGCGCCTTGGCGCGGGCGCTGGTGAAAAACGCAGGTCTCGTGCTGCTGGATGAGCCGTTGGCGAACCTCGACTACAAGCTGCGCGAAGAACTCCGCGCCGAGATTCCGCGCATCTTTGAACGCGCCGGGTCGATCTTTGTCTATGCCACGACAGAGCCGGAAGAGGCGCTGCTTTTGGGCGGCAACACCGCGACGCTTTGGGAGGGCCGCGTCACGCAATTCGGCCTGACGCCAAGCGTCTACCGTCGGCCTGAGAATGCCACGACGGCGCGGGTCTTCTCCGACCCGCCGATGAACTTCCTTAGCATGACCAAATCGGGCAACACGCTGCGGTTTGACGGCGGTGAGATGCCCGCGCCTGCCACGATGGCAAGTCTGAAAGACGGTGAATATACCGCCGGTTTCCGCCCCAACCACCTGACGCTAAGCGCGCAGGCTCCTGAGGCGATCGGCTTTGACGCGGTGCTGAATGTGACCGAGATCACGGGCTCGGAGACGTTTGTCCACCTCGACTATCACGGCGCGAAATGGGTCGGGCTGGTGCATGGCATCCAGCATCTGCAACCCGGCCAGCCGCTGCCGGTCTATCTGGATCCGGCACATATTTATCTCTTTGACGCGAACGGGGCGCTCGTCTCTGCCGCGCCCTATGCGGAGGCGGCATAATGGCCAAGATCACGCTTGATAACCTCGCGCATTCCTATCTGCCCAATCCGAGCAGTGAGGATGATTTCGCCCTCAAAGAATTGAACCACGATTGGATCGACGGCGAAGCCTATGCGCTTTTGGGTGCGTCCGGTTGCGGCAAGTCCACGCTGCTCAACATCATCTCGGGCCTGTTGCAGCCTTCGCAGGGTCGCATTCTGTTCAACGACGTGGACGTGACCCACGCGCCGACGGCAGAGCGCAACATCGCACAGGTGTTCCAGTTCCCGGTTGTCTACGACACGATGACCGTGCGCGATAACCTCGCCTTTCCGCTGCGCAACCGGGGCGCGGATGCCTCTTATGTTGCAGAGCGCGTGCAGCAGATCGCGCAGATGATCGGCATGGAAGACGAGCTGAATCGCAAGGCACGCGGCCTCACGGCGGATGCCAAGCAGAAGATTTCGCTGGGCCGGGGCATGGTACGCGAAGACGTGAACGCTCTGTTGTTCGATGAGCCGCTGACCGTGATCGACCCGCATATGAAATGGGAGCTGCGCACGCAGCTCAAATCGCTGCACCACGAGTTTGGCCACACAATGATCTATGTGACCCACGACCAGACCGAGGCGCTTACCTTCGCCGATAAGGTCGTGGTGATGTATGATGGCCGGGTGGTGCAGATCGGCACGCCGCAAGAGTTGTTCGAGCGGCCCGCGCATACCTTCGTGGGCTATTTCATCGGCTCGCCGGGGATGAACCTGTTTGATGCGCAGATCTCGGGCAATGCCGCGCAGGTCGCGGGCAAAAGCATCAACTTGAATAAAACTTACGCCCCTAAGGGCGGCAAAACCCAGCTAGGTGTCCGGCCCGAGTTTATCCGCCTCAACGGCGAAGGGCTGGGCCTGCCTGCCAAGGTAACCCGCGTCGAAGACGTGGGCCGCCACAAGATCATCCGCCTTGATGTGGCCGGCCAACCGGTCAGCGCCATCGCCGAAGAAGGCGCATCCGTGCCTAGTGAAAACACCGCGATCAGTTTCGATCCGGCGGGCATCAATGTCTATGCCGACGATTGGCGCATCAGCGCAGAGGGAGAGGCCGCATGAACAAGACCGTCAACCAAAAGGCATGGTTCCTTGTCCTGCCCGTTCTGATCCTCGTGGCCTTTTCGGCTGTGATCCCGCTGATGACCGTGGTGAACTACTCGGTGCAAGACACCTTTGGCCGGAATGAGTTCTTCTGGGCCGGGCTTGAGTGGTTCTCCGACATGCTCGACAGCGACCGGATGTGGGATGCGCTTGGCCGTCAGTTGATCTTTTCGGGTGTCATTCTGGCGATCGAAATTCCGCTGGGCATCTTTGTTGCGCTGAACATGCCGAAAAACGGGTTCTGGGCCAGCTTTTGTCTGGTGCTCATGTCGCTGCCGCTGCTGATCCCGTGGAACGTGGTCGGCACCATCTGGCAGATCTTTGGCCGCGTCGACATTGGCCTTTTGGGCTACACGCTCGACAAGCTGGGCATCACCTATAACTACACCCAAGACATCACCGCCGCCTGGATTACCGTCGTGGTTATGGATGTTTGGCACTGGACTTCGCTGGTGGCGCTCTTGGCCTATGCCGGGCTGCAATCCATCCCGGACGCTTACTATCAGGCTGCCAAGATCGACCAAGCCAGCCGTTGGGCCGTGTTCCGCTATATCGAACTGCCTAAGATGGCAGGCGTGCTGATGATCGCGATTCTGCTGCGCTTTATGGACAGTTTCATGATCTATACAGAGCCGTTCGTCGTGACCGGAGGCGGGCCGGGCAATGCCACGACCTTCCTGTCGATCGACTTGGTGAAAATGGCCATTGGCCAGTTTGACCTCGGCCCCGCAGCGGCGTTCAGCCTGATGTATTTCCTCGTTATCCTGTTGATCTCATGGGTGTTCTACACCGTGATGGTCAACCTCGACAAAAGGGATGGTGTGTGATGACCGACACAACCGTGCAAGCCCCCGGTGCCGCGCCCATTCCGGGTGACGTGACCGCCGACAAACGCGCCCGGCGCAGCCGCTTCCGGCCCAAAGGGTCTGTGGTGGTGATGACGCTCTACCTGCTTTTCCTACTGCTGCCAATTTACTGGCTGATCAACATGAGCCTGAAGACCAACGCCGAAATCCTCGGTTCCTTCTCGCTCTACCCGCGTGATTTGACGCTGGCGAACTACGCCAAGATCCTCACCGATCCAAGCTGGTACATGGGCTATGTCAACAGCCTGATCTATGTGGTGCTGAACACCGTGATCTCGCTCGCCGTGGCACTGCCGGCTGCCTATGCCTTTTCGCGTTACAGCTTTATGGGCGACAAGCATCTGTTCTTCTGGCTGCTGACCAACCGCATGGCCCCGCCTGCCGTATTTGCGCTGCCGTTCTTCCAGCTTTATTCCTCGGTGGGGCTCTTCGACACGCATATCGCCGTGGCGCTGGCGCATTGCCTGTTCAACGTGCCGCTGGCGGTCTGGATTTTGGAAGGTTTCATGCGCGGCGTGCCCAAGGAGATTGACGAGACCGCCTATCTCGACGGCTATTCCTTCCCGCGCTTCTTTATCCGCATCTTCACGCCCCTGATCGCAAGCGGCATCGGTGTCGCGGCCTTCTTCTGCTTCATGTTCTCATGGGTCGAATTGCTGCTGTCGCGGACGCTTACTTCGGTCGACGCGAAACCCATCGCCGCCACCATGACGCGCACCGTGAGCGCCTCGGGCCTCGACTGGGGCGTTCTGGCCGCCGCCGGGGTGCTCACAATCGTACCGGGCGCTTTGGTGATCTATTTCGTCCGCAACTACATCGCCAAGGGCTTTGCCCTCGGGCGCGTATAAAGGGAGGCCGCTCATGTCTTGGATGGCTTGGACCATGCCCACCGCGATCTTCTTCGGTGTCATCGCGCTGTTACTCATCACTTTCACGATCCTCGCGATCAAATTTCCTGAGACGCCGCGCACCGGCATTCTTAGGATCGAAACAACCCGTGGTGACCGTCTGTTCATCACGCTTCTCGGCTCGGCCTTTATCAATTTGATCTGGCTGGGTTTCGAGGCGGGGCCGCAGCCCTATGCGCTGCTGGTCTGCCTTGCCTATGCCGCAGCCGTATTTCGCTGGGTCTAGGCGCTATCACGGCTGATCCCGGTTAATCGGGGCAGCCATACGACACGACCAAATGTCTAGGGAGGACATAATGAAACGATCTGTCATGAAATCGAGTACCGCACTTGCGGTCACGCTCGGTCTGCTCGCCGGGCCAGCATTCGCGGATATGGATGCCGCGAAGAAATTCCTCGACGAGGAAATCGAACGCTCCGCGCTGAGCCGCGAAGAGCAGGAAGCGGAGATGCAGTTCTTCATCGACGCTGGCGAAGCATTCAAAGGCATGGACATCAAAGTCGTGTCCGAGACCATCACCACCCATGAATACGAAGCCAATGTGCTGGCCCCGGCCTTCACCGCGATCACCGGGATCAACATCACCCACGACCTAATCGGCGAAGGTGACGTGGTCGAGAAACTGCAAACGCAAATGCAGTCGGGCGAGAACATCTATGACGCCTATGTCAACGACTCTGACCTGATCGGCACGCACTGGCGCTACAAACAGGCGCGTAGCCTGACCGACTGGATGGCGAATGAGGGTGCGGACGTGACCAACCCCGGTCTCGATCTGGAAGATTACATCGGACTGGATTTCACCACCACACCAGACGGCGACCTCTACCAGTTGCCCGACCAGCAATTCGCGAACCTTTACTGGTTCCGCCACGACTGGTTCACCGACCCCGACTTGATGGCCGAGTTCAAAGAGAAATATGGCTATGATTTGGGCGTGCCGGTCAACTGGTCCGCTTACGAAGACATCGCTGAGTTCTTCACAGGCCGCACCATCGACGGCGTCGAAGTCTTTGGCAACATGGACTACGGCAAGAAAGACCCGAGCCTTGGCTGGCGCTACACTGATGCGTGGCTGTCCATGGCTGGTGGCGGCGACGTAGGCGAGCCGAACGGCCTGCCGGTTGACGAATGGGGCATCCGCGTGAACGAAAATTCGCAGCCTGTTGGTTCCTGCATGACCCGCGGCGGTGCGACCAACGATGCGGCGGCGGTCTATGCGATCACCAAATCCATCGAGTGGCTTGAAAAGTACACACCGCCTGCGGCCGCTGGCATGACCTTTGGCGAAGCGGGTCCGGTCCCTGCGCAGGGTGCGATTGCTCAGCAGATGTTCTGGTACACCACCTTTACCGCCGATATGGTAAACGATGGCGCCAAGGCTGTGTTGAACGACGATGGCACGCCTAAGTGGCGTATGGCCCCCAGCCCGCACGGGGCCTATTGGAAAGATGGCCAGAAGGTTGGCTATCAGGACGTGGGCAGCTGGACGCTGATGGAAAGCACCCCCGTCGACCGTGCCAAGGCCGCATGGCTCTATGCGCAGTTCGTGACCTCGAAAACCGTCGATGTTGAAAAGGCCCACGCCGGTCTGACCTTCATCCGCGAGTCGACCATCCAGCACGAAAGCTTCACCGAACGTGCGCCGAAACTCGGCGGTTTGGTGGAATTCTACCGTTCGCCCGCGCGCACCGCATGGTCGCCCACCGGGACAAACGTGCCGGATTACCCCAAGCTGGCGCAGCTGTGGTGGCAGAACATCGGCGACGCAATGTCCGGTGCGAAAACCCCACAAGAGGCACTCGACAGCCTCTGCGCCGAGCAGGAAAAGGTCATGGAACGTCTTGAGCGCGCAGGCGTCCAAGGTGATCTGGGTCCGAAAATGAACGAAGAGCGTGAAGCCTCTTACTGGCTTGAGCAGGAAGGTTCGCCCGTTGCCAAGCTCGACAACGAAGACCCCGAGCCCGAAACAATCAGCTACGAAGAGCTGATCAAGTCCTGGCAGTAAGCCAACTTTCGGGGGCCGGGGCGCATCAGCGCTCCGGCCCCTTTTTCATTTCATAAGACAACCGGGGGCTGCGCCATGACCCATATCCTCGCCATTGATCAGGGAACCACGTCCTCACGGGCGATCATCTTTGACAGTAACATGTCGGTGACGGCCACCGCCCAAGAAGAGTTTCCGCAGCATTTTCCCCGTTCCGGCTGGGTTGAGCATGATCCCGGGGATCTGTGGTCGACCACTGCGGGCACCTGCCGCGCGGTGATTGAAAAGGCGGGCCTGCGCCCCGATGACATCACCGCCATTGGCATCACCAACCAACGTGAGACGACGCTGGTCTGGGACGCCAAGACCGGCCAGCCAGTTTATAACGCCATCGTTTGGCAAGACCGCCGCACTGCCGATTTCTGCCGCGCCTTACGCGAGAGTGGCGATGACAAGATCATCACTGAACGCACGGGCCTGCTGGCTGATCCGTATTTCTCCGGCACCAAGCTGAAATGGATTTTGGATAACGTCGACGGGGCGCGCGACCGCGCACAAGCGGGCGAGTTGCTTTTCGGCACGGTCGACAGCTACCTGATCTGGAAACTCACCGGCGGCGCGCGCCATGTGACCGATGCCACCAACGCCGCGCGCACCATGCTCTATGACATTCACAAGGGCCGGTGGAGCACGACGATCTGCAAAATGTTCGACATTCCTGTCGAGATGCTGCCCGAGGTCAAAGACTGCGCCGCGGATTTCGGCACCACACGACCTGACCTTTTTGGCCGCGAGATTCCGATCCTTGGTGTGGCAGGAGACCAGCAGGCGGCGACCATTGGCCAAGCCTGTTTCCAGCCCGGCATGATGAAATCGACCTACGGCACGGGCTGTTTTGCGCTGCTGAATACGGGCGAGACGGCGGTGACCTCGACCAATCGGCTGCTCACCACCATTGCCTATCAACTCGACGGCAAGCCGACCTATGCGCTCGAAGGCTCGATCTTCGTTGCCGGTGCCGTGGTGCAATGGCTGCGCGACGGGCTGAAAATGATCCGGGAGGCAAGCGAGACCCAAGGGCTGGCCGAGCAAGCCGACCCGCATCAAAACGTCGTGCTGGTCCCCGCCTTTGTCGGCCTCGGCGCGCCCTATTGGAACGCCGAATGTCGCGGCGCGATCTATGGGCTCACGCGCAACTCCGGCCCTGCTGAACTTGCCCGCGCGGCACTGGAAAGCGTCGGCTACCAGACCCGCGATTTGCTAGAGGCGATGCAGGCGGATTGGGACGCGCAAGGGCAATCGGGTGAGATTGCCACCCTACGTGTCGACGGCGGGATGAGTGCCAGTGACTGGGCGATGCAGTTCCTGTCCGACGTGATCGGCGCTTCGGTTGATCGGCCTGACGTGCTGGAAACCACGGCGCTTGGTGCGGCATGGCTGGCGGGACAACGGGCGCGGATCTATCCGGACATGGAAGGCTTTGCACGCGAGTGGGCGCTTGATCGACGGTTTGAAACGCAGATGGATGAAACCACCCGCGAAGAGAAATACGGCGCTTGGCAGCGTGCCGTTCAAGCGACGTTGCAATTCTGATGGAGACGCTTGCCCCCTTCGGTTTCGCCACTGCCGGACATATCCGTTTTGGCCGTGGTGTCGCGGCCGAGGCGGTCACCGCCGCGGGGCGTTACGGCCGACAAGTCCTGCTGTTGCGCGGCAGTTCTGTCGCATGGGTCGATGATCTGGCGCGAGCGTTAACGGCGACCGGATGCAACGTGACCCAAGTGCGCCGCAGTGGTGAGCCATCGGTCGAAGACGTGCGCGCCGCCGTGCTGGCTGGGCGCGGGGCGGATGTCGTGCTTGGCGTTGGCGGCGGGGCGGTCATCGACCTTGCCAAAGCCGCAGCGGCGCTGATCCCTTCGGATTGCGACGTGATGGAGCATCTCGAAGTCGTGGGCGCCGGAAAACCGCTAAAGGCTGATCCACTGCCAATGATCGCGATCCCGACCACGTCAGGCACCGGGGCAGAGGTCACGAAAAACGCGGTCATCAGCGTCCCTGAGTCCGCGCGAAAAGTCAGCCTGCGTGACGACCGAATGCTGCCGCGTTTGGCCTTGGTCGATCCTGCGCTGACGGATGGTGCGCCGCGCGGCGTGACATTGGGGTCGGGCCTTGATGCGTTGGTGCAGGTGATCGAGCCCTATCTTTCAAGCAAAGCCAACCCGCTCAGCGATGCGCTCTGCCGTGCCGCGATTCCACAGGGGATTGCCGCGCTCAAACGTCTGGCAGCGGGTGAAGACCCTGTCGCGCGGGATGCGATGGCTTATATCAGCCTGTCGGGTGGTCTGGCGCTGGCGAATGCGGGCCTCGGCGCAGTCCATGGGCTGGCCGGTGTGATCGGTGGACAGTTTGGCGCGCCGCATGGGGTGATCTGTGGGCGTCTTTTGGGGCCGGTGCTGGCGGCCAATAGTGATATGCTCGGGTCATCCGCGCGTTTCTCTGAGGTGCAAACATGGCTGGCAGAGGGGTTTGATCTGCCGGAAACTGGCACGTTCAACGCCCTCGCGGACCTGCTTGATGAATGGGAGGTCGACCGTCTGAACCGTTGGATTTCCCAAGACGCTGACCTGAGTAAGACCGCGCGTGAGGCAGCGACGTCTTCCTCTATGCGGGCCAACCCCTGCGACCTGAGCCAAGACGTCCTTGAAGCCTGTATTCGCGCAGCGATGTAAACGACGGGCAGGGGCGATACGCCCCCGCCCGCAATATTCTCTATTTTTCGCGCGGCGGGGTATTGCCGTCGCCCAAGTCCCAGAACACGCCCGCCATTACGCGCAGCGCATCGCGGCAGACGGGTTTCAGCACATGTTCATCCGGCGCGTGCTGCGAACAGCTGCGATAGGAATGCGGCACCCAAACGGTGGGCAGACCCAGAATGTCGCTGAAACTGTCGTTGGGTAGTGACCCTGCAAGGTTCGGCAGGATATGCGGCGCTTTGCCCGCGCTCTTTGTCAAAGACTCCGCGACGAACTTGACCCAAGGGTGATCTGCATCCAACCGCGTGGCGCGGAAGAACCCGCGGTCGTGCGGCTCGATCCGCACCTCCTCAAACCCGTGTTTGTCAAGGTGCCGGCGTAGGGCGGGCAAGATGTCTTCGGGATCGGTGCCGACCACATAGCGCAATTGGCAAGTGGCAGTTGCATGGGCCGAGATCGCGTTGACCGGCGCTTCGGGGACACCGCTTTTCATCGCAAGAATGGCAAAGCTGTTCCAGCCATAGGCGCGCTCGACCGGGGTCAGGTCTTCTTCGCCCCAGTCGGTGTCGATGGCGGGGCCGTCATCGCTTTCGATCGGCAGGTCTTTCAACGCCGCGCGGACCGAGGGGGTCAGGCTGTCGGGCCGCCATTCCGCGATCTGGATTTGCCCGCGTTTGTCGGTGATGGTCGCCAGCGCTTGGGCCAAGATCATCGCCGGATCGGCCAGCAAGCCACCCCAATTGCCCGAGTGATGCGCCCCGTCGCGTTTGTCGATGATCAGATCAAAAGAGACCCCGCCGCGTGAGCCCATGAACATGGTCGGCACATCGGGTTGCAGGCGCGGCCCGTCCGAGGCGATCAACACATCCGCCGTCAGCTTCTCGCGGTGTTCGGTGAAGAACTCAGGCAGACCCGCGCTGCCGGTCTCTTCGCTCATCTCAATCACGATGCGGCAGTTGAACCCCAGCTTGCCGCGCGTTTTCAGCACGGCCTCGAGAGCGGCGATATTGATCAGGTGTTGGCCTTTGTTGTCGGCGGTGCCGCGGCCATACAGTTTGTCGCCTTCCTCAACCAATTTGAACGGATGCAGCCCCTCGCGCCACTGGTCGGTCTGGGCGCGGATCACGTCGCCGTGGCCATAGGTCAGCACTGTGGGCAGATCGTCGCCCTCGTGGCGCTCGCCCACAAGGAACGGGCCGCCGCGTGGATCGGGGTTGTCGTGAAAGCTACAGACGAAATCCATCGCGGTCAGGCGCGGCTCCATCGTTTCAATCAGATAACGCTTTAGCTCAGGGGCCTGGTCTGGGTTCTGGCTTTCCGTCTCATAAGAGACGAGGTTGGCCAGTTCCGATTGGAAGATTCCTTCGTCGAAATACGAAGAGATCGCTTTAATCGCGCTGTCGCGGCTCATGTTCAATTGTCCTTTGTCATATCTTCGGAAACGGCGTCGCCCCAGGGGGTCATGATTTCTGTGCAGCCCGAATTGCGCTCCCCCTTGCGCATCACCCCAGCGGGGCAGGCAAAGGCATAGGGGAAGATCGTGCGCTTTGTTTCGGCAACAGTGTTGTCTTCGCGCAGACGGTCCAGCACATCGCGCGGCAGGTCTTCGTCGGCGATGAGTTGGTTCACGTCCGAAGCGTCGATCCGGGGCGCGTGAAAGCTGTCTTCCAGCGACATGTCGAAATCGGTGACGAAGGACGACAACTGCGCAACCGCGCCGAGGATCTTGCGCCCGCCGGAGGCACCGAAGGCAAAGCGTTTTTCACCCTGTTCGCCGATCACCGGGCAGACGTTCATCAAGCAGCGTTTGTTCGGGCCGAGCGAGTTTGGGCGGCCCTGTACTGGATCGAACCACATGATGCCGTTATTCATTAAAAATCCGGTGGAGGGGGAGACGACGCGCGAGCCGAAGATCGACAGCAGTGTCTGGGTTTGTGCGACCATATTGCCGTGACGGTCGACGACCGAGAAATGCGTGGTGCAGCCCGGGGCCTCGGGACTTTCGCCGCTGTCGCCCATTGATCCGAGCCGTTGTGCGTAAGCGCCTTTCAGCGCCGCAGCCATCGCGGCATAACTGTCGGGGCCGGGAGCGCTGCCGAGGTCTTCGGTCTCCAGTGACGCAAATGTATCGCGGAAGGTCGGCCCGGCAGTAAGGCCCGGCACCACATGGAAACGTGCATCACGGTAGGCAAAATCAAGCGGCGCGTGGAATTCGGCGCGGTAGGCGTGGAGGTCTTCGCGCGACAGAGAGCCCCCTTTGTCTTGCACATCCTGCGCCATCGCGGCGCCAAGATCACCGTCATACAGCGTGCGCGCGCCATGCCGCGCCATCTGATCAAGGCTGTCGGCCATGCGCGACTGATCCAGCCGCTTTTCGGCCAGCGCGGTCCAGCCGCTGATCGTTGGCCATTGTCCGTCCTCAAGGAACAGTGCAGCGGCATCAGCGTCTTGGGCAAGGGCACGCGTGCAAGATGCGATGATCAACGCGGCGTACCAATCAACCAGCAGACCCTTGCGCGCATGGTCAATCGCGGGCGACAGCAGTTCACCCCAGGGTATCTTGCCAAAGCGATCATGTGCTTGGCCCAGCCCATCGACCACACCCGGCACGGCAATCGCGGTTGCACCCTGCACGTTGCGGTCGCCTTCGACATGCTCCCATGGGAACAGATCGCCTGCCTTGCCGCGTCCGCTGAGCGGATAGTTCGCAGGGTCAAGCGCGCCGGGGCTGCGCATGCCGTGGTTCAGCGCATGGGCCTGACCTTCTTCGGCGCGCCAAAGCATCATGGCCCCGCCGCCGGCAGGGCCGCTCATCCACGGCTCCAACACACCGATGACAAATGATGTGGCGACGGCGGCATCCACCGCATCGCCCCCTGCCGCCAGCACTTCGGCCCCGGCAAGTGCGGCAAGCCGGTGCTGGGCCGCAACGACGCCATGTTCGGTTTCGATGACGACCTTACGGGTCTGCGAACTGTGCGACAGGTTAAGGGACATTCGGTTACTCCTGTTCGTACATGGGCGAGAGCGGATCGTGCAGATGGCAAGCGACATGGCCCTGAGGGATCGGGATGTGGCGCGGCGCTTCGACCTTGCAATGCTCTGTCGCGCGGGGGCAACGGGGGTGAAAATGGCAGCCCGACGGCGGCGCAATTGGGTTTGGATAGGCCATGCCGAGCTGCGTGTCTGGCACGCCCAAGCCCGGCTCGGGTGTCAGCACGGATTTCAAAAGCGCCTTGGTGTAGGGATGACGCGGCGCGTCAAAAAGCCCGGCGACCGAGTTCTGCTCTACGATCTCGCCCAGATACATCACCGCCACGCGGGTCGCGAGGTGTTCGACCACCGCGAGGTCGTGACTGATGAAAAGATAGGTCAGGCCAAACTCCTCGCGCAGCTCGCCCAATAGGTTGAGGATCTGGCTCTGCACCGACACATCCAGTGCCGAGGTTGGCTCGTCGCAGATCACCACTTCGGGCTTCATGATAAGCGCGCGGGCAATCGCCACACGCTGCCGCTGGCCGCCCGACATTTGGCTGGGGTAGGTGTTCATCACCCGCTGCGGCAGGCCGACAACGTCGAGGATCTCTTTGACCTTCTTCTTGCGGCTGGCCTCATCCCCGATGCCATGCACCCGCAGCGGCAGAGAGATCACATCATAGATGCTTTTGCGCGGGTTGAGCGAGGAATAAGGGTCTTGAAAGATCGGCTGAATGCGCCGCGCCAGCGCCAGACGGCCCTGCTGCGTGATCTCTTCGCCGTCGATCTTGACGTGACCGGCGGTGGGCTGTTCCAGCCCCAAAAGGATCTTGGCGAGGGTGGATTTACCGCAACCGGATTCGCCGACCAGCCCCAGCACTTCGCCTTTGCCCAATTGCAGCGATACGTCGTTCACAGCCGTCAGCGGTTTGACCTTGCCGAACATGCCCTGTTTCACCCGGTAGGTCTTGCTGACGCCCGAAAGCTCCAGCACCGGGGGGGTGTTTACGCTGTCCTTCATACGGTCAGCTCCTTCTCGGAATGGCGTTTGCCATCGGGGAAAATGCAGCGGAAGGCGTGGTTGCCGTCCTCTCTTTTCGGGATGTCGCCGCGGCATTCGGCCACCGCATGGGGGCAACGGGTGCGGAAGACGCAGCCTTCGACCTCGCCCACCAGCGAGGGCACGATGCCCGGAATGGTCCCCAGTTTCGCGCCGCGGTCGGTCTTGCCGGGCAGGGGAATGCAGCGCAGCAAGCCGCGGGTGTAAGGATGGGAAGGCGCGTTGAAGATATCGCCCACCGGGCCGGTCTCAACCAACTCGCCCGCGTACATCACGGCGACCTTGTCGGCGACCCGCGCCACGACGCCAAGGTCGTGGGTGATCAGGATCACGGCCATGTTCATCTCGCGTCCCAGATCGTGCAGCAGCCGCAGGATCTGCGCCTGAATGGTCACATCGAGCGCCGTTGTCGGCTCATCCGCGATGATCAGTTCCGGCTCGCACATCAGCGCCATGGCGATCATCACGCGTTGGCGCAGTCCGCCCGAGAGCTGGTGCGGATACTGCGACAGACGGCTCTCTGCGGCGGTGATGCCGACTTTTTCCAGCAGTTCAATCGCCCGTGCGCGGGCCTGTTGGCGGCTGACCTTGCGGTGCAGCAACAGCGCCTCGGCCAGTTGGTCGCCGATCGTATAGGCGGGGTTGAGCGAGGTCATCGGCTCTTGGAAGATCATCGCCATCCGCGCCCCGCGCAGTTTGCGCATCTGGCCTTGGCTGGCGGTGGTCAGCTCGGTGCCATCAAAGGTCATCCGATCCGCGTTTCGCTTGATAGATTTGCCCAAGAGCCCCATCAGCGCGAGCGAGGTGAGCGATTTGCCCGACCCGCTTTCGCCGACGATGCAGAGGGTTTCGCCACGGTTAAGATCAAAGTCGATCCCACGCACCGCATGCAGGGTGCCGCCGCCCGTGGGAATGTCGAGCCGCAGGTTGCGGACACTCAAAAGAGGTTCTGTCATGGGTCAGCTCCGGTTTTCGGGGGCGGTCACGTCGCGCAGACCATCGCCCATCAGGTTGATCGCCAGCACCAGCACGAAAAGGACAGCGCCGGGGATCAGGACGAGCCAAGGCTCGAACAGCATCATGTTTTTGCCTTCAGAGACCATCAGCCCCCAGCTCGGCGTTGGCGGTTGCACACCGAGGCCAAGGAAGGACAGTGCCGCCTCGAGCAAGATCGCATGGGCCATTTCCAGCGTTACGACGACGATCAGGTTGTTGGCGATATTGGGCATGATCTCAGACAAAAGGATGCGCGGGGTCGAGGCACCGATGACCTGAGCCGCCGCCACGTATTCGCGCCGCCGCACCTGCATGGTCGAGGCGCGCATCACCACGGCGAAACGATCCCAGAGCAGCAGACCCAGAACGCCGATCACGACCTGAAGCGAGCCGCCAAGGATCGCCACGACCGCGAGGGCCACCAGCACCACCGGCATCGCCAGACGTACGTTGATCAGGAAGGTCACGACCGCATCGACTTTGCCACCGAAGTAGCCCGCAGCGACGCCCATGGCCGTGCCAATCACGCCTGAGATCAACGCCGCCACGGCCCCGATCAACAGTGAAATCCGCGCACCGTAAATCAGGCGCGACAGGTAATCGCGGCCAAGGTGGTCGGTGCCCAAGGGATGTTCCCAATCGCCGCCAAGGAACGCAGGCGGCTCCATCCGGGTCATCAGGCTTTGCGCATAGGGGTCATGTGGTGCGATCCAAGGGGCGAGGATCGCGATGATCGTGAGGATGATTAGAACGATCGCCCCGATCAGGAGACCTTGGTGCCCAAAGACGCGCTTGCGCAGCATTTGGCCGGGTGTCGGGCCCGTGATTTCATCCAAAAGGCTGTCATGTGTACCAGCGGTGATCATGTCAGCTGCTCCTCATGCGGGGGTCGAGCCATGCGTTGAGCACGTCTGCGAGGAAGGTGAAAACGATGTAGAACATCGAGAAAATCAGGATCAGCGCCTGCACGGTGGGCAGGTCGTTGCGCGCAATGCTTTCCCACGCCAGATAGCCCGCGCCATGCAGGGCGAAAATCGATTCAACCACGATGGAGCCGCCCAGCATGAAACCCATTTGTACGGCGGCAAGGCTCACCACCGGGATGATCGCGTTGCGCAGCGCATGGCGGAACAGCACGCGGGTTTCATTGGCACCCTTGGCCCGCGCGGTGCGGATGTAGTCAGAGTTCAGCACATCCAGCATGCCTGCCCGGGTCAGGCGCATGATCGCGGGCATCGCGTAGTAGCCCAGCACGATGGTCGGCAGAATGAAATGACGCCAAGTCTCGGTGCCCGAGGGCGGCAGCCAGCCAAGTTGGATGGCGAAAACCACAATGAGGATCAGACCGAACCAGAAGCTCGGCATCGCTTGGCCCGCGACCGAGATGAACAGGGCCACACGGTCAATGATCGAATTGAGGCGGATCGCGGCAATCACGCCAAGCGGCACGGCAGTCAGCAGCGCGAAGGTGATGCCGCAGACGCCCAGTATCATCGTCACGCTCAGGCGGTCGGCGATGAGCGAGGCAACCGGCAGGCGGAAATAGTAGCTCTCGCCGAAATCGCCCTGCATGGCCGAAAACAGCCATTCGCCATATTGCACCAGCATCGGACGGTCAAAACCATAGAGGCGGCGCAGGGCCTCGATATCTTCGCCACTGGCGGTTTCGCCCGCAAGTGCTGCGGCGGGATCGCCCGACAGGAACAGCAGGCTGAAGCTGATAAACGACACGGTGAAGGCCACAAGAATGGCCAGTCCCAATCGTTTGAGAATAAATTGAAGCACGGGTGCAACTACCTTGAGGCTGCGCCGCAGGCGGAGGGCCTGCCGCGTGGGTCTGGGTGGGGTGCGGAAAAGGCAATGGCAGGGGCACCGGTCATGGCGCCCCTGCCGGTTGGTTTACTTCCAGCTAACCGTGGTGAAGCGCAGAACTTCGTCGGCTGTGGGCGTGTACTCCACCTCGTTGGTGGTCACGTAGTTGGTGTTGTAGGAGAACATCGGCGCCCAATAGGCTTCCTCGGTGATGCGTTCGATCGCCTTGGTGTAGTTCTCTTTGCGCACCGCTTCATCGGTCGAGCTGTCGGCGATGTTGAGGTATTCCAGCGTCTCATCGTCCATCGCATAGTCAAGTGAGCCATGTTTGAAGAACTGGCTGACCATGGCAGAGGCGTCGTTGATCGAATAGCTGCCCCATGTCTGGAACGACACGACGGTTTCGCCCTTCATGTTCTGCTCGCGCAGGGCGGAATACTGCAACATTTTGAAGTTGGTATCGATGCCCACGGCGTTCAGATAGCTGGTGATCGCCTCGGCATATTCACGGTCGCGGTAGGCGTAGAAGTCGATGGTCAGGCCGTCTTCATAGCCTGCCTCGGCCAGCAGTTCCTTGGCTTTCTCGGGGTTGTACTCATATTCGACCGCCGCGTCTTCGTCACAGCCGAACTGGCTGGGGAAGCAGGGGGTGTAGACGACTTTGGACTTACCTTTGAGCAGCGCGTCGACCAGTTCCTGACGGTTGATCGCATAGTTCACTGCTTTGCGCACACGAACGTCGGTGAAGGGGCTGTCTTCCGAACGACCCGCTGCATCCAGCGTCAGATAACCTACACGCATGGTGGATTCGTTGGAGACCTGAAACTCGTCCCGCGCGGCTAGTTTCTCGGCTTGGTCCGAAGGCACCTGCCAGATCAGATCAAGCGATCCGCTGAACAGTTCCGCCATCTGCGTGTTCACATCTGGGATCGTGCGGATATCTACGTTCTTGATGCTAGGCTTGCCCTTGGGGCTGTCGTGGTAGCCGTCATAGGCTTCCAGTTTGAAGTGCTGGCCGGGGACAACTTCGGTCACTTTGTAGGGGCCAGTGCCGACCGGTTTCAGACCCATGCCCTCGGGGCCGGCTTCTTCGTAGTAGTCGCTGGGGTACATCGACACGGGGCCAGAAAGAAATTCAATCGCAGCCGGGAAGTTCTCTTTCAGCATGATGCGCACGGTGAAGTCGTCGACCTTCTCGGCCGATTTCATCCAGTTCACATTGCGCTGTGTTTTTACGCCATTGGCTTCGTCGGCGACGTAGTTAACGGTAAATACCACGTCGTCGGCGCTGAAGTCAGAGCCATCGTGGAATTTCACACCTTCGCGCAGTTTAAATTCGATGGTCGTGTCGTCGATCCACTCCCATTCGGTGGCGAGGTTCCCCATGTATTCGTTGCTGACTGGATCGCGGTAGATCAATCCGTCCCAAACCGCGCGCTGCAAAACAACGCCTTCGCGCGATGAGTTGAAATAGCTGTCGACGTTCTCAAGCTCTTTGGTGAAGGCAACATTCAGCGTGTCGTCAGCCTTGTCTGCCCAGGCGGTGCCCGACGTAGCGGCGAGGATAAGCCCGGTGATGGTTGATTTCAGGACCGTAGATTTCATAGTCAGCTCCCTGTTGGTTTACGAATTTGGTTTCGTATGGTTTTTACCTTGCGAAGCGTATCATATAATAATACTTGATATCGCTATACGATTATTAAACGCAAACAGCTTGGCAAGCGTCAAGCCCCGGTTTGAACATCGGGGTAATTTTTCGGGGCAGGTGATTGGAAAAGAAGCAAAATACTCTTTACGTTGGATCGCTCGCCAAAGGGCTTCGGCTGCTCCGTGCTTTTGATGAATCGCATACGGAATTGTCACTGGTAGAACTGGCAGAGCGTAGCGGGCTGGACAAAAGCGCGGTGCAACGTCTTGCAAATACGCTGCATATCGAAGGGATGCTGGACAAAGATCCGGGTACCCGCCGGTTTCGGCCGTCCCACGCGTGGCTTGAATTGGCTTATGCCTATTACTGGTCGGATCAACTGGTCGGGCAGGCGATTCCCAAGCTGATCGACCTTAGTCAAGAGATCGGCGAAACGGTGAATCTGGCCGAGCTTTCCACGGATCATATCATCTACGTCAGCCGTTTGCCGTGCCAGCGCACTTATTTCGCAGCTACGGTGATCGGGCGGCGGCTGCCTGCGCTTTCGACATCGGCGGGGCGGGCGATCATCTCGACATTCTCGCCCGAAGACCGGGAAGAGGCGATTGAAACTTGGCCGCTCAAAGCCTTTACCGCGCGCACAACGCTCGACCGCGATATAATCCGCCTAAGTGTTAATGAGGCCGTGCAGCAGGGCTATGCGATCTCCAGCGATCAGATGATTTTGTCAGAGATCGGCGTCGCCTGCCCGATCACCGGCCCTGATGGGCGGGCCTTTGCGGCTGTTCAATGTTCGGTATCATCGCACACCTGGACCCGCGAGCGGATTAGGGCCGAGATTTTGCCGCGCCTTCAAGACACCGCGAATGCGATTTCGCCATCATCACAAGTCCATCGCCGCTAGTTAAGAAGGCCGGGGCATCGCTGCCCCGACCATTAACGGATTATTCCCAGTTCAGCTTTTCCTCGCGCTCCCAAAAGCGCAGCTTGCGGCAAGTTTGAAGGAAGCCACCGGCGTTGTCGGAAGAGATTTCTGTGGTGCCTTCGTCCTTCTCTACGCCTGCGGCGCTAAGCAGCGGGTCGGCGGCTTTGGTCCAGGCGATGAACTTGTTATGGGCAAAGGCGTCAGAGACGAAGTCCTGCGAAGGTTTGTTCTTGGCGATCTGATCGGCTTTCTCTTCGCCGAAGACCAATGCCACGGCATCAAACACAACTGACGGTCCGCCGTCGATCTTTTCATCCGCCGCTCTGGTGCTGCCATCGGACAGGGTAACCCCTTGGATATGCGGCGTCACGATCGCGACCATCGCGCCTTCATCGGCAAAGGCTTTTTCAAGCGCTTCGACCACCGCCACATCGGCGCCATTCGTGAGGAACAGGCCCAGCTTTCGGCCTGCAAAGGTGTTTGGCGGGTTTTTTAAAATGCTCAGCGCGTCAGAAGCAGGCAAATCGGTGATTGGCGTACGGGCCGGGGTCGCGGGTTCCGGCATCTCGGTCACGCCGAGACCTTCGGCCACTTGTTTGGCCAGATCGTCATGCACGTTCATCAGATGCGACAACATCCTTAGGCGAATGCGCTCTTCCTGACATTTCGACAGCTCGAAAGTGTAGGCCGCCGCGATATGCTGCTGCTCGATCTCGGTCTGGCTGATGTAGAACTGCCGCGCTTGGCTGTAGTGGTCGGCAAAGGTCTCGGACCGGACGCGCTGCTTGGTGCCGCTGACCTCTTCGGGGTAGCTTTTGAACCCAATCTCGGGGTTCTCACGCGGGCCGCCATCGTCGCCCCAGCTGTTCGGCTCATAGTTCACGCGGCCCTTGGGATTGTGCATCGCCATATGGCCGTCTTGCTGGAAGTGATGGAACGGGCATTTCGGCGCGTTGATCGGAATATGGGTGAAGTTCGGCCCACCGAGACGTTTGATCTGTGTGTCGAGGTAAGAGAAATTCCGCCCTTGCAGCAGTGGGTCGTTGGTGTGGTCGATTCCGCGCACAATGTTCTGTGTGCAAAAGGCCACCTGCTCTGTCTCGGCAAAGAAGTTGTCGACGTTGGCATCCAGCGTCAGCGTGCCGATGATGCGCACCGGTACCTGTTCTTCGGGAATCAGTTTGGTCGCGTCGAGGATGTCGAACTCGAACTTGTCGGCGAATTCGTCGTCAAAGACCTGAATGCCCAGATCCCATTGTGGGTAGTCGCCCGCGTCGATGGCATCCCACATGTCACGGCGGTGGAAGTCAGGGTCCGCGCCGTTGATTTTGAGCGCCTCGTTCCAAACCACCGATTGCACACCCTGCTTTGGCTTCCAGTGGAACTTGACGTAATGAGATTTCCCCTCGGCGTTGACCAGTCGAAAGGTATGGACACCGAACCCCTCCATGAAGCGGAAAGAGCGCGGGATCGCCCGGTCGGACATCTGCCAAACCGTCATATGGATCGCTTCAGGCGAGAGCGAGACGAAATCCCAGAAGTTGTCATGCGCCGACTGCGCCTGCGGGAAGCCGCGGTCGGGGGCGGGTTTGACGGAGTGGATGAGATCGGGGAACTTGATCGCGTCTTGGATAAAGAAAACGGGGATGTTGTTGCCAACGAGGTCCCAGTTGCCCTCTTTGGTATAGAACTTCGTCGCAAAGCCGCGCACGTCGCGGGCCAGATCGAAAGAGCCTTTGTTGCCTGCCACGGTGGAGAAACGGGTGAAGGTCGGGGTCTTTTCACCGACGCGCTGGAAAATATCGGCGGAAGAGAGTTCGGGGATCGCTTCTTTCAGTTCGAAATGCCCATGCACCCCGTAGCCGCGCGCATGAACGACGCGCTCTGGAATGCGCTCGTGATCGAAGTGGAACATCTTTTCGCGAAAAACGTGGTCTTCCATCAGGACCGGGCCGCGCGGGCCTGCTTTGAGCGAGTTCTGATCATCCGCGATCGGACCGCCCTGCGCGGTCGTCATTGTCTTTTCGCGGTCCGTGGTTTGCTGGCGGGGGTCGCCGCCTTTGCCAAGTTCTTTGTCTGTCATGATCTTTCTCCACAGCGCCCCCGGAAATAATCGGGAGGATTTGTTGCTAATGTATGGCGGGCCGAAATAGCCGCCCAATAACGGGGAGCAATTGCCTGCCCCTACGAGAGTTCAACCTCCCCGAGAGCCGAGGGTTCCCTAGCATTTGCAGTCAGTTCGCGAAAATTCTCGACGGGCCGAAAATGGTCTGGGACCGGATGGTCGGTGGATGTAGACCCGTCTGCCTGCCTGTGCAGAAATGACGACAATACCGCTATATGTGTAGGTAGGTCGCGTACGCGCACACGCTGAGAGGGCGGTACTTGCGGGGGCCAGACTGCCAGCGCGCCCTGGCGTAGCTGGTGAAGCAGAAGTGTTGCATTGGGCAGGCAGTCGTCGGCCAGATAATCCACTCCGGCAAGCCTGTCGCGTAATGTATCGGCCATGCCGCCTTCGGCCCGCCCGACAAGGCGGCATGAGGCTTCGACCCAAATATCATCCGCATGAAGCACCGATTTTCCCAACGCCCTCAAGGCGCGGATTATCTGACGGTCTTCACCGCAGGGGATTGGGGCAAAGCCGCCAACGGTTTCATAGGCGTCGCGGGTGAAACCAAGGCTGGCACCGGGGGCCCCACCGTGACTTCCGCGCAGATCGGCACAATTGGGGGCATTGCGGGCGTAGAGCTCAATCACCAATTCGCGGTAAGCAACTTCATAGTGGTGTAAATGCGGGTCTAATCCGGCCAAGCAGTCGGCCTCTTTGGGGTTCAACGTAACTTTGCCACAGATGGCATCAACTCGTTGCAGATGGTGAAGGCTCTGCGCGATCCAATCGGGGCTGACACGGCAATCAGCGTCGGTTGTCAGGATGTGGCGCAGGTGGGGCATCTGTTCTAACGCCAAGGCGGAGCCGCGCTGTCTGGCAGCACCAACTCCCATGCCGGGGGCGAAGGTGAGGTCAAGAACGGTCAAATCAAGACTGTGATGCGAAGCGATGGCCTGCGCTACTGCGCCAGTGTCATCGTCGGTGTTGTTCACTACAAGTATCACACGGACCCGGTCGGTGCACTGCGGTGCCAGCGCGGTGAGGCAATCGCCAATCCGCTCTGCCTCATTGCGGGCGGGGATGATAATCGCGGTATCCTTGCAGCGCTCGAAACTCATTCGCGCCTCCTTGGTAGTGCCCGGTCGATGCGGTAGTCGTCGGTTTGGCTCAGGCGGGCGAAATCATGGGTTGCAATTGCTTGTGCAAATCCTTGCATCGCCTCCTTTCCCTGAAGCGGATTTCCGGTGGGGCCAAGCCATGTCACACAGATGATCTCGGCCTCTGGCCATCGGGCCTGAATGTCGGTTGCCAGTTGTTCCAGCCCCGCGTGATCAAGAAAATACAGCACCTCTGACAGGATCAGCAGGTCAAAATCGCCCTCTGGCAGGGGGCCGGGGTAGAAGCCCTGAACGAACCGGCCTTGGGGAACCGCCTGCCGCGCGGCGCGCAAGGCAGTATCTACCGCGTCCATCCCGGTATAGCGCGCGCAGAGGTCGATTAGATGCCGCGCCAATTGACCGTTGCCGCAACCAAACTCAAAGGCCGAGCGGTATCCGCTTTGTGACAGCGCCGCACGGGTTGCTGCAAACTTGGCTTGTTCATAAGCGCTATGTTCAAACCCCCAAGGATCGCTGGTTTGTGCATAAAGCCCTTGCAGGTGATCCAACCCCACACCCATCACGGCATCCTCCAGAAAATTTCGTCGTTCTGGGCAAAGAGGTCGAACATGGCTTCGGGCAAGACAAAGCCGTCGGGGTCGTCCTGCACGATCTGTCCAAGCTGGCTGCGATGGGCCCGGAGCCCCGCGATCTTGGCCTCACGTACCGAAGAGATATCGAGGCGGATAGGGTCATATTGCGCGGTGTTTTGTGCAAACTCTGGATCGTCCCAACGGCTCCAGACCGGGTAGCTGTGGAAATGCAGGTCGGGCCGCTTTCCCCGCAGGCTTTCGGCATTCTGCGCCGTGGTTTGATGGTCGCAATGCTTGTCTTCGCGGGACGGCACAAAGACGTGCTTTGCTTTGTGTCTGTCGATCACGTCGGTAAGCGCTGCCAATACTTCGGTTCCAGCGACCTCATGCAGGCGGCTGTCGGGCAAGCCGAGCCATGTCACGTCGTCAGCCGTGCCGCCCAAGATTTCAACTGCTTTGACCAACTCAATGTGGCGTTCAGCGGCCAATCGCGCTGGTGGCCAGTTAACCGAGGACGGATGGCTGGCGCTGCCGTCGGTCAGGCAGATCACATGCGCGCCTGCATCCGCGAAGGCACGGGCGAGCAAGCCTCCACATGCAAGGGTTTCGTCATCAGGATGAGGGGCCAGAACCACGATCTTCTCGTGGCCCGAGAGGGCTTGGTGGAGGGCTGAGTTTCCGCTCATTTAAAGACCCCCCAGATTGTTTCTTCGCTGGAAAGGGCATGGCGTGCGGCGCGTTGCAAAAACGCATCCCGTGCGGCTTGGCGCAGGTAAACCGACAGGTCACGCGCCATGCGCCCAGTTTCGGATGCTGCCGCGAAGTGTCGCAAGCCGAGGCTTTGTTCCACCGCCTTGATCGCCTCCAAAGCGACTTCCTCGGTATAAATCCGTGCGGCGATTGAGGTGCTAACGATGGTCTCTTCTGGGGCGTTATCCAAACTGGCAAGTGCTGCGCGTTCCGCCAATGCCATCCCGGCCCAGACACGCATCAATACCTGCATCAGCCGTGCCAGTTGGGCGTCAGCCTCTAACCGGTCCATGTCGCGAAGAGCGGTTGCCGCCGCGTCAATCAGCCCTGCCGCGGCACCGGCCTGAAGTGCTGCTATCCGCCAAACCCCACCGACAAAATGCGGCTCTTTCAAATAGTCGCCAGGGGCGCCGATAAGGTTTTCCTCAGTGACGGCTATGCCGGAAAGGTCGTATTTGCCCGAGGCCGTGGCCTGCATGCCCAACATATTCCATTGCGAAGCATCGCCGCGTTGCGGGTCGGTCACGTCAATCAGCGCCAGTTGTACTTCGGGGCCAGAGTTCACCGAAATGAGCGCATGGGTGACAGTGCCAAGGCCTGAGGCAAAAACCTTTTCGCCCTGCAACGCACCGTCGCTAATCATAGCAGGTTTGTGACCATCTGCGCCCCATACCCCCAAAAGGCCGCCATGCCGCGCCAGTTCTATAGCGTGGCTTGCTTGCGCGGTATTGCCGTACAAACGGATGAGTCGCAGCGCGTTTACATGGCCCTCCCACAACCGCCCGACACTAAGATTGGCCGCGCCGATCTGCATCAGCGCGTGAACGGTGCGCAGCGGCGTGGTCGCGCCGTCCTCCTGCATCAGTCCGGCGTCACGAAGAATGGCGATAGATGTGCCGATGGGCCGCTCGCCGGTTTCCTCTTTCCGTGCTGACGCGTGCAACGCATGTCTGGCGGCATCGTTCAAAACGTTAACTTGGGATGCGGGCGGGAATGGATCGAAACGCGGCGCACCGTTCATGACAGGGCCCGACAACTGGCAATATGAAAAACCATCAAATCAAGCGTCACGACTCACTCCCCATTCATGGACCGGGCAGCTTGCGCGAACGGCAGCACTTCCCATGCGAGTGCAACCGTTCAACTTATAAGATGGTTCCCGCCCACGTTGCAGTCCTGCAAAGGGCGCGGAGTGGGCGCGTTTACCCTTCGGGGATGTCGCCCATCACTTTGGGGACATGGTAGCCTTTTTGCACCGCGTCCCGCGCCCGCAGGCGTTGGTACCACGCACGCACATTAGGATAGTCAGCAAGGTCAATCTGCTGCCATTCATAGCGCGAAACCCAAGGCCAGCAGGCCATATCCGCGATCGAATATTCGCCGCAGATATGGTCGCGCCCTTCAAGTTGTTTGTCGAGCACGGAGTAGAGGCGTTCGACCTCAGCGCCGAACCGCTCTTCGGCATAGGCGGCTTTGCCGGGGTTGAAATGCAAGAAATGATGCGCTTGTCCGGCCATGGGGCCGAAACCGCCCATTTGCCACATTAGCCATTGCATCACCTCTGCCCGCGCCGCCTGACCTTCGGGCAAGAAGCGGCCATGTTTCTCGGCCAGATACCACATGATCGCGCCGGATTCCATCAAGCTGACCCCGGCCTCATGATCGACGATGGCGGGGATCTTGTTGTTGGGGCTGATCTTTAGAAACGCGGGGGCGTGCTGTTCATCTTTGCCGATATTGATGGCATGCACGTTGTAGTCGATCCCTAATTCTTCGAGTAGGATTGAGACCTTGCGGCCGTTTGGGGTGGTCCATGTATAAAGGTCGATCATCGCTTTTGGTCCTGTCTATGGATGCGCGCGGATTGATTTCTTGCAATGTTAAGCAGGCAGGCGAGGTTGGGTCAATGTACAGCCCTATCAGACGCCCCGCGTGAAGACCGAAGAGAAACCCATGCATTTTGCGCTTGCACGCGAAGGGTGTAACAAGGTTCATCGGGTCAATCTGCCGCGCCATAACCCTAGAACGCTGCCAAATGACGATATTGAAGGAAACCCTGACGTGAGCACGAGCCAAGCCGACGCCTTTACCGCCTACCACTGTCATGGCTTTGTCCGCGTGGCCACCTGCACACCGCGGGTGCGGCCTGCCGATGTGACGTTTAACCGTGATAGCCTGCTGGAGGAAATGCGCCGTGCAGATGCGGCGCGCGTCGATCTATTGGTTTGCCCGGAACTGTCGCTTTCCTCCTATGCTATTGACGATCTGCATATGCAGGACGCGCTGCTGCATGCTGTTGAAGACGCCCTTGCTGTATTGATTGAGGCCAGCGCCGAGATGACGCCGGTGATCCTACTTGGGGCGCCGTTGCGCCGCGAGGGGCGGCTTTACAACTGTGCCATCGCAATCTCGCGCGGGGCGGTGTTAGGCGTGGTGCCGAAATCCTACCTGCCAAACTACCGCGAGTTCTATGAGAAGCGCTGGTTCGCCCATGGCCGTGACACCAGCGGAGAGATCACCGTGGCGGGGCGTCGCGTACCCTTTGGCGATGATCTGATTTTTGAAGCGACGGATCTGCCCGGCCTTATCTTCCATTCCGAGATCTGCGAAGACCTTTGGACCCCCGCGCCGCCCTCGTCGGATGCCGCACTTGGGGGGGCGTTGATCCTCGCCAACCTTTCGGCGTCCAACATCGTGATCGGCAAATCGTCTGACCGCCACCTTCTGTGCCGGTCGCAATCCATGCGCGCCTTTGCCGCTTACGTTTATTCCGCTGCCGGTCCGGGTGAGAGCACGACTGATCTGGCTTGGGACGGGCAGGGCATGATCCACGAATTGGGCGATCTGCTGGCGGAATCAACCCGCTTTCCGCTGGAGCCTGAACTGACCATCGCCGATGTGGACTGCGGCCGCATTCAATCAGAGCGGATGCGAACGGGCAGTTTCCATGACGCCGCCCGGCACCGCGCACCTACATTCCGCCGGGTAACATTCACCCATCAGCCGCACTATGAAAACGCAGGCCTGCAACGTCCGGTGCGCCGTTTCCCCTATGTGCCGAACCGCGAAAGTCATCTGGATCAAGATTGCTATGAAGCGTTCAACATTCAGGTTGAAGGCCTGCGCCGCCGGTTCGAGGCGACCAAGAGCAAGACCATGGTGATCGGCATTTCTGGCGGGCTCGATTCCACCCATGCGCTGATCGTGGCGGCCAAGGCCTGTGACCGTATGGGCATCTCGCGCGACCGTATTTTAGGGTTCACCATGCCCGGCTTTGCCACATCCGAGGGCACGAAGTCGAACGCATGGAAACTGATGCGCGCTATGGGCATCAGCGCCGATGAGATCGACATCCGGCCAGCCGCGCGGCAGATGCTAGAAGACATGGATCACCCGTTCTCAGACGGGGAGCCGGTCTATGACATCACCTTTGAGAACGTGCAGGCCGGGCTGCGCACGGATTACCTCTTCCGGTTGGCCAACCAGCGGCAAGGCTTTGTCATCGGTACAGGTGATCTGAGCGAGTTGGCGCTTGGCTGGTGTACCTACGGTGTGGGCGACCAGATGAGCCATTATGCCGTGAACACCGGGGTGCCGAAGACGTTGATCCAATATCTGATCCGCTGGTCCAGCCGTTCGGGCCAGTTCGACGCTGAGACGGATAAGGTGCTTGACGCCATATTAGAGACCGAAATTTCCCCCGAACTGGTCCCCGCCGGAGAGGGTGAGGAAATTCAAAGCACCGAGGCGATGATCGGCCCCTATGAGTTGAACGACTTCTTCCTCTTTCACACGATGCGCTACGGGCTCGCGCCATCAAAGGTGGCCTTTCTGGCGTGGCACGCTTGGCATAATACCGAACAGGGGCGCTGGCCGGATGGCTTCCCGCAGGCCAAACGCAATGCCTATGACCTCGAAACGATCCGCCATTGGCTCGAGAAATTCCTGCACCGGTTCTTTGCCACCAGCCAGTTCAAACGCTCGGCCTTGCCGAATGGGCCCAAGGTCAGCGCCGGGGGCGCGTTGTCGCCGCGCGGTGACTGGCGCGCGCCGTCGGACTCTGTGGCGACACCGTGGTTGGATGAGTTGCGCAGCAACGTGCCCGAGAGCTGGCCAAAAGGCTGAGCCGCGCTATTCCTCGCGGCTCAATTCACCTTCGACAAAGTTCGGGGTCAGCGGCGGCGCGGCGTGACGTTCTAGGGTTTCAGGATCGCTGCGCAGGGTCATGCGCAGTAGGCCCCATGCGACAATCGCAAGTTGAAACGCCCCGAGGGCCAGCGGCAGGCCCCGTGGCCCTAGCGTATCCAGCAACACACCGGCCAGCAGCGGTCCGATTGCCGCGCCGATGCCTTGCATCAGCACCAAGCCACCCGAGACGGCGACCACCGCCGACCCCGGCGCGCGGTCGTTGACATGGGCGATGACGATGGACTGCGCGGGTAGGACCAAGCCGCCGATGGCAAATCCCAGCACCAACAACATGCTCCCCGATGGAATGGGGATTGGCAGGGTCAACATCATCAGCGCACCCCCAGCTGCCGCAAGGCCAATACCCAAGCCACGGCGGCTCATCCGGTCAGAAATCCAACCGAGCGGAAACTGCAAGACCAGCCCGCCAATGGTAAAGGCGGCGATCAGCAGCGCGATACGCGATTGGGCATATCCCATCTCTTGGGCAAACAGGGGTGCCAGCCCATAGAACGTACCGATAGAGGCACCCACCAGCCCCGCGCTTACCGCCCCATAGGGCGACAGACCCCACAGGCGACGCAGGGATGGCGGCTCTTGTGCGCCTTCGGCACGCGGCCCTTCGACCCGCGATAAAGAGATCGGCACCAAAGCGAGCGACATCACGATTGAGACCAAAACAAAGAGGATAAATTCAGCCGGATCGCCGAGGTTAAGCAAAAACTGCCCCGCCGCGCCCGACGCCATGCCGACCATGCCATAGACCGCCAGCAACTTGCCGCGCTGTGCTGAACTGACCGACGCATTGAGCCAGCTTTCTGTGACGATGATCAGCCCGGCAAAGGCAAAGCCCGTCAGGCAGCGCACGGCGATCCAGACCCACGGATCGATAAAGGCCAGATGCATCAGCGCCGCCGCCGAGGCGACAGAGGCGAGCGCGGCAAAGGTGCGGATATGGCCCACGCCACTGATTAGGCGCGGGGCCACGAATGAGCCGATGCTTAGCCCAGCGAAAAAGCCCGACATGATTAGGCCCGTGGTGACCCCGCCAAAGCCTTCCAGCCCCGCGCGGATGGCCAAGAGCGTGCCTTGCAACCCATTGCTCATCTGTAAAAGTGAAAAGCCTAATAGCAATGTCACCAGTGGCATAACGGTAGCGCGCATAATGTCCCCTTGGTCTTAAATCCGGCCTCGACATAGGCTGGCTTGGTCCGGTGGTCCCAAAATATGTGCGGCTGATTTGTAATTTCTAGTATTCAACCCTGACGCTCTTCCACCAGGCATGGTTCCGCGTCATAGTCGTATCAGCCAGCGGCTCCCTCGTGGAATGCTTGGCCATCGATCAAGCAGATTTGACGTGCCTTTTCTGGGGGAATGCTCAATTATGCGCCTTGTAACGCCATTAGAAAGCGCACTCTTGTGAAATCTCTGCGCCAATTTATCGTATTTTTGCTGGTTCTCGTTGCTGGGCTCTATGTGATGTTAACCTATGTACCCGCGTCGCGCCCCTTTGTGGCCAATACCGGTTTGCTGGAACTCTTGGGCATTGATCCCGCACCGGAGGAAGCGGACGGCGGCGGTGCTGGCTGGGGCGGCGGCGGGCCGTCTTTGGTGGTCACCGCCGAGGTGGGCGAGGAGAAGTTGGCCGACCGCATCACCGCAATCGGGGACGGCCGCGCACGCCGGTCAGTGACCGTGCGGTCCAACGCTGTAGGGGTTATCACCGAACTCAATCTGCCCGCCGGGCAATTGATTGAGGCGGGCACGGTGATCGCTCTGTTGGAGAATGAAGCCGAGCGGATTGCGCAAAAACAGGCCGAATTGCAACTAGAGAATGCCCGCACCGAACAAGTGCGTGTTGAGCGGTTGCAAAACACCGGCGCGGTCAGCGAAGTGCGCCTGCGTGAGACTGAACTGGCCTTGGAAAGCGCTGAACTCGCCCTGAGCCAAGCGCAGTTTGATCTGTCCCAACGCCGTATCCTCGCGCCGATCTCTGGCTGGGTTGGGATCACCGACATTGAGGAAGGCGACCGCGTTAATGCCCAAGACGAGCTTGCCACGATCACCGACCGCAGCGAAATTCTGATTGATTTCCGCGTGCCGGAACGGGTGGTCGGCAAATTGGCCTTGGGCAAAGAGATCACGGTTACTCCTCTTGGTATGCGGGATCTAACGCTTAAGGGCGAAGTCAGCGCGATTGACAGCGTGATCGACCGCGCCAGCCGTACCCTTTTGGTGCAGGGCCGGGTGCCCAACGAAGATGACCAACTGCGTGCTGGTATGGCTTTTTCCGTTAGCCTCACATTTGTCGGAGAGGCGCTTTTGGCGATCCCTCCGTTGGCGGTGCAGTGGTCTTCTGATGGGCCGTTTGTTTGGACGGTTCGCGAGGGCAAGACGCACCAAGTCACGGTTGAAATCGCGCAGCGCAACAGCGGTTCCGTGTTGGTCCTGTCGGAGGGGCTGACCGCGGCTGATGTCGTGGTAACCGAGGGCGTGCAAACCCTGCGCGAAGGCGGCGATGTCCGAGAGGTCAATCGGTCTGGCAGCGTGCAGTCAGACGCAGCCCCCGCAGAAAAGAAAACCCTATGAGCGCCGAGGCATCTGGCGAAGGTACGCCACCGCCTTCTACCGGCGCTGGCACCGCGCTGTTCGTCCGCCGGCCAATCCTTGCTTTTGTGTTGAATGCGCTGATCGTGCTGGCGGGCATTGCCGCGCTTTTTGGAGCGGAAATTCGCGAATTGCCCAATGTCGACAGGCCCGTCGTAACCGTTACCACGACATTCTCAGGCGCGTCGCCTGAATCTGTGGATCAAGAGCTGACGGGGCGGATTGAAGGCGCGGTGGGCCGTGTTTCCGGTGTGCGGGCAATATCATCGAACTCACGCTTCGGACGCAGTCGGGTCACGCTGGAGTTCAACGACAGCACCGATATCGACGTGGCCGCTACCGATGTACGCGACGCTGTCGCGCGGATCGTGAACCAACTACCTGATGGAGCCGAACAGCCGCAGATCGTCAAAGCTGACGCAAATGCACAACCGGTGATGCGGATCGCTGTGACGTCGACGGGCCGTTCACCCGAGGAACTGACCAAACTGGTGCAGGAACGGGTCGAAGACCGCCTAATCTCGGTCAACGGGGTTGCGGACTTGCAAGTTTACGGCGACCGCGAGCCGTTTTTCCGCGTCGATATTGATCAGTTAGAGCTGGCCAGCCGAGGCTTAACCTTGGGTGATATCCAAGGCGCTTTGGCGGATGTCGCTTATGACGCACCTGCGGGCGATCTGGCGGGGGACCGCCAGTCGATCAACGTGCGCACGACAGCCAGCGTCGCGACCACGCATGCGTTTGAGGCGATGGAGATCAAGGAGAATGTCCGGCTCGGCGATGTTGCTCAGGTGACACTCGGTCCCGCCGAGGGAGAAACGATCTTACGCGCGAACGGGCAATTGGGGTTGGGCATCGGAATTATTCGGCAGGCAACCTCGAACACGTTGGAAATTTCAGACGACGTACGCGCCGTGGTGGCAGAGTTGAACGACACGTTGCCCGATGATGTGCGGATCTTTGTAACCTCTGACGACGCGACCTTTATCTCAGGGTCGATCCGCGAGGTGCTGTCCACGCTGGCCTTTGCCGTGGGCATCGTGGTCGCGGTGATTTTCATTTTCTTGCGTGATTTTCGCGCCACGCTAATCCCGGCACTGACCCTTCCGGTTGCCTTGATCGGCACGTTGGCGGCGATCTATCTTGTTGGTTTTTCGATCAATATCCTGACCCTTCTCGCCTTGGTGCTGGCCACGGGCATGGTGGTGGATGATGCGATTGTGGTTTTGGAAAACATCGTGCGACAGCGTGCGGCAGGCATGGGGCCACGGGCGGCAGCGGTTTTGGGCACATCACAAGTGTTCTTTGCCGTGGTCACAACCACGGCGACGCTGGCGGCGGTTTTCATTCCGCTGTCTTTCCTGCCGGGCCAAGCGGGCGGGTTGTTCCGTGAATTCGGCTTTACCCTCGCCATCGCGGTGATGCTGTCATCGGTCGTGGCGCTCAGCCTTTGTCCGGTGTTGGCCAGTCGTCTGCTGACCCGGCCTGCGGTCGAAAATCCGCGTGGGCCGGTGGTGGCGCTTGGCAACTGGCTTTATCGACTTTACGCCGCGACGCTTCGCTGGGCGCTGGCGATGCCCTATGTTGTGGTGCTGATCGCCGCTTTCGTGGCGCTGACGGCGGTGTTGGTCTCAGGCGAAATTCGCCAAGAGCTGACCCCGCGTGAAGACCGGGCCGTTGCTCTGCTCAGCGTCACTGCCCCGCAGGGTGTGTCGCTTGAGTATACCCAAGGCAAAATGCGCGAGATCGAAGACCTTATCACCCCGCTTCAGCAAACCGGAGAGGTAACGAACATCTTCTCTATCACCGGATTTGGCGCGGATAATCGGGGGTTCATGGTGTTTACCCTTGCCGGTTGGGCGGACCGCGAACGCGCGCAGGATGAGATCGTGGGCGAAATGAACGGCAAGCTGCGCGGCATCGTCGGGGTGCGGGCTTTTGCGATCCAGCCCAACTCGCTTGGTATTCGCGGTGCAGGGCGGGGGCTGTCTTTTGCGATCACTGGGAACAACTATGAGCAACTGTCCGAGGTTGCACAGGCTATGGTTGACCGACTGAGCACAGACCCCGCTATGGGGCAGGTTCGGTTGGAGTATGAGCGCACACAGCCGCAGTTGTTCGTTCAGATTGACCGGACATTGGCCGCCGATTTGGGTGTTGATATCACCGGTTTGGGTCAGGCTTTGCAGGCCATGCTTGATGGGCGGGAGGTCGCGTCGGTGTTTATCGATGATACCAGCTATGGGGTGCAGATGCTGTCGACCTCAGACCCCGTGAACGACCCGCGCGACCTTGAGAATGTCTTTGTGCAATCCGGTACGGGGAAGATGATTTCGCTGGCCAGTTTCGTGACGCTAGAGGAACGCGCAGTGGCACCCGAGTTGGACCGTGAAGATCAGAACCGTTCGGTCGAGATCTCTGCCGGGCTGACACCGGGCCTGTCGCTGGGTGATGCGTTGGTGCAAGTGCGGGCAATCGGCGATGAAGTGCTCGCCGATGAAAACCTCATCGTGCCCTTGGCCGAGGCCGCCGCATTGGATCAGACCAGCTCGGGGCTTTTTGTGACATTCGGCTTTGCGATTCTTGTGGTTTTCCTCGTGCTTGCCGCGCAGTTTGAAAGCTTCATCTCGGCAGTCGTGGTGATGGCGACAGTGCCATTGGGGTTGGCCTGTGCGATCTTTGCACTGCTGATGACGGGGCAAAGCTTGAACGTCTATAGCCAGATTGGTTTGGTGATGCTGATCGGGATCATGGCAAAGAATGGGATTCTGATCGTCGAATTTGCCAATCAGCTACGCGATCAGGGTGCCGATATTCATGAGGCGATCTTTGGCGCTTCGACGATCCGGCTGCGCCCGGTCATGATGACGATGACTTCAACCGTGTTGGGGGGCGTGCCGCTGATCCTGTCTTCGGGCGCGGGGGCCGAGGCGCGCGAGGCATTGGGTTGGGTGATCGTCGGCGGTTTGGGCATGGCCACGCTTTCTACCCTATATCTCACGCCTGTCGCCTACTTCCTACTGGCGCGGTTCACTACGCCAAAGGCCGCCGAAGAAGCCCGGCTGCAACGCGAACTATCTGAAGCGCAGCCTGTCTGAACGGGCCTTTCGGGCGATATTTTTTGACACATGCAACTTCCACCTGCGGTGGGCGTTTAGCCTTGTAGGACCAAACCGGAAGGGACATTACCGTGCGCGGCGATTTGAGTTTGGCACAGGCGGGCCACGGGCGCCCGACCGATGGGGCAAGCATCCAAAGCCTTTTCAACGACAGCACAACATGGCGCGTCGCGCGGGCTGACCGTTTTGGTCTCATCGTGGATGCGGCGGATTACTTCCGCGTTTTGCGTGAAATCTTCCTCGGGGCGCGGCAACAATTGATGCTGGTCGGCTGGGATTTTGATTTTGAACTCGAAATGCTGCCGGGCGAAAGTGACGAAGACGGCAACGCACCAGACGGCTACCCCAATCAACTTGGTGCCTTTGTCGAAGCGGTGGTTGAGCGTACGCCGGAACTGAATGTCTATCTGCTGAAATGGAATGGCGCGGTGTTGGCCGCGCCGGGGCGTCTGGTACCGTCGCTTGCGCTGAGCCTATTCGGGGGTGATCGGATTCATTTCGCGTTGGATGGCCACCACCCCTTTGGCGCCTGTCACCATCAAAAGATCGTCGTGGCCGATGATGCGCTGGCCTTCTGCGGCGGGATCGACGCGACCGAAGACCGCTGGGATACGCCTGAGCACCTGCCGAACGATCCGCGCCGAATTCGTAAAGATGGCACACCATCCGACCCATGGCATGATGCAACTTCGGCCATGTCTGGCCCTGCCGCCGCGGCGTTCGGCGAACTCTCTCGTCGCCGATGGCTGCGGGCCACGGGGGATGAGATTGAACGGCCCCGCGATATGCCGCAGTCAGAATGGCCCGACCGTCTGCCCGTGGATGCCGAGGAGGTTGATGTGGGGATCGCCCGGACCGAGCCGCCATTCGACGAAGAACCCCTGATCAACGAGATTGAGCAACTCTACCTCTCAGGAATCAGGTCTGCGCGCGAATATATCTATATTGAATCTCAGTATCTGGCCGCAGAATCAGTTTGCGAGGCGTTGAAGGCCCGGCTGGCCGAAGATGATGGCCCGGAGATTGTTATCATCAACCCGCGCGATGCGGAATCGCAGTTGGAAGATGACGCCATGCATGTCCTGCGGGAACGGTTGGTCGAAGAGCTTAAACGCGCCGACCATCAAAACCGTTTCCGCATTTATTTCCCCGTCACCGAAGCAGGGGAGCCGATTTATGTACACGCGAAGATCATGATCATCGACGACCACCTTTTGCGATTGGGGTCTAGCAACCTCAATAACCGTTCTATGGGGTTTGACACGGAATGCGACGTCGCGATTGAGCAGCCTTCGCAGGTGATCGAAGGGTTCCGGAACCGACTGATCGGTGAACATCTGGGTAAAACGCCAGAGCGCGTGGCCGAGGTATCGGCCCGGACGGGATCAATGATCGGAATGATTGAGACCCTCAACGGCAAGAAAGGCCGGGGGCTGCGCGCGGTCTTTCGAGACACCGAAACAGTGATGGGTGGCTTTCTGGCCAATACCCGTCTTCTCGACCCGCGCTATCATCCCGGGGAGGATACCTCGACCGGGCGCGGTATCCGCCCGCGCCATTTGGCGTTGATTGCGGGCGGGTTGGGTGTTGCTTGGATGGCATGGCGCAAATGGGGGCGCCGGGATTAGCATCGCCCGTTCAAGTTAAGGTTTTGATTGCACTGTAGGCGGTTTTTCAAACCCTGTTCCAGTTAAGGCGGGCTGTCGTTCCGCTGCTGTCGCTGGGGCAGACAGCACCCGCCGTGAGGCTTCGGCAATCCGCGCGATGCCCAAAAGCGCGCCTGTTCCGAGTACGGGTAGAACCCAAACCATCCACACGGCTTCCGGTTCGGCAAGCATCACAGTCTGACAAAGCAGTGCCAGAACGGTCCCACTTGCAAAGATAAGAAGCCCATGCTGTCCAATCAGACGGAAGGGGCTGGCCATCCGATGCGCTGCCATGCGGGTCACTGTGGGAAGTTGCGACAAGAAATACCCCAAAGCCAGAATATGAATAAACCGAGGGGCCGAGAGATAGGTTTTGTCATGCGACGTTAGGTTGAACGGCACGCCAGCCTCTCGCAAATGATGCATCTGAAGGTTCAAGAACTGACCCAATCCCGGCACGTATTTCCATGCAAGTATCCCCAGCAGCACTGTGACTGACAGCCAGAACAACGCTCTGGATTGGGGAAAGAACCGATAGCCTTGGCGTTGGCTTAGCCCCACGAGCAGCCCGCAGATAAAAATCGCCTGCCATGCGAAGGGATTGAAAAACCAGCCGCCCGGATTGGGATAGTTTGGAAGGTTCAGGCGGTAAATACCGGTCACGAGCCATAGGGTAAGCGACAGGGCCAACAGGAGCCGCGGCGAACGTAGCCCATGCATGATCGCCGCCGGGGCACAAACGAGCAGAACCGAATAGGCCGGCAAAATGTTCACATAGCCGAACTGATGCGTCAAAAGCGGGATGCCGATCAGAGCTTGGGTCGGGTTTTGAAACACCTGTCGCATGTTAATCTTGGTCAGGAACTCAGCCTGCGTGGTGATCTGAAACGCCGCCGCAAAGATGCCCAATGCAAATGCAGAAAGCGCGATTTGCACGACGTACAGCGACCAAGCGCGTTTCCACAACGGCGCAATTGCACGCCAGAGCCCATGGCTCATGCGGTCTTTTTCAATAAACCTAGGCGTATAGGCCAGACCTGCGGCGATGCCGGACATGAGGAAAAACGCCTCTGCAGCATCGGCGAACCCAAGGTTGCGGATGGTCAAATACTCATAGGGGTTCCCAGGCACGTGATTGATAAAAATCATTACCAGCGCGATGCCGCGAAACACATCAATGCGCGGATCGCGGGGGGCTTTGCCCACGCGCAGGGTCCCGACGGCAGCAGCCGCAGGGGGTAGGCCGGGGTTATGCTGTTGCATGTGTTAGGTCCGGCGAAGGGGCTTTGGGCATCAAGTGTTCATCATTCCATGTCAGGCGCCAGACATCGCAGATGCTATCGTACTCTGTAACGACATCTATGGGGGCCGCATCTTCTGGCACAGCGAACAGGACACGGTTCAGCGGAAGAGAGGTCCAAGCGATGAGAAAGGGGGCAAACAGCATCGGGACAGCCACTGGCAGCAGCCAGATTGTCAGGTCAGGCGCCAGCCACTGCACCGCAGCGATGATCGCCGCACCGACCAAAACGATCCAATAGCCTGCCGCCCAACCATCACGCAGGTTAAGTTGCCCTTCGTTGCGCTGATTAGCAGGCCAGCCGCCGTCTTGCCCCGATAGAACCTGTACCACGGCACGGCTATGATAAAGCAGCATCAACGGGGCTAAAAGCGTGGTCAGAATGATCTCGGTCAGCACGGAAAGCGCCATGCGCAGGCTGCGGCCAAAATCTCGTGCGCGATCAAACAAGATGGCATGCAGAAGGATCAGCATTTTTGGCACCACCAAAAGGCCCAGAACGCCCAAGGCCAGCAACGTAATTTCGCGAGTGCTGGTGTCAGGGAATACGGGGAAGAGTTGGTACGGCCCGGGGAAATACTCCGGCGGCGGCGCGTATAGCGTGCTGATGGCCGAGGTGACCAAAAACGCCGCCCAGAGGAGGGAGACAACATAGGCGGTCACATTCTGGAGGAACACAAAACGGCTCCAACCCGCAAGTCCGGGGGCGAAGATCAGCCGGGAATGTTGCAGGTTGCCTTGGCACCAGCGACGCTCTCTTCTGGCGAAAGAAAGCACGTTTTCCGGACCTTCCTCGAATGAGCCACCTAAGGTTTCATCAACCTCAACCTTCCAGCCTGCGCGGGCGAGAAGCGCGGCCTCTACATAGTCATGACTTAGGATATGGCCGCCCAATGGGGGCGGGCCGGAAAGCTCAGGGAGGGCGCAGCTTTCCGCGAAAGCCTGTACCCGAATAATTGCGTTATGGCCCCAGAACGGCCCAGTCGGGCCTTGCATGCGCGCAAGGCCACGGGTGAAGATCGGGCCATGAAACCATGAGGCAAACTGCAAAGCGCGGCCAAAAAAGGACCGCGCGCCGATGATTTTGGGAAGGGTCTGCAACAAGCCAAGCTGCGGATCGGACTGCATACGGGCAATCATCGCCCGGATTGTGTCGCCCTCCATCAGACTGTCTGCGTCAAGGATCACGGCAAGTTCATAGGCCCCGCCCGAAGTGCGGATGAACTCTTCGATATTGCCAGCCTTGCGCCCCGAATTGTCGCGCCGCCTGCGGTAGAAAATGCGCCCCGCGCCATTCGTTTCGCGCAGCAATCGGGCAAATGCGAATTGTTCTTTGCCCGCAAGCCCATCATCGCGTGTATCGGACAGGACGACAAAATCTGCGGTCACATCGGCCCGTGCGACAGACCGGTCGATGGCTGCGATGCGTGCGAATGTGGTTAGCGGGTCTTCGTTGCAGATCGGCACGGCGATCACGGTGCGGGGCTGCGGCGCATGAAGGTTGGGGCGAGGAGCGGTTGATCTGCCCCCGAACAAGCCGATCAACGCAAGCGACGCGCCCCAAGCGAGCCAAGCCGTCGTGACAAAAACAAGTACAGCGCGGATGCCATCCCAACCGCTGAAACCATCCCGTGCGGCTGCCTCTGCCAATAGCATCGAAGCCAGGGCAGCACAGCCAAGTGAAATGGTCACGGCAAGCGCCCGTGCGAAGCGGGTGGGGGTATCCGCCGCCAATTGCCGTTGCTGGAGTGTCATTGAGCTTAGGCCTTGCGGCGCAGCAACAAGGCCCGCGTCAGTTCAGCGATCCCAGCCCGTTGGGCGCGCCGTTCCAATGTTTGACGAGGCATGACAAGGGGGGCGACCGGGGGCATCCAATCCTCCACTGTCGTTGTCATTACCGAATAGGGGGGCTCCCCCTCGTTAGTGCTCATGCGTTGATCCATTGGTACACCCATGTCTCTGTAAGATTTCGGTCATATCCCGATAGAACTGCCTTGATCTCGACGATGGCGTCAGCCTCGGCGCGCAATTCCAGCACCAACCGCCATTCATTTCTGCCATCTACACGGCTTAGGATTGCCTCTACTATTTCACCATTCTGCGCGCTGACAACAGGCTCCAGCTCTGCGTCGCTTGGCATATCGCTCAGTTGGCCGCCGGCAAAATCAATAACGAATTTGCGCGTTTCAGTATCTGCTTCAACACCTGCCACCCCGCCGTGGCCAGAGCGTAGCCGCACCACACGGCCAAGGGTTTGAGGTGTCGCACCCGGTGGGTTCATCCCCCAGTGCATACGGTAACTATAGCCCAATTCGTCCCCGGCAAGGGTATCGGCCTCAGGAATCCAATAAGCGACGATATTATCGTTGCCTTCCAAGTCCGAAGGGATCTCAACCAAACGCACCATGCCTTTGCCCCAATCGCCCATCGGTTCGATCATCAGTGAGGGGCGGCGCTCGTAATGGGCCTGCGCATCTAGGTAATGCTCAAAATCCCGGTTGCGTTGGGCCAACCCAAAGGAGCGCGGGTTCTCGGCCCCGAAATACGAGCTTGCAAGCCGCGGTGGATTGTTCAGCGGCCGGCTGAGGGTCGTGTCTTTACCGACGTTCAGCACCAAGACTTCGCTGTCATGCACCGAGGGGCGGAAATCGTCGAAATCACCCTTGTCCGCGCCGTTATGCAGGAACATCGAGGTAAGTGGCGCGATGCCAAGCTGTTTGACATCCTTGCGCAGGAAAAGGCGCATTGTGACTTCAACGGTCGTCGTCTCACCCGGTGTGACGGCAAACTGATATGCACCAGTGACCGAGGGGCTATCGAGGGCAGCATAGATCATCACCGTGGTATCGCCCGGCTCAGGTCGGCGCAGCCAAACCTCGCTGAAACGGGGGAATTCCTCCCCTTCTGACAGTCCGGTGTTAACGGCAAGGCCGCGTGCGCTCAGCCCATAAAGGGTGTCTTTGCCAAGCGCGCGGAAATAGCTGGCCCCTTGAAAAACGATCAGCTCGTCGAAAACATCGGCGCGGTTCAGCGGTGTATGCAGCCGAAAACCAGCCACTCCCGGCATCTCGGCATTGGGTGGCACCGATTGGGCGAGGTCATCGTTGTCATATTCAAAATCGGCTGTGGTAAAGCCCATTGGCGCCACTGCGTCGCCATCGACTTCGTTAATCTTAACCGCCTCCTTGAAGAGCCAGCCGGGGTGGAAGGCATGCAACCTAAAGGTAACACCCTTTTCCTGCCAGCGTGCCTGTTCTGGACGAAAACGGATCCGCTGATAGGCGTCGTAATCAAGGTCGGCGAGGAAACCTTCAACAGGCTCAGGGGCGGCATAGGACGATTGTGCCAACTGGCGCATCTCGTTGACAAGATTATCGAAACTGAAGGACGCTTTGGCTACCTCTTGCGCCTGACTACGCATAGGTAAAAGGGCCGCAGCAAAAGACGCAGCCGAGAGCGTCAGAAACTGACGCCGCTCCAAGCCATCGTTCTTCGTTCCTTCAATTCGTTTAGTGCTAGAAACCGACAATGTATTACTCCGAGAGACACGTTAAGAGTGTGCAATTTTTTCCCTATCTAATGCTTTCGGCACCGCTGGAAACTTGAATCTGTAATTTTCAGCGAATTGCTGCACGGCAGCGCGGGAAACCGCCGATTGGCTTCGTCTTCTTCGGCCATTGCTCAAAATTTCGCCTTGATTTCCGCAGGATCGCCGCTCTTTTGTGACATTCCGCCACGTCTTGGCTGTCCCTTAAGTCATGGGGTCAGGCTGCCTTGCGCCCGGACAACCGCCTTACAAAGCATAGGTTTACCGGAATGCTGGCCCGTGCGCCCACACCGTCATCGAATAGCGCGTGCCACTTGTGACCGGCGTGACCTGATGCAGCGTGAAACTGGGGAAAATGCTCACGCAGCCCTGCGTCCGGTTAGCCGTGAGGGTATGAGCGCCCGGCATGACCTCCAAGTCACCACCCTCATAGCTGTCGGCATCGCTGAGCTGTAGGACAAGTGTCAGCTTGCGTCTCCCGGCGGCCAGACCGCTGCCGATGTCGGAGTGCCAGACGAAATGCCCGCTATCGGATGCTTTGTAGATTGCAACCTGAGGGCTTTCGGCGAACTCGGTCAGGTCGAATTCAAAATGCGCGCGGTTGGCTGTGCGCACCAGATCAATCAGCCGCTCCATCACCCATTCCGTGCCCTCTACTTCATCGGTCCAGACAAGTTGGGATTTTCGCAGATTGTGATCTCTGTTCCGGCCCACCAACAGGGCTTCATCTGTCGGTGCGTCCGAAATCCTTTTGATGATGGCATCGCATTCGCTTTTGCTGAATGCAGCCGGCATCGCGTGTAGTGTAAGCATTCCTTCGGTCCTTTGGAATGAGAAGAGCCTTGTTTGAGAATGCGCGGCCACGGCGGCGAATCTCTCTGAACACGAAGGCTCGGTAAACTGCCATAGCATGAATTTTAGACCGGAACGCTAGTGCTTGTTTGCGGTTCTCTCACTCTTCCACATCTTTCCATCGGATCGGCCCACCGGCTGCGCGGTGAGCCGCTTTTTTCAGACCGCATCCAGCCCTTGCGCCAAAAGTTGGTCGAGACTTTTTTTCTCAGCAGCCGTCAGGGGAATGCCCTCTGCCCGCGTTGCGGCTCGGGCTTTAAAACGGCGTTGGGAGGGCAGCCGTGCGCCTTGGCCGAGGATTGCCTCAAACAGCTGTTCGGCGCGGGCCATTGGATCCCCCGGACGTCCGGCGGCGAAGCGGGCCGGGTCAAAAGCGATAATCAGCTCCCCATGGGCAGGGGCAAGGCTAAGCGACCCTAGGGCGTCGCGTGCCTCGGGGCTGGTCAAATCACCGATCATAACCCCGGCGAGCAGTTCGATCATCGTGGAGATGGCCGAGCCCTTGTGGCTGCCAAAAGGCAACATGGCCCCAGCGAGCGCGGCTTCGGGGTCGGTGGTGGGGCTGCCGTCCGGCGCGATTGCCCAGCCTTCGGGCAGGGGGGTGCCGGCGCGCTTGTGCAATTCAATCTCGCCCCGCGCGGCCACGCTGGTGGCAAAGTCAAAGACATAAGGATCAGCGCCCGCGCGCGGCCAGCCAAAGGCAAATGGATTGGTACCCATCAACGGCTCAGTGCCGCCAGACGGCGCGACGCTGGCATAGCTAGGGCACATCGCCATTGCCGTCAGTCCCATGTCTGTCAGAATTTCGATCTCAGGCCAAAGGGCAGCGAAATGAGTGCAATCGTTAATAACCATCGCCGCAATACCGGTGGCGCGGCAACGTTCAGCAAGTACCGGGGCGCCTGCTTCGAAAGCCGCATTGGAGAAACCGCCACCCGCGTTTACCCGAACAATCGCACTGTCATCTCGGCTGATCTTGGGTATAGCGTCAGGCACCACCTTTCCTGCCTTGATCGTACGCAAGCAGCCCTCAATGCGGTAAATGCCATGGGATTTGCAGGCATCGCCTTCGCCCGCGACGATCACCCGTGCAAGCGCCGCCGCGTTCGACGCAGAGAGGCTGCTGGCTTCAAAGATCTGGCGAACAATCGCGTAGAGTTCATCGTGGGTCAAAGTTATATCGGCCATCCGGGTCCTCGCAGGGCTTGGGTTGCAATCATGCATACATATTGTATTCAGGTGCTAACGGAAGCAAGCTGACATCGGGCCGCAGGCTCGAATGAAAGGATATGGCATGAATTATACACCGCATGGAAAACACCTGATCGCAGGCGAATGGCGCGCCAGCGATGAGCTTTTTAGCTCCAGCCCGGCACATGGCCCGGCGCATGATTTCTCAGTCGGAACGGTGGAGTTGGTCGAACGCGCATGCCTCGCGGCCGAAGCGGCCTTTTGGGATTACGGGTATTCCAGCCGGGCCACACGCGCCAAATTCCTGCACGCCATCGCCGATGAGATCGACGCCCGTGGCGCCGAAATCACCGAAATAGGCAGCCAAGAAAGCGGCCTGCCCGCAGCGCGGCTGGAAGGGGAGCGGGGCCGGACAGTTGGCCAGCTGCGCCTCTTCGCCGCGCATATCGAAAAGGGCGAATACCTCGACCGCCGCTTTGACGCAGCGATGCCCGAGCGTCAGCCCGCGCCGCGCCCGGCGATCACTATGGTGCAACGCCCCATCGGCCCTGTTGCCGTCTTTGGTGCGTCGAACTTCCCGCTGGCATTCTCGGTCGCGGGTGGTGACACGGCGGCGGCGCTGGCGGCAGGCTGCCCTGTCGTTGTGAAAGGTCACTCCGCGCATCCCGGCACTGGTGAGATTGTGGCCGAAGCGATCCATGCGGCGGTTGAAAACTGCGGCATGCCGCGCGGGGTGTTTTCGCTGATCCAAGGCGGCGATCGCGCTGTCGGTCAGGCCGTGGTACAGCATCCGCTGATCAAGGCCGTGGGCTTCACCGGGTCCCTCGCCGGGGGCCGGGCGCTGTTCGATCTCTGCGCCGCGCGGCCAGAGCCGATCCCCTTCTTTGGCGAATTGGGATCGGTCAACCCGATGTTCATGCTCCCCGCCGCGATGGAGGCACGGGCCGAGGAACTGGGCAAAGGCTGGGCCGCGTCCCTGACCATGGGCGCAGGCCAGTTCTGCACCAATCCGGGCATTGCCGTGGTGATCGACGGGGCAGGGGCAGACGCCTTCGTGCAAAGTGCCGCCACCGCACTGCAAGACGTGGCCGAACAGGTCATGCTGACCGACGGTATCGCGCAGGCCTTCTGTGCGGGCCGCGACACGTTCAAGGCCGCGCAAAGCCTGCGCCAAGTGCATGTGGCCGACAGCTCAGGCCGCAATGCCGCCCCCGCCCTGTTCGAGACCACGGGCGCAGAGTTCAAAGCCAATCCAGCGCTGCATGAAGAAGTCTTTGGCCCGCTTGGGCTGGTGGTGCGGGTCGCTTCGATCGATGAAATGCGCGCATTAGCGGCTGAGTTGGAGGGTCAGTTGACGATCACGCTGCATATGGACGACGCCGATATTGATGCAGCACGCACCCTGATGCCGGTTCTGGAGCGTAAGGCGGGCCGCCTGTTGGCGAATGGGTTCCCGACGGGCGTTGAGGTGGTGGATTCTATGGTCCACGGCGGGCCTTACCCGGCCAGCACCAATTTTGGTGCAACCAGTGTTGGCACACTTTCGATCCGGCGGTTCCTACGGCCCGTGTCCTATCAGAACCTGCCGAAGGCACTATTGCCGGAAGACGCGGCGGAGTGATCCCAGACGAGAAAGCCGGGGCGCACGCCCGGCTTTTTCATTTTAACCCGAAAAGGGCGGGCGGCTGCGGCCCTATCCCATCCCCAAACAATGACGACGGCGTCTCTATGTATCAAAAATATGTCGACACACCGGTAAAAGTTAAAAATACATATTGTATTTTTAATGAAGACATTGTTCCTTTACACCACCCCGCACCCCGCCCAGCGAGAGTCGGGGGCGACCAACCCAAGAGGGAGATATCTATGAAATTCACGCAACTCGCCGGGAGCCTTGTGGCCGTCACCGTTATCGGCTCCGCCGCTCAGGCCGACAAATTGGACGACATCATTTCTTCGGGCACGCTGCGCTGCGCCGTGGTGCTGGACTTTCCGCCCATGGGCTCGCGCGATGACACGAACACGCCCGTCGGCTTTGACGTAGATTACTGCAACGATCTGGCTGCCGCCTTGGGTGTCGAAGCCGAGATCGTCGAGACGCCATTCCCCGACCGTATTCCCGCGCTCGTCTCGGGCCGCGCAGATGTGGGCGTTGCCTCCACCTCCGATACGCTGGAGCGGGCCAAGACGGTTGGCTTCTCGGTCCCGTATTTCGCCTTCACCAATGTCGTGCTAACCCGCGAAGACGCTGGCGTCGACAGCTTTGAAAGCCTCAAGGGCAAAACCGTCGGCTCCGTTGCGGGCACCTTCGAGGCCATCGCGCTGGAAGAGCAGCTCGAGGCATGGGACGAGGGCAGCTTCCGCTCCTACCAGAGCCAAGCGGATGTGTTCCTGTCCCTGTCTCAAGGCCAGATCGACGCGACCGTAGTGACCTCCACCGTGGCGTCCTCCATCGTTAACGGCGGCAAATTCGAAGGTCTGACCATCGCGGGCGACGCGCCGTTTGACGTGGACTACGTCGGCTTGATCGGCCTGCGTCAGGAATACGGATTGCTGAACTATCTCGATCTGTTCGTGAACCAGCAGGTCCGCTCGGGTCGCTATCAGGAACTCTTCGACAAATGGGTCGGTGGCGACGCGCCTGACCTGACCATCGCCAAAGCCTATCGCTGATGGATGCGGGGGCCGCAGCTTGCGGCCCCCACTGCCGATAACCGCTGATCGGAGCAAGAGATGGGCAACTACACCTTTCAATGGCGACAAGCCTTTCGCGCTTTCCCAGAGATGCTGGAAGGCGCACTGGTCACACTACAGATATCGATCCTGTCGATGCTGATCGGCGTGACCATTGCCGTGCTGCTGGCCGTGGCGCGGGATTCCAAAACACGCTGGCTGCGCGCGCCTGCGACCGCATGGGTCGAAGTGGCACGTAACACACCCGCACTTTTTCAAATTTACATGGCGCATTTCGGGCTTGGGTCTTTCGGGATTTACCTCAGCCCCTATGCCGCACTGCTGGCCGGGATCGCGTTCAACAACGCGGGCTACCTGTGCGAGACGTTCCGCGGTGCGATGCGTGCCATTCCCGCAACGCAACTGCGCGCCGGGCGGTCACTGGGCATGGGGCAGGCCAAGGCGTTTCGCCTGATTATCGTGCCGCAGATGTTCCGTATCTCGTTTTTGCCGACGACGAACCAGATGATCTGGGCGATTTTGATGACCTCTTTGGGCGTCACGGTGGGGCTGAATTCGGACCTTGCCGGGGTCACCCAAGACCTCAATGCGCGCAGCTTCCGGACCTTTGAATTCTTCGCATTGGCGGCGGTGATCTACTACGTGATTGCCAAAGCCGTGATGCTCGGCGCACGGCTGCTCGCCGCCCGCCTGTTTCGCTACTGAAGGAAGAGAATAGATGTTTGATACGGCTCTGACCTTCAACGACCTGTTGTTCATGCTCAAAGGCGCGGGCGTGACGCTTTCGGTCACCGCCTTCGCGGTGGTGGGCGGCACGCTGCTGGGGCTCTTCTTCGGGGTGCTGCGCAGCCAGATCAGCCCTTGGGCAGCCCTGCCGCTGACCTTCGTGCTGGATATCTTCCGCTCGGTTCCGCTGCTGATCCAGTTGATCCTCGCCAATGCGTTTCAGGCCATCGCGGGATGGGGGATTTCCCCCTTCGTGACCTCCTGCATCGTGCTGGGCCTCTACACGTCGGCCTATTGCACCGAGATCGTGCGCGGCGCGATTGAGGCGGTGCCCTCGGTCACCCGTCGTGCGGCGCGGTCGCTCGGCATGACATGGGGCCAAGATCTCACGCAGATCGTCTTTCCCATGGCGCTGCGGGTTGGTTTGCCCAGTTGGATCGGCCTAACGCTTGGCGTGATGAAAGACAGTGCGCTGGTGATGTGGCTCGGCATCATCGAATTGCTGCGGTCCTCGCAGATTTTGGTGACACGCCTGCAAGAGCCGATGTTCATCCTGCTCGTGACGGGTGCGATCTATTTCGCGCTCAGTTTCCCCATTGCCCGGCTTGGCAGCCGCTTGGAAAAAAGGTGGCAAGAAAATGATTGAGATTGAAAACGTCCATAAGTCCTTTGGCGCACTACAGGTGCTCAAGGGCATCGACCTGACCGTGCAAAAGGGCGAGGTCGTCTCGGTGATCGGCGGCTCTGGTTCGGGCAAATCGACGCTGCTGACCTGCATCAACGGGTTGGAGCCGATCGACAGCGGCCGCATCGTGGTCGACGGCACCGAGGTTCACGCCCGCGACACCGATCTGAACAAGCTGCGCCGCAAGATCGGCATCGTGTTCCAGCAGTTCAACGCCTTCCCGCATCTGACGGTGCTTGAAAACGTCACGCTGGCCCCGCGCAAAGTGAAGGGCATGGGCCGCAAGGAAGCCGAAGAAATCGCGGTGCAGCAACTTTCACATGTGGGTCTGGCCGACAAGCTCGATGTTTACCCCAGCCGCCTGTCGGGCGGGCAGCAGCAGCGCATGGCGATTGCACGTGCATTGGCCATGTCGCCCGATTACATTCTCTTTGACGAGGTGACCTCGGCGCTTGATCCGCAACTGGTGGGCGAGGTGCTGGACACGCTTAAATTGCTGGCAGATGAGGGGATGACGATGATCTGTGTCACCCATGAGATGAGTTTCGCACGCGATGTGTCGGACCGGGTGGCGTTCTTTCACAAGGGCGTCATGGCCGAGATTGGCGCGCCTGATCAAATCTTTGGCGATCCGCAGCAAGAAGAGACCCGTCAATTTCTGTCGAGCGTCCGGTAATGAACCAAACCCCGGTGACGGTTGTCGGCGCGGGCGTGGTGGGCCTGTCCATCGCGCTGGCGCTTCAGGCGCGTGGGCTGCCCGTGCAGGTGATCGACCGCGAAGGTCCGGCAGCGGGGGCGTCGGCGGGAAATGCGGGTGCTTTTGCCTTCACCGAGATCCTGCCGCTCGCCTCGCCCCGGATGATCCGGCAGGCACCGAAATGGTTGCTTGATCCTCTGGGGCCGCTTTCCGTGCCGCCGCGCTATGCCGGGCGGATCGCGCCGTGGATGTGGCGGTTTTGGAAAGCGAGTTGGCCCGCGCAGGTCCGTGCCTCGACCGTGGCGCAGACCGCGCTGATGAAGCTGTCGCAGGCCGCACTCGATCCGCATCTGGAGTTAAGCGGTCTGGCCCATATGCTGCGGCACGACGGACAGTTGCAGGTATATGAAAGCGAGGCCGAGTTCCGGGCGTCGCTCCCCGGCTGGCAGGCCCGCGAAGAGGCGGGGATCGCCTTCACCCATCTCAAGGGCGATGAGATCGCGGCCTATCAGCCCGGTCTTGCGCCCAGCTTCACCCATGCGACCTTCACGCCTGAATGGCAGTCGATCTCGGACCCGCGCGACTATGTGTTGGCGATGGCCGACCGCTTCCGGGCGGGGGGCGGCGAGATCACTATCACCCGCGCCGAACGTCTCGTCGCGGGCGGGGTCGAGACCTCAGATGGCTTCATACCGGGCCGCGTGGTGCTGGCCGCAGGGGCGCATTCGCATCACCTCGCGCGGACCGCTGGCGCGAAAATCCCGCTGGAGACCGAGCGCGGTTATAACACGACACTGCCCGCCGGGGCCTTCGACCTCAAACGCCAGATCACTTTCGGCGGCCATGGTTTTGTCATCAGCAAGGTGGGCCACGGGCTGCGCGTCGGCGGGGCGGTGGAACTCGGCGGGCTAGACCTGCCGCCGAACTTTGCCCGCGCCGAAGCGATGCTGAAAAAGGCCAAACGCTTCCTGCCGGGGCTCGACACCTCGGGCGGCACGCAATGGATGGGTTTTCGCCCCTCGCTGCCCGACAGCCTGCCTGCCATCGGCGCATTGCCAAACCGCTCGGACGTGGTCTGCGCCTTTGGCCACGGCCATCTCGGCCTCACTCAATCAGCGGGCACCGCTGCCATCATCGCTGACCTGATGACCGGCCAAGACCCCGGCATCGACCTTACCCCATTCTCTCCTGCGCGCTTTTAGAGGCTGACATGACGCAACACACATTTCCTTGTATCGACGGCCACACCTGCGGCAATCCGGTACGGCTCGTCACCGGCGGCGCGCCTCTGCTTAAGGGCGCGAACATGCTGGAAAAGCGCGCGCATTTTCTGGCGGAATACGACTGGATCCGCACCGGCCTGATGTTCGAGCCGCGTGGCCATGACCAGATGTCGGGCGCGATCCTTTACCCACCAACGCGCGAGGACTGCGACATCGCCGTTCTGTTCATCGAAACCTCGGGCTGCCTGCCGATGTGCGGTCACGGGACCATCGGCACCGTCACCATGGCGCTGGAAAACGGGTTGGTCACGCCCGCCACCCCCGGACAGTTGCGCCTTGAGACCCCTGCCGGGCGGGTCGATGTGACCTACCGCCAAGAGGGGCGTTTCGTCGAAGAGGCGCGCCTGACCAATGTGCCTGCCTTCCTCCATTCCGAAGGGCTGACGGCCGAGGTCGACGGCTTGGGCGAAGTGGTGGTTGATGTGGCCTATGGCGGCAATTTCTATGCCATCGTCGAGCCGCAGAAGAATTTTCGCGACCTGGCGGATTTCTCGGTTTCTGAATTGGTCGGCCTCAGCCCAAAACTTCGCGCAGCACTCAATGCGAAATACGAATTCATCCACCCCGAACACCCCGCGATCAACGGGTTGAGCCACATCCTTTGGACCGGTGACGCCCAAGCGCCCGAGGCCCACGCCCGCAATGCGGTCTTCTACGGCGACAAGGCGATCGACCGTTCCCCATGTGGCACCGGCACCTCGGCGCGGATGGCGCAACTCGCGGCCAAGGGGAACTTGGAGGTGGGCGACGACTTCGTGCATGAATCCATCATCGGGTCGATGTTCAAAGGCCGGGTCGAAGCGGCCGCGGAAGTAGCGGGAAAGCCCGCGATCATCCCCTCTATCGCCGGTTGGGCGCGGGTCACCGGCTTTAACACAATCTTTATCGACGAGCGCGACCCCTTCGCGCACGGCTTCGTTGTCACCTGATTTGGAAGGGCTCCCCATGGCGCAAATCATCGTTCCCGCCGAGGCCCAAGGCGCGGTGCTCGTCTCCTCCGAGGGGCTGAGTTTCTGGGGCGGCGTCGATCCGGCCAGTGGCAAGGTCATCGACGCGCATCACCCGCTTTGCGGGCAGTCGCTGGCGGGGAAAATCGTGTTGATGCCCACGAGCCGGGGTTCCTGTACCGGCAGTGGCGTCTTGTTGGAACTGGCGCTGAACGGCCATGCCCCCGCCGCCCTTGTCTTTCGGGAGGCCGAGGATATCCTGACCTTGGGTGCGCTGATCGCGGGGAAGATGTTCAACAAGCCGCTGGCGGTGCTGCGGCTCGGCGCAAAGGACTACGACCTGCTTGCCAAGGCGCGAAACGCGCGGATCACGCCTGAGATGCTCAGCACCGATGCGTGGGATTTGCCGCTGTCTGACCATCCCGCCCGCGATCTGCATCTCACCGCTGAGGATCAAGCAATGCTTGATGGGGCCGACGGTCCGGCAGTTCAATTGGCGATGGAGATCACCTGCACCATGGCACGCGGGCAGGGGGCCGAGAGGCTGGTCGACGTGACGCGCGTGCATATCGACGGCTGCATCTACGCCAGCCCGGCCAACCTGCTTTTCGCGCAGACCATGGCCGATATGGGATCACAGGTGCGCGTGCCGACCACGATGAACGCGATCTCGGTCGATCACGGCAACTGGCGCGCCCAAGGCGTGCCGCCAGATTTTGGCCTGCCGGCCAGCCGGCTGGCCGATGCCTATGTTACCATGGGCGCACGCCCCAGTTTCACCTGCGCGCCTTACCAACTGCCCGCCCCGCCCGAACGGGGGGAGTTCATCGCGTGGTCGGAGTCCAACGCGGTGATCTATGCCAATAGCGTGCTTGGCGCGCGGACGGTGAAACATCCTGATTTCCTCGATCTCTGTATCGCGTTGACCGGGCGCGCGCCGCTTTCCGGGGTTTACCTAGACGCCCACCGTGCCCCGCGTAAGGTGATCGAAGTAGAACTGCCAGCGCAGTATGACGAGGCAATCTGGCCAATGCTGGGCTGGCTGGCCGGACAAGCGGCAGCGGATCGGATCCCGGTTTTGCGCGGGTTAGAGAATGCCGCGCCGAATGAGGATGACCTGAAGGGGCTTTGTGCTGCTTTCGGTACGACTTCTGCTGCGCCGATGCTTCATGTGGCGGGGATTACGCCCGAAGCTGATCTTTCCCCAGTGTCCGAGGCCGATACCCTGCGCATCACATCCAAAGATTTGCGCCGGGTCTGGCAACAGTTCAACGCAGGGTCTGCGAAAGTCGACCTCATCGCCTTCGGCAGCCCGCATTTTTCTCATGCCGAATGCCACGCTTTGGATACAGCTTTGGCCGGGCGAAAACGTCATCCCGATACGGCGGTCATCGTCACCCTTGGCCATGACACTCTGAAAGCCGCGCGGGCCGACGGCACCGTGGCGCGGCTTGAAACGGCGGGGGTACAGGTGGTGCCAGACATTTGTTGGTGTTCAATTGCCGAGCCGGTCTTCCCGCCCTCCGCCAAGGTGCTGATGACCAACTCTGGGAAATACGCGCATTACGCGCCGGGCCTGTCGGGCCGCGCAGTGCGCTTTGGCAGTATCGCCGATTGCGTAGAGGCGGCGGTCTCTGGTGCCGCTGCGGAAGAGCCGCCTATGTGGTTGGCAGAGAAGGGAACGCAAGATGCGTAGCAGCAAAACGGTTCATGTGATCTCGGCCCATGCCGAGGGCGAGGTGGGCGATGTGATCGTGGGCGGTGTCACCCCGCCGCCGGGCGAGACGTTGTGGGAGCAAAGCCGTTGGATCGCGCGGGACCAGACGCTGCGCAATTTCGTGCTGAACGAGCCGCGTGGCGGGGTGTTTCGTCATGTGAACCTGCTCGTCCCACCGAAAGACCCCCGCGCCGATGCGGCCTTCATCATTATGGAGCCGGAAGACACGCCGCCCATGTCGGGCTCAAATTCGATCTGCGTTTCCACTGTCCTGCTTGACGGGGGTATCCTGCCGATGACTGAGCCGGTGACCGAACTGACCCTCGAAGCGCCGGGTGGGCTGGTGAAGGTCCGCGCGGAATGTCGCAATGGCAAGGCAGAGCGTATCTTTGTGCAGAACCTGCCGAGCTTCGCGGCCCGCCTTGATGTTCCGCTGGAGGTCGAAGGGCTGGGCACGCTCACCGTGGATACCGCCTATGGAGGTGACAGTTTCGTCGTCGTTGATGCTGCTGCGATGGGGTTCTCGCTTGAGGCGCATGAGGCCCATGATATTGCCCGTCTCGGGGTGCGGATCACGAATGCCGCAAATGCTGCGATGCGCTTTGAGCATCCCGATAACCCCGATTGGCAGCATTTCTCTTTCTGCCTTTTCGCCGGACCAGTGACCCGTGACGAGACCGGCCTGCGCGCCGGGGCGGCAGTGGCGATCCAGCCGGGCAAGGTGGATCGCTCCCCCACTGGCACAGCACTATGCGCGCGGATGGCGCTGTTGCATGCACGGGGGGAGATGGGCTTGGAGGGCAGCCTGACCACGGTCTCGCTGATCGGCTCAACCTTTACTGGGCGTATCTTGGGCGAGACCCGCGTCGGCGATCACCCGGCCATCTTGCCCGAACTCTCAGGGAGGGGATGGATTACGGGCGTTCACCAGCACATGCTGGACCCCGACGATCCGTGGCCCGACGGATACCGCCTGTCCGACACTTGGGGCGCGCGCGGCTAAGCGCCCATCCCTTTCGCCAAGTTGAACCCAGACCCCCCGCTCAAACCCGGGCCGGGGTGGGTCGAGGCGCCGATATGGTGCAGCCCCTTGATCGGGGTGGCGTAGTTCTTCTGTTCCGCAAAAGGCCGCCAGAGAAAGAACTGATCCAAGGTGCAGGCCCCGCCATAGGGGTCACCGCCCACCAGATTGACGTTCATCGCGGCCAGATCGGCGGGCGAATAGGCGTGCCGGGCGAGTTTGATTTCATCAAAGTTGCGGATGCTTTTGCGTAGAATATCTTCGATCCGGTCAGCGAAGGCTTCGCGCATCGCCTCGGTCCATTCAGGGGTGGTTTCGATCTCACCCGAAGCATCGCCCTTGATGACGCGCGGCGCGTCGGGGATTTGCAGCCAGAGCACCGCCTTCTCTTCTGGGCAGCGGCTGGGATCAAGGCGATGCGGTTGCCCGACACAGATTGTCGGCACCGCCGGAAGTAGCCCGCGCTCAGCCTCGTTACAGGCGCGCGAGACGGCGTCGATGCCGTCGGTCAGGTGGATCAAAGCGACATCCTCTAGCCCCTTGGCAACCCAATCGGGGTCACCATCCAGCGCATAGTGCAATTGGAAATTACCCCGCCCGTGGCGGAATTTGCGGCGATGTTCGGGGCGCGGTTGATCTTTTAACAAACTGTCGTAAAGCTGCCCCGGCGCGACGGATGCGATGACATTCTTGGCGTTGATCCTCCCGCCTGAGGACGTCTCAATCCCGTGCGCCTCTCCGTTCTCGACAAGGATACGGCTGGCTTCGACGCCGGTGCGGATTTCGCCGCCGTTTGCTACAATCAACCTCTTGAACGCCACCGCCATCTGTCCCGCGCCGCCCTTGACCACGGGCGCGCCTGCGGCCTCTAGCGCGAAGGCGATGACCCGGCTCATTTGCCCGCCATAGCTGGCCTCGGGTGTCAGTCCTACATGCAAGACCCAGGGCGCCCAAAGCGCCTGAACGTCTTCACTTTCATAGCGCGTCTCAAGCCACGCACGGCCCGGCTCCAACGCCTCACCGAACCATGATTTAAGCGGGCCGAGCCCTTTTTTCCACGCCTGTTTTGCCAGCAGCCATGCAGACTGGCGCGACCAGAGCGGCTGCCCCAGAAGCGCAAAAAGAAAATCCGCGTCCGCCTCAATCGCGCCCACATCCGCCGCGTGTTGATCCCCGTCCCCCGCCGCGCGCGCGTTGAAGGCTGCGACATTCGTCGCGCGGTCCATCTCCAGCCGTAGGGCTTGACCATTGGGGCGCAGGGCGGCGGTGGGATGCGGGCTGTGGCAGAATTCCAGCCCATGTTTGGCAAGATCATCGCCCAATGCACCATAGGCGGGGCCGGTTAGAAATAGAACGAAGGTCGCGGCCATGACGTCGTGGTGAAAGCCGGGCAGGGTGACCTCTTCGGTCATCATGCAGCCACCGATCCGGTCTTCGCGCTCGACCACCAGCACGCTGTCGCCCTTGCGGCTGAGCAGTGCCGCCGCGACCAGCGCGTTGATGCCGGATCCAATGATGATGTGATCGACATCAGTCATGCCCAATCCTTCCGCAAATGTTTTGTGACGTTCGAGATACTTGAAACAAAGCTAGACAAAAAAATATGCGTTTGCAATTATCTTGCTCAGGGAGAATTGGGAAATGACATCAAATGTTGATGCCGTCATCATCGGCGCGGGGCACAATAGCCTTGCTTGCGCCTGCCATCTGGCGGCGCAGGGCTGGCGTGTGGCGGTTTATGAGCAAGCGGGCGAACCGGGGGGTGCGGTCAAGTCGGGCGCCTATACGCAACCGGGGTTTCGGCATGACTGGGCGGCGATGAACCTGTCGCTCTTTGCGGGGTCAGCGTTCCATACGGACCACGGCGAAGAGCTTGCACGCCATGGGCTGGGCTTTGCGCCCACGGCGAACCCTTTTGCGAGCCTGTTTCCGGACGGGCGTTGGCTGGGCATTTCAAATGACCGCGCGCTAAACCGGGCGCGGATTGCTGGTTTCAGCGCGGCGGATGCCGAGGCGTGGGACCGGCTGAGCGATGATTTTCCTGCTGAGGCTGAGACAATTTTTGCCCTGCTTGGCAGCCCGATGCGGGCAACATCCCTCGCCAAACTCGGTTGGTCGACGCTCCGTAAACGCGGGGCGGGCGGCAGCCTTGACTTGGCGCAGTTTTTGATGATGTCGCCACGGGCTTGGTTGGATCAGACATTCGAAGATGATCGGGTAAAGGCCACTTTCGCCGCGTGGGGGATGCATCTGGATTTCGCCCCTGACATCGCCGGTGGCGCGCTTTTCCCCTATCTCGAAGCTATGGCAGCACAGGCCTTTGGCATGGTGTTGGGCCAAGGCGGGGCCGATACAGTAACCCGCGCGATGGTACGGATGATCGAAGCGCGCGGCGGCAGCGTCACCTGCAACGCAGAGGTAACGGGCATCGAAGAGGCCGGTGGCCGGGCGACCGGGATCACACTTTTCGATGGTCGCTTTATTGGGGCCGACAAGGCGGTGATCGCCAATGTCGCGCCTTCGGCTCTGCTGCGCCTGACCGGAGGCAGCGGGGACGCGCGGCATGATAGGGCGATGAAGTTCTTCCAACACGCGCCGGGTACGATGATGATCCATCTGGCGATGGACGCGCTGCCGAGCTGGCCTGCGGCTGAGTTGAACCGCTTTGCTTATGTGCATCTCGCCCCGTCGATGGACCAGATGGCGCGGACCTATGCGCAGGCCAAGGCCGGGATACTGCCGGATGAGCCGGTTATCGTTTGCGGTCAGCCGACAGTGGTGGACCCCGGCCGTGCACCAGAGGGGAAACATGTGCTTTGGCTTCAGGTCCGCATGGTGCCGGGGCAGATCCAAGGCGATGCCAAGGGTGAGATCGCGGCGCGGGATTGGGAGAGCGCCGCCGCGCCGATGGCTGAGCGCGCGCTTGATCTGCTGGAGCGCTACGCCCCCGGCACACGCGCCCGTATCCTCGACCGCCATGTGGTGACACCCGCGATGCTGGAGGCCGACAACCCCAACCTCATTGGCGGCGATCAGGTCTGCGGCAGCCACCACCTGCATCAACATTTCATGAACCGCCCCGCGCGCGGCTTTGCCGATGGCAGCACGCCGATCAGAGGGCTTTACCACACCGGTGCCGCTGTCTGGCCCGGAGGTGGCACGGGGGCGGGGCCCGGCACCCTGCTCGCCCGAAAACTCGCCGGAAAATAACAAAAAACTAAAAATAACCAATTCTCAGGGAGAGAAAGACAATGAAACTATCCAGACGTAGCCTACTCAAGACCAGCGCCGCGGCGGCAACCTTTGCCACTGTCGGCCTGCCCAGCTTGGCCCAAGAGATCAATGAATTGGTCATCGCCTATAATGTCAACCTGCCCAGCTGGGATCCGACCGTTGGCCCTTCGGCTGTGAACCCGACGATCCAAGGCTTCTATCAGTCGATCTTTGATCTCTACATCCCGCAGAACCCCGACCTGTCGTTTGGCCAAGGCTTAATCACCGATTATGGCTGGAACGACGATCAGACCAAAATTTGGATGGAGATCCGCGACGGGGTGACATGGCACAACGGCGATCCTTTCACCGCCGAAGATGTTGCATGGTCGCTTGAGCGTGCCGCCAATGCCGAGACAGGCAACCCGATCCAATTTATCTGGGGCAAGGTCGAAAACATCACCGCCGAGGGCAACCGCGTTACCGCCGATGTGAAGGAATATGAGCCGACGTTCTTTAAGTGGATGTCATTCCTGACTGGCTATGTTCTGCCCAAGAAATACTATGAAGAAGTCGGCGCAGACGGGTTTGAGGCCGCGCCCATTGGCACCGGCCCCTATATGGTCGAGAAATTCGAGCGCAATGCGTTTGTCCGGCTCAAGGCTAACGAGAATTACTGGGGCGGCGCGCCTGCGTTCAAGAATGTGACGATCAAATTCGTGACCGACGCGGCCTCTCGCGTGGCAGAGATTGAATCGGGCAACAGCCATGTCACGCTCGAAGTGCCTTACGAAGAGTTCGACCGCTTGAAAGCCAAAGACGGTATCGAAGGTGTGGCCGAGCCGATTTCCGACATCGGGATGATCTTCCTTAATGACATCGATGTGATGACCGACCCGAACGTGCGCAAAGCAGCAGCGCTGGCGATCGACAAGGGTCTTATCATTGAACGGCTGCTGTCGGGCTACGGTGTGGCAATCGACACGATGCAGACCCCAGACTATGCCGCCTATGATGAGACCATCACCGTCGGTCACGACATGGAAAAGGCCAAGGAACTACTGGCAGAGTCGGGCTATAGCGTCGATAATCCGGTGAAGTTCAAAATCCAGACCACTAAGGGCTTCAAGCCTAAGGATTACGAGATGGTGCAGGCCATTGTCGGGCTCTGGCGCAAGGTCGGGATCGAGGCCGAGATCGAGGTCTATGAGATCGCCAAACACTATGAACTGCGCGCGGCGGATACGCTGGCACCGGCAGCCTTTTATAACTGGGGCAACTCGGTGGGTGATCCGACAACCTCGACCGGATTTGCCATGTTCGGGCCTTCACCGCATTCGGTTTGGGATGGGGAAGAGACCTTTAACATGATCCTGCCGCTTTGGGGCGAGAAGGACGAGGCCAAGCGCATCGAAGGTTGGAAAGCCGTTGACCGTCATATCGCGGAGAACGCGGAGGTGATCCCGCTGCTGCAATATGTCCAGCCGATCCTGCATGTCGCGGGCGTGAATGTGGTGCCGCACCGCTCAGGCGCGCTGCTGCCGCATCTGATGACCCGCGCCTAACGCAAGCTGGATTTGACAGGGCGGCGTTTGTCGCCCCGTCCCCCCAACCTTCAGAGGCAAAATGACCCTATTGCGTAATATATTGATGCGGCTGCTCAGCACCGCCATCACGCTCTTTGGTGTGGCCGTGATCATCTTTGTGGTGATCCGTGTCGTGCCGGGCAACCCCATTGCCATGATGCTCCCCCCCGGCGCGACAGAGGCCGATATCGCCCGGCTTCAGGCGCAATATGGGTTTGATAAGTCGATCTTTGAGCAGTTCATGATCTGGCTGGGCGGGGTGGTTCAGGGTGATTTCGGCACATCGATCTCGCTGCGACAACCGGTGAGTTCGTTAGTGTTAAACCGTCTGCCCGCAACGCTGGAGCTAAGCATTGTCGCTTTGCTGATTGCGGTGGTGATCGGAGGGACGATGGCGCTGACTGGCACGCGCTGGCGCAATACCCGCAAAGAGGGGGCCATTGACGTATCGTCCGGCATGGCGCTGTCGATCCCGGATTTCCTTTGGGGGCTGGTGTTGATCCTGCTCTTTGGCGTGCTCTGGCCGGTGTTTCATATTTCTGGCCGCATTTCCCCGGCACTCAACATTGATTTCACCACCAATTTCTACCTTTTCGAAGCCCTGCTGCGGTTGCGTTTTGACGTGCTGGGCGACCTGATCGGCCACATGTTCATGCCCGCGCTGGCGCTGGCAATCCCATTGTCGGCGATCATCGCGCAGCTGCTCAAGCAAAGCCTGAAAGAAACCATGCATCTTGATTACGTTACCCTGTCGCGCACCCATGGCTATGGCGAACACCATGTCATCACCCGCGATGCGCTGCCCAATGCAATTCTGCCGACGCTGACCTTGGTGGGGGTGCAGTTTACCTTTCTGATCGGCGGCACTGTCATCATCGAGCGGCTGTTCAGCTACGAAGGCCTGGGCAATATGGCAATCGACGCTGTGATCAACCGCGACCTGCCGCTGATCCAAGGCATCGTGATCCTTTTTGCGCTGATTTTCACCCTCGTGAACCTAGCGGTCGACATGCTCTATGTCGTGCTGAACCCGAGGTTGCGCCATGCGTGATGCGAGAGGTGATGTAAAACGCCCCATCGGGCTGCGGCTTTGGCTATCGGGCGGTTGGCTGATCCTGCTGGTGTTGGCAGCTTTGCTGGCACCGTGGATCGCCCCGCAGGATCCGCTGGCGCAGGATCTCTTCACTTCACGCCTGCCGCCATTTTGGGAGGCAGGGGCCGAGCCGGGCTATTGGCTGGGGTCGGACTCACTGGGCCGCGATGTGCTGAGCCGTATCATTCATGGCGCGCGTCTGGCGCTGATTGTGGCGCTGGTGGCGGGCACGCTGACCTGCGTGATCGGCACGGGGTTGGGGTTGATCGCGGGCTACTATCGCGGCTGGCCGGATCGGATCATCAGCCGCTTTGTCGACATCTGGATGGCCTTCCCGCCGGTACTTTTCGCCATTCTGCTGATCGCGGTACTGGGCACCGGCCTCACCTCAATCATTATCGCCATCGTGGTGATCGACTGGACCCGTTTCGCCCGCGTGATCCGGGCCGAAGCGATGACCCAAGGCGCGATGGATTATGTCGCCTCTGCCCAAGTCGCGGGGCGCAAACGGATGGGAACGATGCTAACCGAGATCTTGCCGAACGTGCTGCCCACGATCATTGCGCTTCTGACGCTAGAGATGGGCATTGCCGTAATCGTCGAAGCAATCCTGAGCTTCGTGAACCTGTCGATCTCGACCGATAGCCCCACGTGGGGGGGCATGATCTCCGAAGGGCGCACCTCGGTCCATCAGGCGTGGTGGGTGTTGGTCTTTCCGTTGGTCACGTTGTTTCTGACGGTGCTCAGCTTCTCTCAACTAGGCGAAGGGTTGAAAGACCGCTTTGATCCGGTGCTGCGATGAATGCCTTTCTGGAAATCCGCAACCTCTGCGTCACGCTGAAAGGCGGCGCGCCGATCCTGCGCAATGTCTCGCTCAGCGTCTCGGCGGGGCAGGTGCATGGGCTGGTGGGCGAAAGCGGCGCGGGCAAGTCGATGATCGGCAAGGCCGTGCTGGGCACTTTGCCGCGTGCGCTTGCGGTGACGCGGGGCGAGATTTGGCTTGATGGGGTCGATCTGCAAACCCTGCGCCCGGCTGAACGTCGCCGCCGTATCGGCGCATCGGCGGCGCTGATCCCACAAGATCCGCTGACCGCACTCAACCCCGCGCGGCGCATTGGGCCGCAGATCACCCGGCGGTTGGTGGATATCCTCGGTTGGTCCCGCGTGGATGCTGAGGCGCGTGCGCTGGAGCTGTTGGCAGAGGTCCAGATCCCCGACCCGGCGCGCGTGATGCGCAGCTACCCGCATGAGCTATCGGGCGGCATGCGCCAGCGCATCCTGATTGCCGCCGCCTTTGCTGCCGAGCCGAAGCTCATTATCGCAGATGAGCCGACCACGGCCTTGGATGTGACGGTGCAAAAGCAGATCCTCCGATTGATAGCCGACATGCAGACGCGCCATGGGACGGCGCTTTTGTTCGTGACCCACGACCTTGGCGTCGTGTCCAAGGTCTGCGACACGCTCAGCGTGCTTTATGCAGGCAAGGTCGTGGAAGAGGCGCAGATGCGGCGGTTTTTCATGCATCCGATACATCCCTATTCCGCGGCACTCTTGGCGGCGACACCAAGTTACAAAGACCCCGAAGGGTCGCTGACCCCGGTGCAGCAATCGGTGATTGATCAGGTTGAGCGCGAAGTGACGGACCACGACCGGAGGGCGGGCCTTTGATGTACCAAGTGAGAGACTTGCGGCTGTCTTTTCCCGACATGACCCGCAAACCGTTGTTCGGCGCGGCCCCACGGATCGAAATCCTGCGCGGGCTCAGTTTCGATGTGCCGAAAGGTGCCGTACTTGGCATCGTCGGCGGATCGGGTTCGGGCAAATCCACATTGGGCCGCGCCATGCTGCGGCTGTTGGAGCCGACGGGCGGCAGCATCATCTTCAACGGGCGCGACATTACCCATTTGGAGGAGGACGCCATGCGCCCGATGCGTGCGCAGATGCAGATGATTTTTCAAGACCCGATGTCCTCGCTCAACCCGCGTCGGCAGGTGGGGGGCATCATCGCCGGTCCGCTGCGGGTGCAGGGGCATGACGGCATCCCCGCCAAGGTGACAGAGGCGCTGGACATGGTGGGGCTGCCGCGCAGTTTCGCCAATCGCTATCCCCATGAACTCTCAGGCGGGCAGCGGCAACGTGTCGGCATCGCGCGCGCCATTGCGCTCAGGCCCGAGTTCATTCTCGCGGATGAGATCGTCTCAGGGCTTGATGTATCCTCGCAGGCGCAGGTGCTGAACCTCTTGCAGGAACTGGTGCGCGAACTGGGGCTGACCTTGGCCTTTATCAGCCATGATATGTCGGTGATCCGGCGGCTTTGTGATCAGATCATCGTGCTCTATCAGGGGGAGATTGTGGAGCAGGCGCAAACCGCAGATCTCTTTGCCGCGCCACAGGCGGAATACACACGCAAATTGCTGGATGCGATTCCGTTGCCTGACCCGGATCAAGTCTGGGTCTGACAGGTAAAAATTATTGACGATAAGGCTGGTGCTGAGTTTCTTGCTCGGCGCTATGCCGCCGTCTTTGGCTTACGCGAGGCAACGTCTTGCATGTACTCTCTGTTTTCGATTGATTACTTTTCAATCAGAACACGAACTTCCAAACAACGGAGAGTCACCATGAAATTTCGCACCACACTTGCATCCTCTGCACTGGCGCTCGGCCTTGCCTTTCAGGCGCAGGCCGCCGATGTGCCTGAGGGCGTGAACCTTGCCGAAGATCAAAACTACACCTTCTGGCTGCTCGACGCGATCAAGTCGATGGACCCGCAGATCAACACCGATGTCGAAGGTTCTGACGTGCTGCGCAACCTTTTTGAGGGGCTGTATAACGAAGACGGCAACGGCGAACTGGTGCCGGGTGTGGCGCTGGATCATGAGGTTTCCGAAGACGGTAAAACCTATACCTTCAACCTGCGCAAGGATGCCAAGTGGTCGAACGGTGAGCCGGTCACCGCAAACGATTTCGTCTATTCTTGGCGCCGCTTGGCTGACCCAGCGACCGCGTCGGAATACGCCTGGTACATGGAGCTGATGCAGGTCGAAAACGCGCCTGAAATCATCGCAGGCGACACATCCGCCGAAGATCTGGGCATCCGCGCGGTCGACGATCACACTCTTGAGGTCAAGATCACCACGCCGCTGCCCTATTTCCCGCAAATGTTGGTGCATGGCTCAATCTTCCCCGTGCTGCAAAGTGCGGTCGAAGAACATGGCGATGACTGGACCGATGCGGGCACATTGGTCGGCAACGGCGCCTATAAACTGGTCGAGCATCAGTTGGGCGAACGTGTCGTGATGGAGAAGAGCGACACCTATTGGGATGCCGACAACGTGGTGATGGAAACGATCACCGCGCTGACCATCAATGACGTGAACCAAGCGCTGACCCGCTATCTGGCAGGTGAGCTGGACCGCGTGGATATCCCCGCCGGGCAGTACCCGCGCCTGAAGAAAGAGTACCCCGAACAGGCGGTCTCAACCCCCTATAACTGCTCTTACATCTATATGCTGAACGTGGGCGAGAAGGGGCCGGAGGCGTTGAAAAACGTCAATGTGCGCAAAGCATTGGCTTATGCCATCGACCGCGACATTATCGTGGAGCGTATTTTGCAAGGCGGGCAAAAGCCGTCTTACAACTGGACCCATTGGGCGATTGCGGATTTCGAACGTCCCGAGTTGGATTGGGCCGACAATATGGATCAAGCGCAGCGCGTGGAGAAAGCCAAGGAATTGCTGGCCGAAGCAGGCTATGGCCCCGACAATCCACTTGATCTGACGCTGCAATATAACACGTCGGAAGATCACAAAAAGATCGCCATCGCGGCCTCGCAGATGCTCAAGCAGATCGGCGTGAACCTCACGCTGGATAACTACGAGTGGAAGGTCCACACCGACCGGATGCAGAACCAGGACTACGATATGGCGCGCTATGCGTGGTGCGGGGACTACAACGAAGCGTCGACCTACCTCGATCTGCTGACCTCTTATTCGGGCCACAACAACGGCGAGTTCTATAATGACGCCTATGACAAGCTCATGAAGGACAGCAAAACCGCCGAAGACCCGCAGCCGCTTTACAAAGACGCGGAGCGCATCTTGGCTGAGGAAATGCCGATCATTCCGATCTACCACTATGCTAACGTCGACATGATCGCGGAAGACATCGAAGGTCTGCCCGAGAACAACGTGAACAACACGTGGTACGGCAAAGACCTCTATCGTACCGCAGAGTAACCTCTCGACATTCGGGCAGCCCGGCGGTTAAGGCACGGGCTGCCCGATTCTATTCTATACCCCCACAACCCCCGTATCCGGAGCGCACGCCTCTTGCTCAGCTACATTCTCAAGCGCCTTGCGATTGCGATCCCGACACTTTTGGTGTTGATCGTGATTTCCTTCCTGCTGATGCATTCCGCCCCCGGCGGGCCGTTCACATCCGAGCGGGAATTACCGCCGCAGGTGCTGGCCAACCTCAACGCGAAATACGGGTTGGATGATCCGTTGTGGAAACAGATCGGCAGCTATGTCTGGGGCATTGTTTCTGACTTCGATTTCGGGCCGAGCTTTGTCTACAAAGACCGTTCGGTGAATGAGATCATCGCCCAAGGTTTCCCGATCACGCTGACCTATGGGCTGTTGTCCTTTGCCGTGGCGGTGATCGTCGGCGTTGGCCTTGGCGTGGCCGCAGCGGTGCGGCACAACTCACTGCTCGATTATGTCGCGGTTGGGGTTTCCATCGGGGCGCAGGTCTTGCCGAATTTCGTCATGGCGCCGATCTTGGTGCTGGTCTTTACGCTCTGGCTTGGTTGGTTGCCCGGTGGTGGCTGGCAGGGGCCGGAATACTGGATCATGCCGGTGATTGCGCTGTCGACTTCTTTCATGGCCTCGATTGCTCGGATCACCCGCTCGTCGATGCTTGAGGTGCTGACCTCGAACCACATCCGCACCGCGCGGGCCAAGGGGCTGCCCGAACGCCGGGTGATCCTGCGCCATGCGCTGAAACCCGCGATGCTGCCGGTGATTTCATATCTGGGACCGGCCTTCGTGGCGATGATCACCGGCTCTGTGGTGGTCGATATTTACTTCTCCACCGGCGGCATCGGCAAGGCTTTCGTCGATTCAGCGCTCAACCGCGATTACGCGGTGATGATGGGCGTGACGATCCTCGTTGGGGCGCTGACCATCTTCTTCAACCTCGTGGTCGATATCCTTTACGGGTGGATCGACCCCAAGATCCGGTACTGACATGGTGATGACATCCGAACAACGGGTCGAAGCCAGCGAGCTTGCGGGCAAGGGGCGTTCCCCTTGGGCCGACGCACGGCGGCGGTTCTTCCGCAACAAGGCGGCGCTGATGGGTCTGGTGATCCTCGGCTTCGTCGTGGCCTTTGCGCTTTTCGGCAACAGCCTCGCGCAATGGTCTAACGAGGAATTGGACTACAACGTCATGGGCCAGATCGTCGAACTGGGTGGGCCGTCGATTGAAAGCGGCCATTACTTTGGCACCGATGATCTGGGGCGCGATCTGTTCGCACGGACCGTGCAAGGCACGCAGATCAGCCTCGCTGTGGGCCTTGTCGGGGCGCTGATCGCCTGCGTCGTCGGCACGCTCTACGGCGCGGTGGCGGGTTACTTCGGCGGGCGTACCGACAGCATCATGATGCGGCTCGTCGATATCTTCATGGCCGTGCCCTATATGTTCGTGCTGATCCTGCTCTTGGTGATGTATGGCCGCTCGATCACCATCCTCTTTGCCGGTGTTGGTCTGATTTCATGGATGGAGATGGCCCGCATCGTGCGCGGCCAAACCCTGACCATCAAGGGCCGCGAATTCGTCGAAGCCGCCCGCGCCACGGGCGTTTCGGCCCCGGTCATCATCCTGCGCCATATCGTGCCCAACCTGCTGGGCGTGATCGCCGTTTACGCTACACTGCTGGTCCCGCTGATGATCCTGACGGAAAGCTTCATTTCGTTCCTTGGCCTTGGCATTCAGGAACCGCTGACCTCCCTCGGGGCGCTGATCTCCGAAGGGGCGGGGACCATCGCCTATGGCACTACCTGGCAGTTGGGTTTCCCACTGCTGTTCTTCTGTCTCACGCTCTTTGGCCTGTTCTTTATCGGCGACGGATTGCGTGACGCCCTCGACCCCAAGGATCGCTGATGTCTCTGCTGGAAATCGACAAGCTCTCTGTCACCTTCGACGGCGAAGATGGCCCCGTGCATGCGGTCAACGACCTGTCGCTGTCGATCAGCCGGGGCGAAACCTTGGGCATCGTCGGCGAAAGCGGCTCGGGCAAGAGCCAGACCGCCTTCTCGATTATGGGCCTGCTCGCGCCGAACGGGCGCACCGCTGGCTCGGTCCGGTTTGACAGGCAAGAGATTTTGGGCGCCAAACCCAAGGTGCTGAACAAACTCCGGGCCGAGCGGATCGCGATGATCTTCCAAGACCCGATGACATCGCTCAATCCCTATATGCGCATCGCCGATCAGATGACCGAGGTGCTGACCCTGCACCACGGCATGTCGAAACGCGCGGCACTGGCGGAATCGGTGCGGATGCTGGACGCGGTGAAAATCCCCGCAGCCAAAGAGCGCATTCGTCTCTTCCCGCATGAATTTTCGGGCGGGATGCGCCAGCGGGTGATGATCGCAATGTCGCTGCTGTGCAAGCCCGACCTGCTGATCGCGGATGAGCCAACCACCGCGCTTGATGTAACGGTGCAGGCGCAGATTATGGACCTATTGGGCGATCTGCAAAAGGATTTCGGCATGGCCACGATCCTCATCACCCATGACCTTGGCGTCGTCGCGGGCTTCTGCGAGCGGGTGTTGGTGATGTACGGTGGTCGAGTGATGGAGCAGGGCCCGACCGAGCCGCTCTTTGCCGAGCCGACGCACCCCTATACCCGTGGCCTTTTGGCCGCCGTGCCGCGGGTCGATGACCAAGACGCCACCATGAAGGCGATCCCCGGCAACCCGCCCAACATGGCCGCCCCGCCCGAAGGCTGCCCCTTCCGCCCGCGCTGCACCTACGCCGGCGAAGATTGCCGCGTGATGCCGCCACTTGCGCCTTTTGCCCAAGGCCGCGCCCGTGCCTGCCACCGCCCGATTGCGGAGGTCACCGCATGAGCCCGCTTCTGTCTGTTCGCGATCTGCACGTTCGTTTCCCCATCACCCGCGCTGGCGATATGCCTTGGACGAAGCCGCGTTTCCTACATGCTGTGAACGGGGTGAGCTTTGATCTGGAGCCGGGCAAAACGCTTGGCGTGGTCGGCGAATCCGGCTGTGGTAAATCCACCCTTGCGCGGGGTTTGATCCAGATGGTCCCGGCGACGGGGCAGGTGAACTGGCGCGGAGAGACGGACCTGCTGTCACTTTCACCCCGCCGGATGAAGCCCTACCGTTCTGAGATCCAGATGGTGTTTCAAGACCCTCTGGCCTCGCTCAACCCCCGCATGACGCTGGGCCAGATCATCGCCGAGCCGCTGCGCACGCACCGGCCCGAGATCTCTGCCAAGGAACGCCGCGCCCGCGTGGCGCAGATGATGGAGCGCGTGGGTCTGCTGCCGCAGATGATCAACCGCTATCCGCATGAGTTCTCGGGCGGCCAGTGCCAACGCATTGGCATCGCCCGTGCCCTGATCGTGGAGCCGAAGTTGCTTATCTGCGACGAACCGGTCTCGGCCCTTGATGTATCGATCCAAGCGCAGGTGATTGAACTGCTCAAAGAGTTGCAGCGCGATTTGGGGCTGGCGATGATCTTTATCGCCCATGACCTAAGTGTGGTGAAAAACATTTCGGACGAGGTTATGGTGCTCTATCTCGGCCGCATCATGGAAAAGGCCCCCAAGGCGCAGCTCTACGACAATCCGCAGCACCCCTATACACAGGCCTTGCTGTCCGCCGTGCCGATCCCCGATCCGGTGGCTGAACGCGCCAAAAAGATTGTGCCGATGACTGGCGATATGCCGTCACCGATGAACCCGCCTTCGGGCTGTGTCTTCCGTGGCCGCTGCCCCCGTGCGCAGGCAGATTGCGCCGAGGTGGTGCCAGAGCCGGGCAGCGATGTGCATCAGGTGGCTTGCATCCATCCCGGCCCGATGCTGGAAAACGAAATGACAGGAGGGCGCTGACGCCCTGCTGCCGCTTTAAATCCCTTTATAATAAAGCCTTAGAGCCGGTCGGTGCCGTGTCATCCCAAGAAAATGATATACGTCTATCAAAAATGATTGACGTATATCAAAATATCCTTATAGATAGGGTCAAGACGCGCCGCTTGGGAGGGTTGGCGCGATGGGGGAGGGATCATGACAAGTCCGACGCTGAGCGATGTCGCACGTGCTGCTGGGGTGAGCTATGCCACCGCAGACCGGGTGATCAACAACCGCGGAAATGTGGCTGAGAAGTCCATTTCCAAGGTGCGCGAAGCTGTTTCGGCGCTTGGATATGTGCGCAATGTCGCGGCGGCCAACCTGTCGCGGGGTCGCATCTACCGGCTCGCATTTCTGATCCCACGCGGTTCCAACGCTTTCTTCAACCGTATCCGCCAGCACATCGAGCACACCGCAAATCATCAGGCCTCCGAACGGGTCAGCGCCGAGGTGATAGAAGTCGCCGCCTTCGCAGTAGACGGGTTGCAAGACAGCATCACAGACCTGCTTATGCGTGAATTCGACGGTGTCGCCATCGTCGGGCTGCAAAGCGCCGCGCTTGAGGTACCTTTGGCCGAATTGCGCGCCAAAGGGGTGGCCGTGGTGGGCCTTGTCTCCGACCTGCCCCACGCCGCCCGCGCGGCCTATATCGGCATCGACAACATCGCCGCCGGGCGCACCGCTGGGCGGATGGTGGGTCTTGCCCACGGCGGGCAGGGTGGGAAGGTGCAAACTTTTGCAGGTTCGCTCAACGCGCGTGACCACGCAGAGCGCCTCGCCGGATTTCGCGAAGTGCTCAACGCTGATTTTCCGCAGATTACGCTGCTCGATCCGATCATGACCAAGGACGATGCGCAGGTGCTTCAGGCGCAGACGCAAGAGGCGCTGATCCAGCAAGGGCTGACGGCGCTTTACAATGTTGGCGCAGGCAACAGCGGCCTGATCGCCGCCCTTCGCGGCGGGCAGGGAACACGCCCCTTTTGCGTGGTGCATGAACTTGTCGCCCATTCCCGCCAAGCGCTGATGGCACGACAGATTGATCTGGTCATCGACCAACGCCCAGACGTGGAAATCAACCGCGCCTTTACCGTCCTGCGCGCCCTGATTGACGCGAAAGATTTGCCACCGATGCCGGACCTCGTGCCGACGATTTATGTGCGGGACAATCTGCCCGCCGACACATTGACCGATAAGATGAAGGCCCAAGACACATGAGTGATTTTTTTAAAGATATTAAGCCACTTTCCTATGATCCAGACGGCTCTGATCTGGGCTTTCGCCACTACAACCCCGACGAAGTGTTTATGGGCAAGCGGATGGAAGACCACCTGCGCTTTGCCGTGGCCTATTGGCATTCCTTCGCTTGGCCCGGCGGCGATCCCTTTGGCGGGCAAACCTTCGACCGCCCGTGGTTTGGCGAGACGATGGAATTGGCGCGCCTAAAAGCTGATGTGGCGTTTGAGATGTTCGATCTGTTGAACGCGCCCTACTTTTGCTGGCACGACGCCGATATCCGCCCCGAGGGCGATACCTTCGCCGAGAGCCTGCGCAATTTCGAAGAGATTATCGATTACCTCGGCACCAAGATGGAAAGCTCAAAAACCAAACTGCTTTGGGGCACGGCGAACCTTTTTGGCAATCGGCGCTTTATGTCAGGTGCAGCCACCAACCCTGACCCGGAGGTTTTTGCCTGGTCGGCGGCAACAGTCAAAGCCTGTATGGATGCGACCCACAAGCTGGACGGGCAAAACTATGTGCTTTGGGGCGGGCGCGAGGGCTATGAAACCCTGCTGAACACCGACCTGAAACGCGAACGCCAGCAGGCGGGACGTTTTTTGCAGATGGCGGTAGAGTATAAACACGAGATCGGCTTCAAGGGCGCTATTCTGGTCGAGCCGAAGCCGCAGGAGCCGACTAAGCATCAATATGATTTCGACGTCGCCACCGTTTACGGTTTCCTTAAGGAGTTCGGGCTGGAGGGTGAGGTTCAGATGAACATCGAACAAGGCCACGCGATCCTTGCGGGCCATTCGTTCGAACATGAATTGGCGCTGGCATCCTCGCTCGGGATTTTCGGGTCCATCGACATGAACCGCAACGACTACCAATCGGGCTGGGACACGGACCAGTTCCCCAACAACGTCCCCGAGGTCGCGCTGGCCTATTACGAAGTGCTTAAAGCGGGCGGGTTCACCACTGGCGGCACCAATTTTGACGCCAAGCTGCGGCGGCAATCGCTTGATCCGGTCGATCTGATCGCGGCCCATGCAGGCGCGATGGATGTCTGCGCGCGGGGCTTCAAAGCCGCCGCCGCGATGCTGGAGGATGGGACGCTCGAAGCCATGCGTGATGAGCGCTACGCGGGGTGGGAGACGCCCGAGGCGAAGGCGATGTTGGAGGGGGATCTGGCCAGCATCGCGGCGCAGGTCGCCAAGGACGGCATCAACCCGCAACCCCGCTCGGGCCGGCAGGAAATTCTGGAGAATATCGTGAACCGGTTCGTTTGAGCCGGGGAAAGGGAGGAACATAATGAAGACGATCAAGGGACCAGCGCTGTTTCTGGCGCAGTTTGCAGGCGACGAAGCGCCGTTCAACTCTTGGGACAGCATCACCAAATGGGCTGCCGATTGTGGGTACAAAGGCGTGCAGGTGCCCAGTTGGGACGCGCGGCTGATCGACTTGGCCAAAGCGGCGTCGAGCAAGGATTACTGCGACGAGTTCAAGGGCAAGGCAGTCGAGAACGGCGTAGAGGTCACCGAACTTTCGACCCACCTTCAGGGCCAATTGGTCGCGGTGCACCCGGCCTATGATACCGCCTTTGACGGTTTCGCTGTCGAAGAAGTACGCGGCAATCCGAAGGCGCGACAGGAATGGGCGGTCGAGCAGGTGAAGATGGCGCTTTCGGCCTCAAAGAACATGGGCATCGGCGCACATGCGACCTTCTCGGGCGCGCTGGCTTGGCCCTATGTCTACCCATGGCCACAGCGCCCTGCGGGGTTGATCGAAACGGCTTTTGATGAGTTGGCTGCGCGTTGGCTGCCGATCCTCAACCACGCCGAGGACTGCGGTGTCGATATCTGCTATGAGATCCACCCCGGCGAAGACCTGCATGACGGCATCACCTATGAGATGTTTCTGGAGCGCACGGGCAATCACGCGCGGGCCAACATGCTCTATGATCCCAGCCACTATGTGCTGCAATGCCTTGATTATATTGATAACATCGACATCTATAAAGACCGGATCAAGATGTTCCACGTCAAGGATGCGGAGTTCAATCCGACGGGTCGTCAGGGGGTCTATTCAGGCTACCAAAGCTGGACTGACCGTGCCGGGCGGTTCCGGTCGCTTGGCGATGGTCAAGTTGATTTCGGCGCTGTCTTTTCCAAAATGGCGGCGAATGATTTCGATGGTTGGGCCGTGGTGGAATGGGAATGCTGCCTGAAACACCCCGAAGACGGCGCGCGCGAGGGGGCGCAGTTCGTCTCCGATCACATCATCCGCGTAACCGACAAAGCCTTTGACGACTTCGCCGATGGCGGCACCGATGAGGCGGCAAACCGCAAGATGCTGGGGATCGACTGATGGCACGTATTCGACTTGGCATGGTGGGCGGCGGCAATGACGCCTTTATCGGCGGAGTGCACCGCATCGCCTCGCGCATCGACGACCGGTTCGATCTGGTCGCGGGCGCGCTGTCTTCGACCCCCGAAAAATCCGCCGCCAGTGCAGAGGCTTTGGGCATTCCACGGTCCTACGGCAGTTTTGAGGAAATGGCCGAGGCCGAAGCCGCCCGCGAGGACGGGATTGAGGCGGTTTCGATCGTCACCCCCAACCACGTTCATGCCGCTGCTGCAAAGGCGTTTTTGGCCAAGGGCATCCATGTGATCTGCGACAAGCCCCTGACCTCCACGCTGGAGGATGCAGAGGCACTGGAAACCACGGTGGCCGAGGCCGACGCGCTTTTCATTCTCACCCATAACTACACCGGCTATCCCATGATCCGCCAAGCGCGGGCGATGGTCGAAGCAGGTGATCTGGGCGATATCCGCATCGTTCAGGCAGAGTACCCGCAGGATTGGCTAACCGCGCCGATGGAAAACGAAGGCGTCAAACAAGCCGAATGGCGCACCGATCCCGCGCGGTCGGGCGCCGGCGGCTCGGTGGGGGACATCGGCACCCATGCCCATAACCTCGCCTGTTTCGTCAGTGGCTTGCAGGTCGAAAGCCTTGCCGCCGATCTGCAAAGCTGGGGGAAGGGGCGCAAGCTGGACGACAATGCGCATATGATGCTGCGTTTTGCTGGTGGCGCGCGGGGTATGCTGTGGTCAAGCCAAGTGGCCCCGGGCAACGAGAACGCGCTGAAATTGCGGATCTATGGCGACAAGGGCGGCATGGAATGGTCGCAGGAGGATCCCAACTACCTGTGGTTCACGCCCTTGGGAGAGCCGAAGCGTCTGATCACCCGCAACGGGGCAGGGGCGTCGGAGGCATCGCAATCCGTGAGTCGCATTCCCGGTGGCCACCCCGAAGGCTACCTTGAAGGGTTCGCGACAATCTATAATGAGGCCGCCGATGCGATCCGCGCGGTACAGGGCGGGGCGTCCCGCGAAAGCGCTATGGGCGTGCTCCCCGGCATCGCGGCGGGGATGTACGGAATGCGCTTCATCAACGCCTGCGTGACCTCTTCGGCGAATGATGCGGCGTGGACAAAACTATGAGCAACAGCCCCGTTCTTGCCCTGCGCGACGTGAGCAAAAGCTTCGGCTCGATCGAGGTGCTGCACGGCGTGACCCTCGCGCTGGAGCCGGGAACAGTTCATGCGCTCATTGGTGAGAACGGGGCGGGCAAATCCACCACGATGAAAATCATGGCGGGCTATCAATTGCCCAGCAGGGGCGATGTACAACTCGACGGCGCGCCGGTGCGGTTCAACAGCCTGCACGAAGGCGAGATGGCCGGGATCGTGATGATCCATCAAGAGTTCAATCTGGCCGAACAGTTGACGGTCGAGCAGAACATCTTTCTGGGGCGCGAATTGAAACGTGGGCCGCTACTCGACAAGGCCGAGATGCGGCGGCGCACGCGCGACTATCTTGATCGGGTGGCCTGCAACGTTTCCCCCGACGCGCTGGTGTCGGGCCTGTCGAACTCTGACAAACAGATGGTTGAGATCGCCAAAGCCCTATCGCGCGATGCGCGGGTGCTGATCATGGATGAGCCGACGGCGGTGCTGACCAAGCGCGAGACCGATGTGCTGTTCAAACAGGTCGCGGCGCTGCGCGCGGCGGGCACGGCGGTACTGTTTACGTCGCATAAACTCGATGAAGTGGCCGAGATCTCGGACCATGTGACCATCATGCGCGACGGGGCGGTGGTGCATTCGGGACCAACCTCAGACATCACCGAAGACGAAATGGCCACCGCCATGGTGGGCCGTGATGTGTCCGACCTTTATCCGGCGAAGCCCGGTGTCGCCGCAGACGCGCCAGAGGTGCTGTCGGTCGAAAACCTGAGCGTGCCGGGCTGTGCCAACAACGTGTCCTTTTCGCTCCGCCGTGGGGAAATTTTGGGCGTCGGCGGGCTGATCGGCTCGGGCCGGACGGAACTGATGGAAGGCCTCGCGGGTCTGCGCCCGGCGCGCTTTGATCGCGTGACGCTCTTTGACAAGCCAGTACATTTCAAACAACCCAGCGACGCGCAGCAGGCCGGGCTGTGCTACCTCACCGAAGACCGCAAACTGCGCGGGCTGCTGTTGGAACGCGGCATGCGCGAGAACCTGACGCTGCAGAACCTCCATAAATTCGGCGGTTTCCTGATCGACCGAGGTGCCGAGGAAGCGGCGCTAACCCATGCGATCAGCGAATTCGACATTCGCGCGGGCAGCCGTGATGTGCGCGTCGGCAATATGTCTGGCGGCAACCAACAGAAACTGCTGCTGGCGAAAATCATGCTCTCTGAGCCGCGCATCCTGATCGTCGATGAACCCACACGCGGCATCGACATCGGCACCAAACAGCAAATCTATGCCTTCCTGCGCAATTTGGCCGATCAGGGTCATGCGATCATCGTGATCACCTCTGAAATGCCCGAACTCATCGGCCTTGCCGACCGTGTGATGGTCATGCGGTTGGGCGAGGTCAGCGGCACGCTGAACGCGGATGAAATCACGGAAGACGCGATTGTGCGCCTCTCGATGGGGCTGCGCGCCGAACAAATGCCGATGACGGCCTAAGGAAACCGAAGATGACAGATGTAACCACACCTCACACCAAAAGCTTCCGGATGCCGTCGATGTCCGTCCTCGGGCCAATCATCGCGCTGATCGTCCTTTTGGTCATCGGCGCGCTGATGAACTCCAACTTCCTGAGTGCGGCGAATATCACCAACGTGCTTGCGCGCTCGGCCTTCATCGGGATCATTGCGGTGGGCATGACCTTTGTCATCACCGCCGGGGGGCTTGACCTCTCTGTCGGGTCGATGGCGGCCTTTATCGCGGGGCTGATGATCTTGGTGATGAACGCGGCGCTGCCCAGCCTTGGGATTGGCGTGCCGATCATCTTGTTGGGGATGTTCACGGCCATCGTCGCGGGGCTGCTGGCGGGGTTGTTGAACGGCTTTTTGATCACCGCCCTTGGCATTGAGGCCTTCATCGTCACGCTTGGCTCCATGGGCATCTACCGTTCGCTGGTGACGTGGCTGGCCGATGGCGGCACCCTGTCGCTCGATTTCGGGCTGCGCAGTTTCTATCGGCCCGTGTATTTCGACGGCATCCTCGGGATCAGTTGGCCGATCATCGTCTTTGCGCTGGTGGTCATCATTGGTGAGATCATCATGTCGCGCACCGTTTATGGCCGCCACTGCGCCGCCACGGGCTCCAACGAACATGTCGCGCATTATTCCAATGTGAACGTTAACCGCACGCGGCTGATCTCTTATGCCGCTCTGGGCATTTTGGTGGGCATCGCCACGATCATGTATGTGCCGCGCCTCGGCTCGGCTTCGGCCTCGACCGGGGTGCTGTGGGAGCTGGAGGCGATTGCCGCTGTGATCATCGGCGGCACCGTGCTCAAGGGCGGTTTCGGTCGGGTCTGGGGCACGGTCATCGGCGTGCTGATCCTAAGCCTCATCGGCAATATTCTGAACCTCACCGATTTCGTATCGCCATATCTCAACGGGGCGATCCAAGGGATTATCATCATTCTCGCTGTGATCCTACAGCGCGAAAGGAAGACGGCGCTTTAAGCCGTAGTTGAACGCTTCATGGGAGGAGCAAAAATGACATTTACCAAAACATTCATTGCCACCGCGCTGGCCACGGCTGTCGGTACGGGCGCCTTTGCCCAAGAGACCAAAGTCATCGGCGTCTCGATCCCGGCGGCGACCCACGGCTGGGCGGGGGGCATGAACTTCCACGCCAAGGAAACCGTCGAGCGGCTGGAAGAGGTCTATCCCGATCTCGACTTCGTCCTCGCCACCGCGTCGGACCCCGGCAAGCAGGTGAATGATATCGAAGATATGGTCGCCACGCGCAACATCGACGCGCTGGTGGTGCTGCCGTTCGAATCCGACCCGCTGACCCCGCCGGTGCAGGCTGTGGCCGAAGGCGGTGCATGGGTGACGGTGGTCGACCGTGGTCTCTCGGTCGAGGGGATCCAAGACCTCTATGTTGCGGGTGACAACAGCGGCTTTGGCAAGGTCTCGGGTGAGTTCATGGCCCAGCAGATGCCCGACGGCGGCGACATCGTCGTGCTGCGCGGCATCCCCACCACCATCGATAACGAGCGCGTCGAGGGGTTCAACACTGCCATCGAAGGCGCCGGGATCAACGTGCTCGATATGGAGCACGGCAACTGGAACCGCGACGACAGCTTTACCGTGATGCAGGATTTCCTGTCGAAGTATCCCAACATCGACGCGGTGTGGGCTTCGGACGATGACATGGCGATTGGTGTTCTGGCCGCGATCGAAGCCGCGGGGCGCGATGACGTGAAATTCGTGCTCGGCGGTGCTGGTATGAAAGAGATGATCAAACGCACAGCCGATGGCGACGCGATGATCCCGGCCAATGTGACCTATCCGCCGTCGATGATCGCCACCGCGATTGAACTGACCGCCGTGGGCCTCACCTCCAACGCGCCGGTGTCGGGCACATTCGTGATCGGCTCGGTGTTGGTGACGCAAGAGAACGCGATGGATTTCTACTATCCCGACAGCCCGTTCTGATGAACAGCGCCACCGGCAGGCTGCCGGTGGCAATTTCCCACTTGTGAAGTAATGAGTACCGCATGACCTATCTCGGCTTGGACCTAGGCACCTCGGGCGTCAAAGCGCTTTTGATCGACGAAGGCCAAAGGGCCTTGGCCGAGGGTCATGCCCCGTTGGAGGTCCAGCGCCCGCACCCGATGTGGAGCGAGCAGGACCCCCAATCATGGATCACCGCCTGCGAGGCCGCGATTGCGCAGGTCCGCACGGCGGCCCCTGTGCACTTCGCAGCGCTGCGCGGCATTGCTGTGTCGGGCCAGATGCACGGGGCAACCTTGCTTGACGCAAACGACCGACCCCTGCGCCCGGCAATCTTGTGGAACGATGGCCGCGCCCACGCCGAATGCGCGGAGCTGGAAGCACGCGCCGATTTTCGCGGGCTAGGCGGCAATATCGTCATGGCAGGTTTCACCGCGCCCAAGCTGCGGTGGGTGCAAAAACATGAGCCTGAGGTTTTCGCGCAGGTTCGCAAAGTCTTGCTGCCCAAAGACTATGTCGGCCTTTGGTTGACGGGCGAACATGTGTCTGAGATGTCTGACGCGGCGGGCACGCTTTGGCTTGATGTGGCAAAGCGCGATTGGTCTGATGCATTGCTCGCCGCCACGGACCTCACCCGCGATCATATGCCCAGATTGGTCGAAGGCAGCGCGCGGGCCGGAGGACTTCGGGCTGAGCTTGCCACAGAGTGGGGCGTCGGCAACGTCGCGGTTGCGGGTGGCGCGGGCGACAACGCGGCCACCGCCGTGGGGCTGGGGCTAGTGGAACCGGGGCAGGGGTTTCTGTCACTCGGCACATCGGGGGTGCTCTTTTCCGTAACCGACCGTTTCGCGAGCAATACCGAGAGCGCTGTGCATAGTTTCTGCCACGCGGTTCCCGACACTTGGCATCAGATGGGCGTGATCCTGTCGGCCACGGATGCGCTGGCATGGCTGGGGCAGATCGCCGGGCAAAAGCCTGCGGTGCTTGCGGGGATGGTTCGAGACGTGACCCAACCCTCGCCGATCACCTTTTTGCCCTATCTTTCTGGCGAACGAACCCCACATAACGCGCCGGATGCCACCGGTGCCTTCCACGGTCTGCGCCGCGCGCATGAGCTGCCCGATATGGTCCAAGCCGTGATGGAAGGGGTCGGCTTCGCCTTTGCCGATTGCTGTCGCGCGCTTGCGCAATGCGGCTCTTTGCCAGAACGGGTTTGCGTTGCGGGCGGCGGCAGCCAGTCTGAAACTTGGTTACAAATGATCGCGGATATCACTGGCTTGACGCTCGACGTGCCGGAAAGCGGCGCACAGGGCGCCGCCCTTGGGGCGGCGCGCCTTGCGAAACTGGGCAGCGGCGATGCCGCGAAGGCAGAGGTAATTCGACCGCCCCAGATCAACAAAAGTATCGCGCCCAATCCTGCGCTCAAAGAGGCCTATGCCGAAAGGTATGCGGCCTTCCGCACAGCATGGGACAGCGCGTCAGCCTAGAGGATAGCTTGTGGGGAAAATTTCCTCGACCGGCGGATGGAACAGCGTCCGATCCGGGTATTGGGCTACCATCGCATCGAACTGCGCCTGCGTGCGGCGGTGAAAATCCGCCTCGTCAACGCCGGGGATGATGCCATCTCGCATGACAAACTGGCCAGCAATCATCACGTCCGACACATCCCTTCCAGAGCCATTTAGCAACAGGGTCTGGATTGGATCAATGAGCTGCCCGATGGCAGGATTATCAAGCCGGATAACATTCAAATCTGCCGCAGCACCGGGGGCGAGCCGCCCCAGATCTGGCCTGTTCAACGCCTCCGCTCCGCCCAAGGTCGCCGCATCGTAGAAATCAGCAGCGCTCACACAGGTCGGATTACCTTCGGCAATGCGCGCGGTCATCACCCCTAGCGCCATATTCTGGATCATATCCGCCGGATGCGTATCGGTGCCCATGCCAATGGTCACCCCAAGGTCGCGGAAGCGTGGAAAGGACCGCATCACCTTACCGCCCCGCGCCATTACCAGCGGGCAATGCACCAATGCCGCACCCGATTGGCGCAGAATGTCATGGTCCGGCGCGCCATGGGTGATCCCGTTGATGCCCGACAGGAACAACCCATGTGGCAGGATCGTTGCGGGGGCGAAGAAGGCGGTGTCCCGCAGCAATTCCAGCGGGCTTTTGCCGTGCTGTTGCAACACCAGATCGTATTCCAGCCGGGACTGGCAGCAATGCAACCGGATCGGCACGTCATGGGCGCGTGCGGCGGCACCGCTTCGGGCCAGTAGGTCGGGCGTACAGGTCTCGATCCGGTCGGGCGTCAGCATCGTGCGGATCAGGCCGCTGTGGGTGTTCTCATGGCGGGTGATGAAGGCTTCGGCATCGGCAAGCCCCTGAAATCCCCGCGCTTCGTCATAGTGAAAACCGATCTGCCGCTCCGCATTCACCACTAGATTGCCGCTGCGATAGGCGGGGCCGAGGTAAACCCGCAGCCCGAGGTCTGCTGCTGCATCCGCTGCGGCGTCGAATTCTTCCGCAGTCTCTCCCCATGCACGGTAGAATAGCGAAGCGATGGGCAGTGCGGTGGTGATGCCGTTGCGAATAAGCCGTGTGAAGGCGTAACGTTTTTGAAATGCCAGTTCCTCGGGCGAGTACATCTCGCGCGGGCCAGCCTGCATGTAGCTTTCTGGCCAAACCCGACCTTTGAGTTCGGGTGGATGGTTGTCATAGCCCAACACCGTGGTATCGAGGTCAGCCAGCGCGTCTAGGTCGATGAACCCCGGCCCGATCAGCGTCTCTCCAAAATCTATGGTTTCTGCCACCTCGCCGTCGAAGTCATGGCCGACGTGGAGTACTTTCTCGCCTTCAACGACGACTGTACCGTTGCGGTAGAGGCGGTGCTGACCGTCTGCGTGGCCGACGACCCAAGCGGCGGTCAGAGCCGTGCGCTTCACGCCGTTTGCCATGCCGCCTCCGTCACGCCATCACGGGCCACGATCTGCCCACCGGAAATGACCAACCTGCGCGGCGGGCGCAGGGTGATCGCTTCCGACACCGCCTCAACATCCACCAGCACCAGATCGGCCCGGCTGCCTTTGGTGAGGCCGTAGCCCTCCAGCCCCATCACCCGCGCGCCGTCAGTGGTGCAGGTGTCGAGCGCCCAGGCGACCTCAACATCGGCGCGGAAATTGTTGCGCAGGCCGACAAGCATCGCGCGTTCCAGCATGCAGGCGTTGCCGTAAGGCGTCCACGTATCACGGATGCCATCATTACCCGCACAGATCGCGATGCCCCGTTCGCGGCAGGCCGCGACCGAAGGCACCGGGCGCGAAGCAGGCGCGGTGGTGGCCAGCGAGATTTCCAACGCGGCGATCCGGTCAAGCAATCCCGCCACCCGCGCCTGATCGTTCATGCCAAGGCAGAAGGCGTGGCTCACGGTCACCTTGCCCTGCATCGCCAGCGCCTCGGCCCGGTCGAGGATCATCTCAAGGCTGAATGCGCCCATTTCACCCGGCTCGTGCAGATGAATGTCGATCTGTTTGCCGTGTTTTTCGGCCAAGCCAAACACCGCATCAAGCTGACCCTTAGGGTCACGGTCAATGCCGCAAGGGTCCAACCCGCCGACAATCTCGGCCCCGTTGCGCAAGGCTTGGTCCATTAACTCTACCGTGCCGGGGCGGATCATCAGACCCGATTGCGGGAAAGCGACGATTTCGATCTGCATCACTTCGGCATAGCGTTCACGTGTCGCTGCAACGCCTTCAAACAAGCTCAGCCCGTGATCTGTATCGATATCTACATGGCTGCGGATCGCGGTGGTGCCTTTCGAGAGCGCCAACGCCACCTGCCGCGTCGATTGGCGGGCGGGGTCCATGTCAAGCTCATGGCGCAGCGTGCGCTCGGTGTCGATCATCTGTTGCAGGCTTTTGCCTTGTTGGTGAGGGTGCCACGGCATGCCCCAAAGTGTTTTGTCCAGATGAGCATGGGCATCGACAAGACCCGGCAAGGCCAGCGCGCCGCCGCAGTCTTCGATGGTGATATTACCGCTTGGGGTGATCTGAGGGGCAATACGGGTGAAACGCCCGCCCTCGATCAGGACATCGGTCTGGGCCGCGCCCATCAGACGCAGATTTTTTAGCAGCAAGGGCTTGGTCATGGGGTGTCCTGTCTTATCACGAAAGGGGTGCGACGCGCGGCTGCGGTTCAGCGGGTTGCTTGACGCGGGGCAGGGCATAGGCACCGGTTTTGGCGGTGACCAATCCGGTGGCGGCAAGCGCTGCGGCCATGCGGATGGCAAAGCCCACGCCGTCGATCACCGGCACGCCTGCGTCGCGGCCCAGTTGCTCCAGATGCGCGCTCATCCCAGCACAGCCAAGCACGACCGCTTCGGCGCGGTCTTCTTCGACAGATTGGCGGATCTTGCGGGCGATCAGCGGTAGTGTTTGCACGGGCGCAAATTCAAGGTCCAACACGGGGATATCGGCAGCGTGTACCGCACAAAGCCCGCGACCGCAGCCGTAGCGATCACCAAGGTCTTCGATGATCGGCACGGCGCGGGGTAGGGTTGTGACCACGGAAAAGCGCTTGGTAATTCGGCCAGCTGCGATCAACGCGGCCTCGCACAGTCCAATCACCGGCCCCATTGCCACGGCGCGCGCGGCATCAAGGCCCGGATCGTCAAAACATGCGATTACATGGGCCACCGCCCCCTGCGCCTCGGCGGCGAGAATGGCATCGAGCATGGCGGGCACGGCGCGGGCCTCGTCGGCGTAGCCTTCGATGCTGGGCGGCGTGCCACGTGCAGTGGCAGCCATGATCTCGATCCCCGGCCCGGCATGGGCGCGGGCGGTGCGAGCGATGGCATCGGTCATGCCCGGTGTCGAGTTTGGATTAATCAGGTGAATTTTCATGGCACGGCTTTCCGTTTCACGCCAGTGGGATGCTGGGTGGGGACTTTCAGTTCAAACTGTCTGTCAGAGGTGATGTAATTGTCGGCATGGAGCCGCGCGATAGGTTGGTAATTTTCGGGCCTCACATAGCGGCCTGCGTCATCAAGACAATTGTCGCGGATATGCATCTGTACGACCCGACCCAGAATGATCTCGCGCCGCTCGTAGCGGATGGTCTCGGCCACCACACATTCCATGGCGCAGGGGCTTTCCGCGATCCAACCCCCTTCGATCTGGCTGGCGGGCGTCATGGTCAGCCCGGCGGTGGCGATCTCGTCCACGTCCGGCTCATAACTGATGCCGCAGGTGATCATCGCTTGCGCCAGCGCCATGTCGACCATGTTGATGCAGAAACTCTGCCGGGCGTTGATGTTGTTCACCGTGTCTTTGACCGTGCCATCTGGCCGGGTCTGGATGCCAAGGATCACGATGGGCGGCTCTTGTGAGAAGACGTTGAAAAAGCTCATGGGCGCGGCATTGGCCACCCCATCGGGGCAAAGCGTCGTGACCAGCGCGATGGGGCGCGGGGCGACGAAGCTAGACAGCAAGCGATAGCGGTCGCGCTCGGGCAGGGTAGTGAAATCAAACTCCATTGCGTTACTCCGCCGCCAGTCTGAGCCATGCGGGCAGGCGCCCTTCGTCCGCTGCGTGGCAGGCAGATTTCTGTCCGCCCGCCCGAAGGTTCAACTCAGGTGACACGCTGCGGCAGATGTCATTTGCCAACGGACAACGTGGGTGAAAGGCGCAGCCGGGCGGGGGCGAAATCGGGTTTGGCACTTCGCCCGCCACCGGGGCACGCTCAGTCCCGCCAACGGTGAGTTTAGGCACGGTTTCCATCAGCAGCCGGGTATAGGGGTGCTGCGGGTTCTCGAAAATCTGTTCCTTCGGGCCGACCTCGACGATCTTGCCCAGATACATTACCGCCAGCACATCGGCCATGTACCAGACCACCGCCAGATCGTGGCTGATAAAGATGTAGCTCATGTTGAACTCATCCTGCAGATCTTTCATCAAGTTGAGGATCTGGCTCTGCACACTCACATCCAGCGCCGAGGTCGGCTCGTCGCAGATCAGCAGTTCGGGCCGTGTGGTAAGCGCACGGGCAATTGAGAGGCGCTGGCGCTGGCCGCCCGAAAACTCATGCGGAAACTTCTTGGCGTCGGCAGGGTTCAGCCCCACTTGGCTCAGCAGTTTTTCCACCTCGCGGGTCACCTCGGCGCGGGTCTTACATATACCAAAGTTCTTCAGCGGCTCGCCAATGATGTCGCGCACCCGCCAGCGCGGGTTGAGCGAGGCATAGGGGTCTTGAAAGATCATCTGCATCCGACGGCGCAGTTCGGGGGGATTGCCGGGGGGCATATGGGTGATGTCTGTCCCCTCAAAGCGGATTGCGCCCGCGCTTGGGGTGTGCAGCCCCATCAGCAACCGCGCTACGGTGGACTTGCCGCAGCCGGATTCGCCCACCACGGCAAAGGTCTTGCCGCGCGGCACGTCAAAGCTGATGTCGTTCACCGCCGTCAGGATACGGCGCGGACGGCGCTCCAGCAGCCGGTTAAGAAAGGGTTCGGACACGTCAAAGCGTTTGGAGATGTTCTGCACGCTCAGGATGTCATCGGGGGCGATTTGAGGGGTCATGCTGTCTCTCCATAAAGGTGGCAGGCAACTTGGCCGGTGCCGGCGTCTTGCGGCGCGGGGCGGATGCTGTGGCAATGTTCCATCGCCCGGGGACAACGGGGCGCAAAGGCGCAGCCGGGCGCGGGGTTGCGCAGGCCGGGCATGGCGCCTTCGATCTGCGTGAGGCGGCGGTCGCGGTTGCCGATCTGCGGAATCGAGGCCATGAGGCCCCGCGTATAGGGGTGCAGCGGCTCTTCGATGACCTGTTTGACGTCGCCAATTTCAACCAGCCGCCCGGCGTACATCACCGCGACGCGGTCGGCGGTCTCGGCTATCACGCCCATGTCGTGGGTCACCAGCACCACCGCCGTGCCATTCTCGCGGCAGAGCCGTTTCAGCAAGGCGAGGATCTGCGCCTGCACGCTCACATCAAGCGCCGTGGTCGGCTCATCCGCGATGATCAACTTTGGTTCAGCACAAAGCGCCAGCGCGATCACCACCCGTTGCCGCATCCCCCCAGAGAATTGGTGTGGATACTGGTCGAGCCGTGCCTCGGGGGCGGGGATGCCGACTTCGGCCAGCCAGTCGATGGCGCGTTGGCGAGCCGTCTTCTGGTCAAACCCCAGATGCACGCGCATCGTGTCGATCAACTGCTCGCCCACGGTATAAACCGGGTTGAGGCTGGTCAGCGGGTCTTGGAAGATCGCGCCGATCTCCTTGCCTCGAATGCGGCGCATCTTTTCGGGGGGCAGGTTGTCGATCCGCTCCCCACGTAGTCGCACCTCGCCCGAGCGGATCAGGCCGGGTGGTTCGATCAGCCCGGTGATCGCAGCACCCGTGATCGATTTGCCCGCACCGGATTCACCGACCAGCCCTAGAATTTCACCCTCATCGAGATCGAGGCTTAGCCCTTTGACCGCTTCCAGCGGACCACGGCGGGTGGGGAATTCGACAACGATATTGTCCAGTTCAAGAAGTGACATTGGGGTACCTCACCGCAGTTTGGGGTTAAGCGCATCGCGCAGCCAGTCGCCCAGCAGGTTCACCGCCAGCACGAGGATCGCCAGTGCCGCGGCAGGGAAGACGACGACCCACCAGATGCCGGAGAACAGGAATTCATTGCCGATCTGGATCAGCGTGCCGAGCGAGGGTTGGGTGGGCGGCATGCCGACACCCAGAAAGCTCAGCGTCGCTTCGGTTAGCACCGCCATGCCAAGGTTGATGGTGGCGATCACCAGCACTGGGCCAAGCACATTGGGCAGGATATGCTTCATCATAATCGCCAGCTTGCCGGTGCCGAGGGTGCGGGCCGCCTCGATATATTCCTTGCGGCGTTCCACCATGGTCGAGCCGCGCACGGTGCGGGCGTATTGTACCCAGTTGGTCAGGCCGATCGACAGGATCAACACGATCAGCGCCGACTCTGCCTGCGCCGAACTGGGCAGGGCACCGCGTAGGATGCCATTGATTAGCAGCGCCACGAGGATCGGCGGGAAGCTCAGCAGAACATCGGCGATCCGCATCAGCACCGCATCGACGATCCCGCCGAGAAAGCCACCCAGAAGACCAAGCGCCACCCCCATCACAGCGGCGAGGATGACACTGGCGAAACCGACCAGCAGCGAAATCCGCATTCCATGCATGATCGACGACAGCACATCACGGGCCTGCGTGTCGGTGCCGAGGAGATAAGCGTTGCTGCCGCCCTCGACCCAGAACGGGGGCAATTCGCTGTCGAAGAGGTCCAGCTCTGCGATGTTGAACGGATCCTGTGGCGCGAGGCTTGGGGCGAAGATCGCGGTGAGGAACATCGCCAGCAGCACCAGCGCCGAGATGACAGCCACCCGCGATTTGCGGAAACTGTAGGTGATATCGCTGTCCCAGAAGGCGTACAGCATGGGCATGAAGTTTGACATAATCTGCTCCTCAGACGCCGCGGGCGGGCGTTCTTTCGGCCCGCAAGCGCGGGTCGGCGACGTTGTACAAAAGATCGACCAGCGTGTTGATGACGACAAAGATGAAGGACACCAGCACCAGATAGGCGGCCATGACGGGGACGTCGGTGAAGTTCACCGCCTGAATGAACAGGAACCCCATGCCCGGCCATTGGAAGACAGTCTCGGTGATGATGGCAAAGGCGATAAGGCCACCCAGTTGCAGGCCAAAGATCGTCATGACCGGGATCAGCGTGTTCTTCAACGCATATTTAAAATGCAGCATCCGGTTGGGAATGCCCCGCGCCTTGGCGAATTTGATGTAGTCGGCGCGCAGCACCTCCAGCATCTCAGCGCGCACCAGCCGCATGATCAGCGTCATTTGGAACAGCGCCAACATGATCGCGGGCAGGATCAGTGCTTTGAGGCCCGAAGTGGTGAGGAAACCCGTCGTCCACCAGCCCAGATCAACCACCGTGCCGCGCCCGAAGCTGGGCAGCCAGCCCAAGGTGACGGAAAAAACGAGGATGAGTAGGATGCCTGTGACGAAGGTCGGCACTGAGATGCCCAAGAGAGAGACCACCTGCAACCCCTGGCTCAGCCAGCCGCGCGGGTTTAGCGCGGTATAGATGCCCAAGGGGATGCCAAGCGCCAGCGCGAGGCTTGCCGCTACCAGCACCAGTTCGGCGGTGGCAGGGAAGCGTTCGGCCAGAAGGTCCGAGACGGGGCGGTTGTTGCGGTAGGATTGGCCGAAGTCGCCTTGGGCGGCATCGACGATAAAGCGCCCGTATTGTACAAGAACGGGGTCGTTCAGCCCCATCTTCTCGCGCATCTCGGCGCGGTCCTGAACGGTGGCATCTTCGGGCAGAAGGTTGGAAATCGGGTCGCCCAGAAAGCGAAACATCAGAAAGGCGATCGAGGCGACGACGAGCATCACCAGCGCGGCCTGAATGATACGGCGGATAAGAAAGGCAAACATGCTGGCCTCCGGCTGGCAAGGAAAGGGTGGCGGGCGTGGGGAGGTCGCCCGCCGGGGTAAGTTACTCGATCCGGGCGAGCCAGAGGCGCGGTTTATCGTCTGCGGTCTGGGGGATTTTCACCGCATCGCGGGCTGCCCAAGATAGGGGCTGCGCGTGCAGCGGCAACCATGCCACTTCATCGTCCGCGATGCGGAAGGCTTCGACCATCATCTCTTGCCGTTTTTCGGCGTCAAGCTCGGTGGCCACGGCTTTGGTCAGGCGGTCGACCTCGGGGTTGGAATAGCCGCCGGGATTCCATGTGCCCATCTGCCCGCCGGGGGTGTGCAGCATAGCTGAGAGGACCGAGTAGCCGTCAAGCATTGGAAGGGTTGCCCAGCCGAGCATGAACATATCCGTTTCATTGGCGCGGGCGCGTTCGAAATGGATCGCCTTGGTCTCTGCCGTGAGGTCCGCCTTCACACCAACCCGCGCGAACATTGCGGCCAGCGCCTGACAGATCGCCGTGTCGTTGACGTAGCGGTCATTGGGGCAGTTCATGTTAAAGCTAAAGCCTTCGGGATAGCCCGCATCGACCAGCATCTGCTTGGCCTTCTCGGGGTCATAGGCGGGGATCGCATCGACACCTTCGTCAAAACCCGGCACTTGCGGGGCGACCAGCCCACCTAGATTGCGGGACTTGCCGCGCATGATCTTGTCGCGCAGCAGGTCATAGCTGATGGCATGGACCAGCGCCTGACGGACCTCGACCTTTTGCAGCGGATTGCCGTCCTGATTGGGGTTGTTGGATTTGTCGGACATGTTGATGCCCATCATGATCGCGCGCAGGCCCGGCGCTTCGAGCACATGCATGCCGTCGGTGGATTCAATGCGCTTGGCGTCCTGTAGGGGGGAGGGGAAGATCATGTCGAGTTCGCCAGACAGCATCGCCGCTACGCGGGTCGCGTCGGAGTTGATCGGGTTCAGCTCAATTCGGGTCAGGTTGTGTTGCGGTTCGTCCCACCAATCGTTGTTCACCGCCAGCACTGTCTGCGCGTCGGGTGTGCGGGATTCAAACCGGAAGGGTCCGGTGCCATTGGCGTTTGAGGTGGTGTAACCCTCTTCGCCCTTTTGCGCGTCAATCGGGTCTAGCGCGTTATGCTCTTCCAGCCAGCTGCTGTCGAAGATCAGAACGTTTGTTAGAAAGTTGTTGAGCAGCGGGTTCGGCCCGTCGAGCATCAGATCAACGGTCATCTCATCGACCATCTTGGCATCGACCAGCCCGGCGATATTGCCGCGAATGGGCGAGTCCTCATGTGCCGCGCGTTTGACGGATGCCACCACATCCTCGGCCGAGAAGTCCTGCCCATCGTGGAACTTGATCCCTTCACGCAGGGTGTAGCGCACGGTGGTCTCGTCGATCTGCTCCCAACCCGTTGCAAGGGCCGGTTCGATCTTGAGGTCAGCATCATAGCGCACCAGCGCTTCATAGACGTGGTTAAGGAACGACACAGTAAAGCTGTCGGTCATCGAGTGCGGGTCAAGGCCGTAAAGATCGCCATTCGTGCCCAGCCGGAAGGTTTCGGCCTGTACGGTGCCGGCGCAGGTCAGCGCCAGTGCCGAGGTTAATAGAAGGTTGCGCGGTTTCATTATTATCTCCCTGTTCATGCTGCCAAGCGGGCATAGCGGGCCTGCAATACAGCGACTAAAGGCAGGCTGGCACGATTCCGATTTTCTGTCTACAATTATTGTTAACAATATTTGAACACACAAATTGCTTGCACAATATCGGGCATTTCGACGACAATTGCGGCAGATTCAGAAAAGAACATTTTATAAGGGGTCGGCAGGTGACGGAAGCAAAGCTTACGGAAAAGCAGATTTACGAACGGATCTGGAAATCCATCGCCGAGCGCCGCTTGCCGCCCGGCACGCGACTGAAAGAAGAGCGCCTGTGCGAGATTTTCGGCGTTAGCCGTCCGCGCATTCGCCGGGCGCTGGATCAGTTGACCCATGATGGATTGGTCAGTCACATCCCCAACCGGGGTGCCTTTGTCACGACACCTTCGGTTGACGAGGCCCGCGATGTTTTCTTTACCCGCCGAGTGGTGGAGCGGGGCGTGATTGAGGCTCTTCAAAAACACGGCGCCCAAGATAAACTGGCGGCGCTAGAGACGCATATCGCCGAAGAGCGCGAAGCGTTGGCCGAGGGGGACACCGCGCGGATCATCCGTCTTTCGGGGGCGTTCCACATGCTTTTGGCCGAACTTGCCGCTTCTCCGCATCTGGCCGATATTCTGCGCGACCTTGTATCAAAAAGCACGCTGGTCACAGCAGTGTTCCAACCCAAATGCGACGCACAATGCGGTCCGGATGAACACGCTGCAATCGTCGCAGCACTGGCAGCAGGCGATTTCGATACCGCCAAAACCGCGATGGACGCGCATCTAATAGAAGCTGAGCGACTGCTGGAGCTTGAGGCTTCAGGCGATGGCACCGGCCCGCAGGACGATGTGCTTGGCGCCGCATTGAGCAAGGAACTGTGATGACCACACGCGCGATAACTAACACCACTGCAATCACGATGGACCCCGCCCGCCGCGTCATCGAGAACGCAACAATCCTAATGGAGGCGGACCGGATTACCGCCGTTGGCCCTGCCTCAGAGATCAGTGTGCCGATCAAGGCTGAACGGATCGCGGGCGAGGATATGATAACGCTGCCGGGACTGATTGACAGTCATGCCCATGCGGGCCACGGGCTGACCCGCAACCTTGGTGGCGGGGATGGCGATGCGTGGTTTCAGGCCTGCGAAGACATCTATACCCGCGGCTCTACCCCCGGTTTCTGGCAGGCCGAGGCGCGGCTGTCTGGGTTGGAGCGGTTGAAGGCCGGGATCACCACCTGCACCATGCTGCTTGGCGGCGGGGCGGATCATTACCGCACCGATACGACCGAAGCGGGCGATCTGCACTGCGCCGCCACGCGTGAGATTGGCATTAGAACGATGCTTGCTGTCGGTCTGAACCGGCGGCCTTTCCCAAAGCGTTACAAAAGCCTTGATCTGACGCGTGACATCATGCTGTCATTCGAGGATCAAATGGCGGTTTGCGGTGAGTTGGCGCAAAAGCACAACGATCTGCTGGAAAGCCGGACCGGCATCTGCCTGATCATGCCCGTCTACTCCCCCGCGGAGGCCACGCAAGACCCCGACGAGATCCGCCAGATGTGCGACGCGGCCATGGACTTGCGCGAAAAGCACGGCCTGCGCTTTACCCAAGACGGGCACCGCGACGGTTCGATTGCGCTTGCTGAAAGCTTTGGCATCCTCGGTCCCTGGGCCTATCTATCGCATTCGGTTGACCTGACCGCCGATGATATGGAGGCCGCAAAACGCAGTGGCGCGTCTATTGTGCACAATCCGTCGGCTATAATGTCAGTGTTGGGCCGCTGCCCCGCGCCAGAACTGCGCGAAATGGGCGTGAACGTTGCACTTGGCTCTGACGCGGCGGCGCCGGATCGGGGCTATGACATGTTTCGCCATATGGCCCAATGCCTACACTATCACCGCCGTCACTTCCGAAACCCCGAGGTGATGATGCCGCTCGACGTGTTGGAAATGTGTACGATCGACGCGGCCAAAGCGATTGGGCTGGAGGGTGAACTCGGCTCGCTTGAAGTGGGCAAAAAGGCTGATATCGTCATGCTGGATCGACGCAAGCCGCATCTTTATCCACCGATGATGCCGCTGACCACGGTGGCGCAATTCGCCAACGCAGCAGATGTGGATACGGTAATCGTGAACGGCGAAATCCGTATGCAGAATCGCCGAACGGCGCTGGACGAAGGGGCGATACTCGACGCCGCGGCGCAGGAGTTGCACGCAGCTGTGGCCCGCTGTGATCTGACACATCTGCTGGCAGAGAATGGGGCAGCGGATTAGACCGCCCCATTCTATTTACATGCCCGCGATGACCTTATCCAAAGTGGCGGGATAATCGCGCACCCGCACGCCGGTGGCATTATAGATCGCGTTGGTGATCGCTGCGGCGGCCCCGCAGATGCCCAACTCGCCGATGCCCTTGGCTTGTAGGGGATTGGCCCAATCGTCGCGCTCTTCCAATAGATCGACGGTCAGCTGCGGTACGTCCGCGTTCACCGGGATATGGTATTCGGCCAAGTTGTGGTTGGCCACATGTCCGTCGCGCGGGTCAAAGGCCATCTCTTCGGTCAGCGCGATGCCGATGCCGAAAGTCATACCGCCCAAACACTGCGAACGTGCCGTTTTCGCGTTCAAGATCCGCCCTGCTGCAAAGGTGCCATGCATCCGCCGCACCCGCGTCTCACCCGAGGCGGCATGCACTGCGACTTCGGCGAAATAGGCGCCAAATGTCGCCTGCCGGACCGCCTCAGACGTATCACCCGGCTGCACATGACCCAGTTTGGCGATCTCATCACCGTTTAGGATCTCGGTCAGCGGGCGGGTTTGGTTGTCAGAAGTGGCCATACCATCTTTCAGCGTGAGGTCGCTTTGGCTCACCTCCAACCGTTCGGCCAACTGTTTTCGGATCGCTTCGCAGGCCAAATAAACGGAGGTGCCGCTTGACGCCGCTCCCCAAGACCCGCCCGAACCAGAGGCCGGGGGCAGGGTGGTATCGCCCAGCACCACGTCCACAGCATCACGCGGCAGGCCCAGCATGTCGCCGGTAATCTGACCAAGGATCGCATAGGTGCCCGTGCCGATGTCGGTCATATCCGTCTCAACCCGCGCACGGCCTTCGGGGGTCAAGGTCACCCGCGCTTGGCTTTCCATCAGTACGTTGATCCGTGCTGCCGAAGCCATGCCGTAGCCGATCAACCATTCCCCCTCGCGCCGTTCTTTGACGCCGGGGCGGTCGGCCCAGCCAAATGTTTCGGCACCGCTGTCGAGCGCTTCGAGGAAACGGCGGGATGAAAACTTCTTCCCGCTTTCGGGGTCTTTTTCAGGAATGTTGCGGCGGCGAAGCTCAACCGGGTCCATGCCGATCTGGACGGCTAATTCGTCCATCGCCCCCTCAAAAACGGTGACGCCGACCGCTTCGCCCGGCGCGCGGACAGACCCTGCGCAGAGGCGGTGCACCCGCGCCAGATCCATCGACATTTTGCGGCTCTCCCCGGCATAGAGAAAATGTGACGCCTGCAAAACCGGTTCGGCAAAAGTCTCTCCGGGGAGGTTCGAGACGCGCGCATCATGGCCGAGCCCGGTCAAACGCCCCTCTGCATCGGCGGCGAGACGTACTCGCTGTGTAGTTTCAGAGCGGCGCATCGTCGCCTCATAGACCTGCGGACGCTGCAAAGCGACCGACACGGGGCGGCCCACCTGTTTCGCTGCAATTGCCGCCGCGACCGCCTCGGGCGCGATCCCAAGTTTCGAGCCAAAGCCGCCGCCGACATAGGGCGACAGGATGCGGAGCCGGTCGGGGTGAATGCCAAGCGCGTCAGACAGCTCATTCCGGTTGTATTTCAACATCTGATAGCTGCCGCGCAGGGTCAGGTTATCGCCTTCCCATGACGCAATAGAGGCATGCGGTTCCATGGGGGAGCTGGAATGCGACGGCGTGGTATAAGTCACATCGACCGAGAATGTTGCGTCTTTCATAGCGCCATCCAAATCGCCTTGATCCAGCGTTTTCGCCTCTTGCGGCTCCACCGCTGCGGTGGCGGGGTCGACGGGCATGACCTCGCCGTTTTCAAGCTGCACCTGCAAGGACTGTGCCGCATGGCGGGCCTGTTCAAAACCTTCGGCCACCACCACGGCGATCAGTTGACCAAGGTAAGCTGCGTGTTGCGGCCCTTGGATCGGTGCTTTGTTCGCCGTGCCCTGCGCGGGATTGCGCAGCAGACGTTCATCTTGGATCACGGCCAGTACGCCGGGCATTTTTTCTACGGCATCACGGTTTGCCAAAACCACCCGCCCACTGTTGCCGGGCGCGCGGACCATGACACCATGCACCATCCCTTCAACTTGCCATTCATTAGCGTAGGTCGCGGTACCCGTCACTTTCAATGGCCCTTCAGGTCGGTTAAGCGGCGCACCGACAAGACCTTGGGCCATGTCATCAAGCCTGCGTGCTTTGGCAGGGGCGTCCATTTTAAACTGCTCGGTCATTGCTGTGCCTCCTGTGTCAGTTCGTTTAGCACCGACACCAATGTGCGGCGGGCGAGGGGGATTTTGAAATCATTCGCGCCATAGCCTTGAGCGTCGGCAAGCAGCAGATCAGCGGCTTTGTTAAACAGGTCTTCCGATGGGGCTTCGCCGGTCAACAAGGCTTCAACCTCGGCATTGCGCCACGGTTTCGGGGCAAGCCCGCCAAAGGCCAGATTGGCACGGGCAATCCGCCCCTCTTCCAGTTTGGCGATCCCGGCGACCGACACCAAAGCAAAGGCATAAGACGCCCTATCGCGCACCTTGCGGTAGGTTTGTTTTCCATCCACGGGGGCGGGCAATACCACGGCGGTGATTAACTCGCCCGGTTCCAGCACGGTTTCTTGATCTGGTCGGTCGCCCGGCAGCAGATAGACGTCATCAAGCGTAAGACGGCGCGTGCTGCCGTTTTCTTTTAACGTTTCCACCTCGGCTCCGAGCGCACGCATGGCCACGGCCATGTCACTGGGATGGGTCGCAATACAATGTTCCGACGTGCCGAGCACCGCCAGAATGCGGTTGAACCCGTCTTTCGCCGAACACCCTGTGCCCGGCTCGCGTTTGTTGCAGGGCATGGCGCGGTCATAGAAATACAGGCAGCGCGTTCGTTGTAATAGATTGCCGCCAGTGGTCGCCTTATTGCGGAGCTGACCGCTGGCCCCGGCGAGCAAAGCGCGGCTCAGCACTGGCCAGCCTTTGCGAATACGGGTGTCATTTGCCAGATCACTGTTGCTGACTAGCGCACCGATACGCAGCCCGCCATCATCCGTCTCTTCAATCTCTCCCAAGTCTAGGCGATTGATATCAATTAACGCCTCGGGTGCCATGACCTCTAGTTTCATCAGGTCTAGCAGATTGGTGCCTCCGGCGATGAAAGTGCCACCGCTGGCGGCCTGCCGCGCTGCGGCTTCGGAGGTGTCGGCACGGGTATAATCGAATGGTCTCATGCGTTCTCTCCCGCCGCTTTGCGGATCGCTTCGACGATGTTGGGATAGGCCGAGCAACGGCAGAGATTGCCGCTCATCCGTTCTGAAATTTCCTCGGCTGTCAACCTGGCTTTGCCGTCCAGATCATCGGTCACATGGCTGGGCCACCCGTCAGAGATCTCTTTGAGCATCGCAGTGGCCGAACAGATTTGACCGGGGGTGCAATAGCCGCATTGAAAACCGTCTTCGTTGACGAATGCTTCTTGGAGGGGGCTTAGATTGCCCGGCTGGCCCAGTCCTTCGATGGTGGTGACGTCATCGCCGTCATGCATACACGCCAGCGTCAGGCAGGCATTGATCCGGCGGCCGTTCACCATGACGGTACAGGCCCCGCATTGCCCATGATCGCAGCCCTTTTTGCTGCCGGTCAGCCCAAGATGGTGGCGCAGCGCATCCAAAAGCGTGGTGCGCGGATCAAGGTCCAACCGCTGCTCGGTGCCATTGATTGTCAGATTGGTTTCCACGGCAAATTCCTTTGGCTAAATGGGGCCAGAGGACGAAACCCTCCGGCTATTGGCTAAACCGGATTTAGGTCGGTGGGCTTAAGCGGCAAGCGGAGGGTGCGGTCTCAGTGTGGCGCGGGCGGGTTTCTGGAAGGCTAGAACAGCTTTTTATTACATAATTAGCATTATTGGATGTTCCTGCGGTTCGGGGGTGGATTCACAAATGAAGTGCGAATTCTGTATCAATACAGGACCTTGCATGGAGTTGATCAATGGGACGCTGCTACCCTCACCTAAACCTCGAAGAACGCCGCAAGCTGGCCAAATGGCTTGATGCGAAGATACCAATCAAAGAGATCGCCGACAATCTGCGTCGCGCGCCCTCAACAATCTACCGCGAGATCAGGCGGAACTTCTATCATGACGAAGAACTGCCACAGCTGAACGGCTACCACGCTGTGAACGCGCAGGACAGATACGAACAACGCCGCGCGGTGCATCGTAAGTTGATCCGATATCCTGACATCATGGCGGCAGTCCGCGACGGACTTGATGCGGGTTGGTCGCCTGAACAGATCGCGGGACGCATGCGGCAAGAGTGCCATCCCATGCGCGTCAGCCATGAGACGATCTATCGTTATGCTTACTCCAAAGACGGCCGTGCTGAGAAGTTCTATCGCCATTTACCAGAGCATCGCCGACGCCGCAGGCCACGCGGAACCCGCAGGCATCATGGGCGCAGATTTCTTGATGAAATTGCCATAGCCCATCGCCCCGAAGCGATAGCCGAACGTAGCCAATTCGGGCATTGATGGTGTGGATGCCCCACCCCTGAAGCGGCATCAAAGTGTGCCATAATGGTGATGTTGAAAGCACCAAATTGGAGGAAGCATCCATGAATGAAGTTACAATGATCGGCGTCGACTTGGCAAAGTCCGTTTTCCAGGCACACGGCGCGACGGCTACTGGTGAGCCAATGTTCCGCAAGAAACTAACTCGGGGTCAGTTCCTGAAGTTCTTGGGCGAACAGCCCTCTTGCGTGGTCGCAATGGAGGCATGTGCGTCATCGCACTACTGGGGTCGCGAGATCATGAAGTTGGGCCATGACGTCCGCTTGATCCCACCTATCTATGTGAAGCCATTCGTTAAGCGCCAGAAGAATGACGCAAACGACGCCGAGGCCATTGCGGAAGCGGCAGTCAGGCCCACAATGCGATTTGTTCCTGTCAAATCGGCTGAACAACAATCCCGTTCGATGGTCTTCAAGACACGGGATTTGTTTGTTCGGCAACGTAACTCCATCATCAATGCGCTGCGTGGTCATTTGATGGAATACGGGATCATCGCCCCTCCCGGTCGGAACTTTGTAAAGAAGTTAGCTGAACAGATTGATAGCCCGGATTGTGACCTGCCTTCAATTGTTATTGAACTCAGCCATATACACTTGGATCAGCTAAGTATCATTACTGACAAAATAGTTGCGATAGAGCGGCGCCTGAAAGAAGAATCGAAATCCGACCCAGAAACGATCCGATTGCAAACTGCGCCGGGGGTCGGACCTGTGAGTGCAATGGCGATCAAGGCATTCTCCCCGCCGCTAGAAGGCTTCAAACGCGGTCGGGATTTTGCGGCATGGCTGGGTCTGGTCCCGGTTCAGAAATCAACAGGTGGGCGGCAAGTGTTGGGGCGAACATCAAAGATGGGGCAACGCGACATCCGACGACTGCTGATCATCGGCGCCATGACCCGGATCAGATGGGCGATCAAAAATGGACCACCTAAAGGGTCGTGGCTTGAGCAAATGTTAGAACGCAAACCACGTATGTTGGTCGCAATCGCGTTGGCTAACAAAACAGCCCGAACCATTTGGGCAATGATGACGAAGCATGAAGATTATCGAGATCCGATCGCGACGGCGTAAGCCTGCAACGCTCGGTATGATGTGAGAAGGACATTGAGACAGTAAGGACAAATGATCGACCAGATCGAGGTTAGGAAAACCAGGCACTCCCAGAGAGCTCCGCGCTCGTGTCATTGATATGGACCCAACCTTCGCATCGCCATACCGGCCCGCGGCATGTGAAACGTCGCAAATTGAGGCCTGACACATGACCGTACCCGATCACATGTTTAAACCGTCAAATTATCTCTTGCATCAAAGCGGGCATCCACACATGGGAGTGCGATCTGGTGATGTTCCGCAAGGAGTTTGGGAAAGCGAATGTGACTTCGTTGGTCGAACGCGTGAGCCGGTTCGCTGTCGTTTTAAAGAACCCAGATCGTCAGTCAAAGCCGGTGATGGAAGGCCTGATTGATAGCTTATCTCCCCTGCCCGCTGAAGCCCGTCGCAGCATCACATTTGATCGCGGCACAGAGTTCACTGCCTGGCGGCATTTGAAAGCTGGGCTTGGTGTCGACGCTTGGTTCTGCGACCCCCAATCGCCTTGGCAGAAGGGTACGGTCGAAAACACCAACAACCGTCTACGCCGCTACCTTCCGCGAAAGGCTGATCCCACGGTGTTCACAGATCGATATTTAAGGTCGATCTGCGACCGTCTCAACAGCACGCCGCGCAAGTGTCTGGGGTATCAAACGCCCGCTGAAGTCTTCCGATTGAACCTGATGGAAAGGGTGACGTCACCCTGATAAACTGATCAAACAGAAATTGCGCTTCAACGTGAGTTCACAGGGGGAACACAAACTGCATCGGCGACGATGCCGTGTCAGACGAGATGAAGGCGTTCATGGCATCGGAAGATATCGATACGACGACGCTGCGCCGCGTGGTTGGGCGGACCCCCGGCCTTTATATGATCTCGCTCGACTGGGGCGAACACAGCTTTACCTATTGCGCGACACCTCCGCGGCGCGCTTTCTGGCCGACGTTATCCGATGACTGGAAGTTACGCTGAGCACTGCGCGCCACGTGCATTTCTCCGGGATCACCGTCGCGATCCTGCCCCCCGGCGGGCCGGGAACGTCTGTTTGATGCCCTTACCCGCGTCCGAAATGCGGGTAGCAGCGTGTCCTTCGACACCAATATTCGACGCCGCCTGTGGGACGACGACACGACCATGCGCAAAGCCCTTCTGCAGGCTGCCGCCGCCAGCGACATCGTCTTGCCTAGTTTGATAATGAGCAGGGCGTACCATCACCGATATCAGCTTGGATCACGGTTGAACCCCAGTGGGTTTCTCTGTGGTTCGAATTGATCGAAAACGCATGACGCGGCGATTGGTCTGCGCGGTGTCAGTCACGAATGTCGCCGGAAGCCTCATGCGCTTGACAGCTTTTTCATAAAGACTTTGGGGGCTATCACAACAGACTACAAATGGCAGCTTACATCAGCGTCGGAAATTCCGAGAATAAGTCATATAGCATCAGTCCCGTTCCAATGAAGTTTCTCGGCGGAGCGAAGAGGCATCTTGCGAAACTGCCCTGCTGAAGAGCCCTACGAGCGGAGACAAGTTCTCTTCGGAACGCGCCATGATGCCGACGGCACCGTCGGTCGGGCCCATGTCGATATCCAACGCGACAAGCCGACCCGCGTTCAGGTCATCCGCGACGACCCCGCGGGAAATAAACCAAACGGGCATTAGTGGGCCAAGTGTCATCGCCCGCCCGAACGCACCCGAGACACATTCGATCCGGTCCGCAAACAACGGCAAGCCCCGCGATAGCATAAGACGCGCCATCAAAGGGCGAATAGCAGAAGTTTCGGGCGGATAAATCACCAACTCATTTTCGATCTGATTCAATTGGGTCGCATCGCGTGCGGAATGATCCGGTGCCACCACCGCCACGACCCGCTCGTTATAAAGCGCCGTGAATGACAGGCCGCGCATGGTGTCGGCGGCTCCCAATCGCCCGATCACAAGGTCCAGATCTCCGCTGCGCAACCTATCAGTCAACAACCCATGCGCTCCTTCTTCGATATGCAGTATCGTATTCGGAGACTCCTGCCGAAACCGTTCAATGGCGGTCGGCAAGACCTGTGCTGAAACGCTGGGCAACGCACCGATTTTCAGCACAGCGCCACCTGCATCACTTAGGCTTGCGATACTGCTGATACCCTGTTGCAGCGCGGCGGTGCTTTGTTCGGCATATTGCAAAAAAACATGTCCCTCGGGAGTGAGCCGCACGCCCGCGCGGTCACGCTCCATTAATGAGACCCCAAGGATAACTTCGAGATCCCGCAGGGTTTTTGAGATTGCCGGTTGGGTTAGGTTCATTTGCTGTGCCGCACGTTTTAACCGCTTGGCGCGTGCGATCGACACGAACGCTTCGAGGTGTCGAAACTTGATCCTGCGGTCCATTTTTCTTTCCATTTTGGGCAACAAACCCTGACAGACTATCAATTTACTTCTCAAAAAGAAGCATCAGAATGATGCCAAACCAAAATGATTGTTGGAGTGTCACTGCATGAGTCGAACCAAAGCGCTGAGGACTCAGGTTGCAATCATTGGCGGCGGTCCGTCCGGGCTGCTGCTGTCGCAACTTCTACATACCCGCGGAATTGAAAGTGTCGTGTTGGAACGCAAAACCAAGGACTATGTTCTTGGCCGCATCCGGGCTGGCGTTCTGGAACAAGGGCTTGTCGGCCTGATGGAAGAAGCAGGCTGTGCAGAACGGTTGCATGCCGAAGGCTATCCCCATGATGGAACGCTGCTGTCTTACGGCAACGAGATGTTTCGCGTAGATTTCAAAGAACACACCGGGACGCCGGTCATGGTTTACGGCCAGACAGAAGTGACCCGCGACCTTTATGAGGCCCGAGAAAAGGCGGGCGGGCTGGTTGAGTTCAACGTTGAGGACGTGGTGATCCACGACGCAGATGGTGATGCGCCATACCTCACCTATTCGGTGAATAACGAGGACCGCCGGATCGACTGCGATTTCGTTGCCGGATGTGATGGGTTTCACGGCGTCAGTCGCAAGACGATCCCCGACGATGTACGGCGCGAATACGAAAAAATCTATCCATTCGGATGGCTGGGCATACTCAGCGAAACACCCCCCGTGAACCACGAACTGATCTACGCAAACTCGCCGCGTGGGTTTGCTTTGGCCTCCATGCGCAATGAAAACCTGTGCCGCTATTACATCCAGTGTTCCTTGAATGACAAACCTGAAGATTGGTCTGACGAAGCATTTTGGGCCGAGTTCAAAAAACGTATCCCCGCCGATCAAGCCGAAAAATTGGTGACCGGCCCAAGCATCGAGAAATCCATCGCGCCTTTGCGGTCCTTTGTGACAGAACCGATGCGTTGGGGTCGCTTGTTCCTATGCGGCGATGCTGCTCATATTGTGCCTCCAACCGGGGCAAAAGGGCTGAACACCGCGGCGTCCGATGTGCACTATCTGTTCAACGGCCTGCGTGAATTTTACGAAAAGAACAGCTGCGCTGGCATTGATGCCTATTCCACCAAGGCGCTCGCGCGGGTCTGGAAAGCGGAACGGTTCAGCTGGTGGTTCTCATCGCTCATGCATCGCTATCCGGATCAAACAGACTTTGACCATAAAATTCAGATTGCTGAATTGGAATTCCTGCGCAGCAACACAGCTGCGCAAAAGGCTATGGCCGAAAACTATGTGGGGCTGCCTTACTGATGGAGGATACGATGGGAAACAGATACGATATCGGAATGCAGACACGTCGCAAAGTTTTGGGCGACGCCCATGTCGACAAGGCAGAGGCCAGCAAAGCGACCTTCGACGCGCCCTTCCAATCGATGATCACCGAAGGTGCTTGGGGTACTCTTTGGTCTGACGATACGATCCCCCACCGTGAACGCTCTATGCTGACCCTTGCCCTGCTGGCAGCGACGGGCAACTTCGAAGAAATCCCGATGCATATCCGCGCCACCCAGAATACCGGAGCCACCCCTCAGGACGTGCTGCAGGCATTCATGCATGTTGCTGTTTACGCCGGGGTGCCAAAGGCCAATCATGCGATAAAGCTTGCCAAACAGACCTACGCAGAACTGGGAGTTGATATATGAACCACAGCACCCCACCAAAGCTGGGCGGCTTCGTTCCGCGTGATCGTGACTGGCAGCCAGAAGCCTTGACGCCAGCCTACAAGACCAGTGTCAAACGCAGCCCGCAGGCGGCGCTGTTGTCTTTCCCGACATCCCTTTCCGAGGAAACCTCGCCCGTTTTCGGCCACAGTATGCTGGGCGCGCTTGATAACGATCTGATCCACAACTTTGCTGCTGACGGGCAATCCGCCATCGGGCCGCGCATCATCGTGCATGGGCGTGTACTGGATGAAATGGGGCGCGGCGTTCCGGGGGCGTTGCTGGAATTTTGGCAGGCTAACGCGGGCGGACGATACCGCCATAAAAAAGAGGGTTACCTTGCCGCGCTGGACCCGAACTTTGGTGGCTGCGGCCGCACCATTACCAGCGATGACGGAACATACGAATTTGCCACCATCCAGCCCGGCCCCTACCCTTGGCCCAATGGCATGAATGACTGGCGCCCTGCGCATATCCATTTCTCCATCTTCGGACACGGCTTTGCCCAACGCCTAATTACTCAGATGTACTTTGAAGGTGATCCGCATATTCCGCTTTGCCCGATCGTGGGCATCCTCAAGTCCCAAGAAGCAATTGACGCGCTCACGGCCCCCTTGGACATGCACCGCACTGTTCCAATGAACAGCCGCGCGTTCAAATTTGACATTGTTCTTCGCGGACAGCGCCAAACCTATTTTGAGAACCGCAAGGAGGGACTTTAATCATGGTACAGAAGCTGAACTACCTCCGCGAAAGCCCCAGTCAAACAGCAGGCCCCTACGTTCACATTGGCTGCACGCCGAATTTCACCGGCATCGACATTTATGGCGGTGATTTGGGCACCACGATGAAAACCGGCCCCGTTCAAGGGCAGGAAATCACGGTCACCGGGGTGGTATACGATGGCACCGATGCGCCGCTGCGTGATGCGATGATTGAAATCTGGCAGCCGGATGCGGCAGGTCTTTTCCCATCAGCCAATGAAACACGCGGCACGCCTGATCCGAATTTTACCGGCTGGGGGCGATCTCCCGGTGATATGGAGACTGGCGAGTTCCGGTTTGAGACGGTGAAGCCGGGCGCTGTGCCGTGGCCCGATGGCCGGATGCAGGCCCCGCATATCACCGCATGGATCGTCGCGCGCGGGATCAACATCGGTCTGCACACGCGGATCTATTTTGCGGACGAAGATGACGCCAATGCCGCCGATCCGATCCTGTCCCGCATTGAACATCAGAACCGCATTCCGACATTGCTGGCCAAGAAAACCGGCACCGGCGCCTATCGGTTCGACATTCATCTTCAAGGTCCGAATGAGACCGTCTTCTTCGATATCTGAGGGCCAAATGACCAATCCCTGCATTATCTGCGTCGCAATCACAGGTTCGCTCCCGACCAAAGACAATAACCCGGCGGTGCCAATCAGCATTTCTGAACAGATCGAAAGCACTCAAGAGGCGTTCGAGGCTGGTGCAAGTATTGCGCATTGCCATGTCCGTGATGACGCAGGCAAACCGACGGCTGATCCCGAACGCTACGCACGTTTGAAAGAGGGCCTAGAGACCCATTGCCCCGGCATGATCATCCAATTGTCTACAGGCGGGCGGTCAGGTGCGGGGCGCGAACGTGGTGCTATGTTGAACCTTTCGCCCGATATGGCGTCCATATCAGTCGGCTCAACCAACTTCCCTGCTCGGGTTTATGAAAACGCGCCCGATCTGGTGGACTGGCTCGCCGCAGAGATGATCGTCCATGACGTGAAGCCCGAAGTTGAGGCCTTTGACCTGAGCCACATCCTCAAAGCCAAAGAGATGTTTGGCAAGGGCCAGATCAAAACAACGCCATACGTGCAATTCGTGATGGGCGTGAAAAACGCCATGCCTGTCGATCGCGACGTATTTGACTATTATATTCACACCGTTCATCGCCTGTTTGGCGCGGATGCACCATGGTGTGCGGCGGGGATTGGCCCTAATCAAATCGTCTTGAACGACTGGGCCATTTCGTCCGGTGGCCATGCGCGCACGGGTCTAGAGGACAATGTCCGGCTTGATCGCGATACCCTTGCGCCGTCTAATGCGGCCCTCGTGCAACGTACCGTCGAGATTTGCGAGAAATATGAACGCCCCGTCGCATCTTGGGCCGAGGCCCGAGAGATCCTAGGATTGCGAAAGATCGTTTGATGGCGTTTGTCACGTTCAACGGGGTCACGCATCACTACCGCTTTCGCGCGGGGGTCGGCACGCCTATCGTGTTCCTCAATTCCCTTGGGACCGATTTCCGCATTTGGGAGGAGGTAATTAACCATCTGGACGGGCAACCCCCCATTTTATGCATGGACAAACGTGGGCACGGTTTAAGTGATGATGGCCCTATCACAATGGACGATCTCGTAGGCGACGTGGCTGCGTTGATGGATCATCTTGATGTGAAAGGCGCGCTGATTTGTGGTGTGTCGGTTGGGGGTTTGATCGCTCAGGGCCTCGCGACCGCGCGGCCTGATCTTATCTCTGCGCTTGTGTTGTGCTGCACGGGCTCAAGGATCGGCGATGCAGAGGGGTGGAATGCCCGTATTGAAACGACCCAAACCAGCGGCATCGCCTCTATGTCCGGACGCCATACTTGAACGCTGGTTTTCCATAAGCTTCCGTCAAGATCGTAAGGCCGATCTTTCAGGCTACCGCAACATGCTGACGCGGACCTCTGCCAAAGGCTGTGCTGGCGTCTGCGGAGCGATCCGTGACAGTGACTTTACCCTAGTGAATTCCAATATAGGCGTGCCCACCCTCTGCATCGCGGGGACTGATGACCTTGCCACGCCCCCTGAACTGGTCAAAGCGCTCGCCCAGACGATCCCGAACGCGCGGCATCAAGAGATTGACAACTGCGGCCACCTGCCTTGCATTGAAGCCCCCTGCACTTTGGCAGATGCCATCAAAAAGATGCGCAGGGAACTGACATAACCGGCAGTTCTTACCGCCCTTGGCTGGGCAGGCGTTTCTGCGATGAAAAGGCTGCGGAGCTTTTGGCAGCAGGCCGCCAAATCGGCCAAATGCTCGCATCTGATAGCGCATCTCGACCAACTTTTCAGTGCCTTCAAACCCTATCTCCGAAACAGCCACGTAAGACCGCCGCGCTGGTTCTCGTGGGCGATCCTAACGTATGTACCATTTTTTATTGGCGAGAGTTCCCCAAGCTAAACCGCAGCAACCAATCTGTCCCTTAGTATGCCGTGTAAAGTGCAAATCATCCACCAATATGTCCATTCCGCTTTCTCGCTATCGCTTCTAGCGTAGTCTGACGAGCCATTCGTTCGGGTGAGGAGGCCTGCACAATTGCTCGAGTTGTCGGGACGCATAGTCCCTGACACCATAGGGAGAGAGAAAATGATTAATATGAACCGCAGGCTTGCCCTGCGTCTTACAGGTGTTGCCGCAGCGCTGCTTATGGGCGCCGCACCTCTTGCCGTAACCGCCCAAGACCGCACATCTGTTACAATTGGTTATGCCGTTTCAAAAACCGGGCCGAATGCCGGTGGCGCGGGTATTACAACGATCCCGAACTACGAGCTTTGGGTCAATGAGGTGAACGAAGCTGGCGGGTTGGAATTACCCGACGGCACGCGCCTTCCGATTGATTTGATTGAATATGATGACCGTTCCTCTGCAGAAGAAGTCGTGCGTGCGACCGAGCGTATGGCCACGCAGGATGAAGTTGATTTTATGCTGCCGCCTTGGGGCACCGGCTTTAATCTTGCGGTCGCACCGCTTTATGACCGCTACGGATATCCGCAACTTGCCGTGTCGGCAGTAACAGACCGCGCGCCTGATTTCGTAAAACGCTGGGACAAAAGTTTCTGGCTGCTGGGCGGCGGACATGACTATGCCAATGCTTTGGCGGATGTGCTTGGGGCCGCGTCCGCGGACGGCACCATCAACAGCCAAGTCGCGATGATTTCCGTGGCCGATGGCTTTGGCATCGACCTCGTGAATGCCGCCCGCCCCGCAATGGAAGAGGCAGGCATTGAGATCGTGTTCGACCAGACCTACCCCGCGGGCACATCCGATTTCACGTCGATCATCAATGAAGCCGCCGCAAGTGGCGCGGATAGCTTTGTTGCCTTTTCCTACCCTCCGGAAACCTTCGCACTCACCCAACAGATACAGGTTGCCGACTTTAATCCATCGGTTCTATATCTCGGCGTTGGCACCGGGTTTCCTGTCTACGGGGCCAATAATGGCGCAAACGCAGAGGGCATCATGAGCCTTGGCGGTATTGATTACAGCAACGACGAGACCATGGCCTACCGCGCCCGCCACGAAGAAGTAACCGGCCAAGCGCCCGATCTTTGGGGTTCTGTGATCACCTTCTCCAGCCTGCAAATGTTGCAGGAATCCATCAAGCGGGTGGGGCTGGATCGCGAAGCCGTCGCTGAAGAGTTGTCCACGGGCACCTTCCAAACAGCGGCGGGTGAGATCACGCTCGAAGACAACCAACTTCGCAATCTGTGGTTCACAGGCCAGTGGCAGGACGGGCAGTTCGTGGCCATAGCCCCTGCCGATCGTGAGGGAGCAAGCACTGTCATGCTGCCAAAACCAGAATGGCAAAGCCAGTAACCCCACAGCTAAAAAGCGGAGAACGTTTATGCTGATGTCGACACTTGTCGCAGGGCTTGTGCTGGGGGGGACTTATGCCCTCGTCGCAATGGGGCTCACGATCCAGTACGGGATCGCGCGCACCATGAATTTGGCCTATGGCGAGGTCACAATAGCAGGGGCGTTCGCTGCCTATCTGATTTATAATGTACTTGGGGTCAGCCCTATTTTGGGGCTGACGATCATCGCCCCCATTGGATTTGCATTTGGCTGGATAGTTTATGGCCTCTTGCTTCGCCCGCTGGTGGCGCGGTCTAAAAACACCGCCGCGCTTGAGATCAATTCGATCCTTGCAACCTTTGGCCTGCTCTTCGTCGTGCAAGGCGTGATGCTGGTCATCTTTGGCGGCAACTACACCAGCTATAATTTCATGAATTACGGGGTCGATGTACTTGGCACCCGCGTCGCCGCGAACCGACTGTTGGCACTATTTCTTGCGGTCACCGTGGGTGGCGGGCTCTACTTGGTGCTGACCCGCACCCGCTGGGGCACGGCCCTGCGAGCAGTCGCGGTGAACCCCGCCGCAGCACCACTGGTCGGCATCGACGCCAACCGTGCCGCGCGCTTTGCCTTTGCCCTTGGCGGAGGACTAGCCGCAAGCGGTGGTGTGGCGATCTCTATGTATCAGACCTTCACCGCGTCATCGGGCGTTGAATTTACCATGAAGGCGCTCATCGTGGTGATCATGGGCGGTGTCGGAAACCTTGCTGGCGCGATTCTTGCGGGTCTGTTGCTGGGCCTCGCTGAGACGTTCGTGGCGACCTACATCAGTCCCGGCCTGACCATTGCTTCGGTCTATCTGATCTTCCTTGCGGTCCTTCTGTGGCGCCCTCAAGGCCTGTTTGGAAAGGTAAGCCGATGAAACCCGTCTTGCTTTGGGGGGGCGGTCTGGCAGTCCTCATCCTTCTGGCCTGTGCGCCATTCTATGTTGGCCCTTATTGGCTTGGCCTATTAATTGGCTTGGCGGGCTATGTGACATTAGCCTCTGCTTGGGCGCTATTTTCGGGGCGCACGGGCTACGTCTCTCTCGCCACGGTCGCTTTCTTCGGAATTGGTGCCTATACCGTCGCGGTACTGAGCGAGAAGCTGCCCTATGCTCTGGTTCTTCTCATCGCCGCAGGGATCGGCCTTTTAGTGGCGCTGCTCGTCGGTTTGGCCACGCTGCGCTTGGCAGGTGTCTATTTCGTCATCTTTTCTTTCGGGCTGGCCGAACTGGTGCGCCAATTGGTGACGTGGTTTGAAACAACCATCAACGCGACCTTGGGGCGCTATATCTTTCTGCCGCTGGGGCCAGAACATATCTATTGGCAATTGCTTGCACTTGCCGTGGTGACGATTGGGTTGACGGCATGGATCGGCCGCTCGCGGCTCGGATTGGCGCTGAAGGTGATCGCCGACGACGAAACCGTCGCGGCCCATATCGGCATAAGCATCTCGTGGACGAAAATCGCGCTTTTCGCAGTAAGTGCAACGATCATCACCCTTGTTGGCGCCATCCAAGCGCCCCGTTGGACCTATATCGAACCCAACATTGTATTTAACCCAACGGTGTCCTTCATGACGCTGATCATGGCGCTGTTCGGGGGCGCGGGCCGCTTGTGGGGGCCTGCTTTGGGCGCGATCCCATTGTTCTTATTGTTCGAATGGTTGTCAGCCAATTTCCCCGACCACTATTCGATCCTCTTAGGGATCCTGTTCATCCTGATCGTCTTTTTGTTGCCGCGCGGCGTCGTGGGACTGTTCGAAGACTTGCTTCAAAGCAACCCCAAGCCATCCGCACCCAAGGAGCAACTTGAATGAGCGCCCTACTGGAAGTGTCTGGCATTACCAAACGGTTCGGTGGGCTGACAGCGGTGAATAACCTGTCGTTCAACGTGAACGAGGGCGAGGTTTTGGCACTGTTGGGGCCGAACGGGTCAGGAAAGACCACGATGATGAACATCATATCGGGCGCATTGGTAGCTGGAAGCGGGCAAATCAAACTTGATGGAACGTCGATCACCGGCTTACCGCCCCATAAGATCGCCGCCAAAGGCATCGCGCGTACATTCCAACTGGTAAAAGTTCTCCCATCGCTCAACGTGCGCGAGAACACCGTCGCGGCATTGGCCTACCGGCAGGATCACATCTGGGGCACCGCCGCCCATGACGAAGCCGATCGGTTGTTGGCTCATGCTGGGTTGGCAGGTCGTGGCGAGGAGATGGTCGAAAACCTCACCTACATCGATCAAAAGCGTGTCGAGCTCGCCCGTGCTTTGGCAGCAAAACCGCGGCTTCTACTGCTGGACGAATGGCTCGCCGGATTGAACCCGACCGAGTTGCGCGTCGGCATCGACATCATCGCAAAGCTGCGCGCCAGCGGCATGACGGTTCTGCTGGTCGAACATGTGATGGAGGCCGTGCGCGCGCTTTGCGAACGCAGTGTCGTGATGAGTGCTGGCCAAAAGATCGCCGATGGCCCCACAGCTGCCGTCTTGAAAGAACCCGAAGTTATTCGCGCCTATCTAGGGAATGAAGATGCTTAAAATCGACAACCTTTCGGTTGCTTATGGCAAACACAAAGCCCTGCAAAATGTGACTCTGTCTATGGAAAACGACGAGGTTGTCGTGATCCTTGGGGCGAACGGTGCGGGCAAATCTTCCCTGTTGAAATCCATCGCCGGTTTGGTGGCGCCCAGCACCGGGTCTGCCGCGTCGATGGATGGTCAGAGCCTCATCGGTTTGCCGCAACATAAGGTCGTTGATACCGGCATTGCGGTGGTTCCCGAGGGGCGCGGCATTTTCGGTGATTTGACCGTACGTGAAAACCTGCTGCTCGGTGCCCTACCCGCCCGTGCGCGCGCCAGTGAGCCCGCCAACCTCGACAAGGTAAGGAGCCTGTTTCCGCGGCTTGCGGAACGGGAACAGCAGATGGTTTCAACAATGTCGGGTGGTGAACAACAGATGGTCGCCATTGGCCGCGCTTTGATGTCGGAACCACGTTGCTTGTTGCTCGACGAGCCGAGCCTTGGTCTGGCACCTGTCCTTGTAGGCGAGCTGTTCCAGTCGCTAACAAAAATCCGCGACAGCGGCGTTGGCCTGCTGATTGTCGAACAGAACGTCAAAATCAGCCTCTCGATCGCCGATCGCGGTTACCTGCTCGAAGCGGGCCGGATCGTCGGACATGACACTGCAGAAAAATTGAAAAGTGACCCTGCCGTCCAGAATGCATTTCTGGGCAGCGCGGCCTAATCCTAAAGGGGAGTACTCACATGCAAACGCTAGACCTTATGATCAACGGAAGCGACGTTGCCGCATCAAATGGTGCCACGTTCGAGCGCAACAATCCGATCACCAACGAGGTGGCGACCAAAGCCGCCGCCGCAACCAGCGATGATGCGATCGCCGCTGTCGATGCCGCGGCCGCTGCCTTTCCGGAATGGTCGCGCGCTTCCCCAAAAGAGCGGCGGACTATTTTGAACAAGGCGGCTGATATCCTGTTGGAAAAGATGCCTTTGTTTATTGAAGCTATGGCCGCAGAAATCGGTGCGACTGCTGGCTGGGTGGGTTTCAACGTTACGCTGGCATCCGACATGCTGCGCGAGGCGGGCGCGATGACGACACAGATCACCGGGGACGTGGTCCCATCCAACCGCCCCGGTTCGCTGGCGATGGCAATCCGCCAACCGGCGGGTGTTGTCCTATCAATGGCACCGTGGAATGCCCCCGTTATCCTCGGCGTTCGATCCCTCGCGATGCCGATCGCCTGCGGCAACACCGTGGTCATGAAAACCTCTGAAATATGCCCACGCACGCACCGGTTAATCATCGACGCGCTGAACGAGGCTGGGTTGCCCGCTGGGGTCTTGAATGCCATTTCAAACGATCCTGATGACGCGCCGGAAATTGTCGAAACCCTGATCTCGCAAAACGCTGTGCGCCGGGTGAATTTTACAGGCTCCACCCGCGTGGGCCGGATTATTGCCGAACTATGCGGGCGCCATCTGAAACCGTCGTTGATGGAATTGGGCGGCAAGGCCCCGTTAGTGGTACTGGACGATGCCGACATCGACGCCGCCGTTGCAGCGGCAGGCTTTGGCGCGTTCATGAACCAAGGTCAGATCTGCATGGCCACCGAACGGCTGATCGTCGACAACAGCATCGCCGATGAATTCGTCGCAGCCCTTGCCATCAAAGCGAACAGTCTGAAGGCTGGTGATCCTTCTGAGGGCAAAGCCCCGCTCGGCTCTGTTGTCGATATGACGGCGGCAAACCGTATTGACATGCTGGTTAAAGACGCAATCAACAAGGGAGCGACCCTTGTCGCAGGAGGCGGTTTTGACGGCACGATCATTTCGGCGATCGTGCTCGATAACGTCACCCCCTCCATGAAAATCTACTCTCAAGAATCCTTTGGCCCCGTCCTCGCCATCTCGCGAGTTGGCAGTGTGGACGAGGCTGTCTCTATCGCCAATGATACTGAATATGGGCTATCGTCGGCGGTCTTTGGGCGTGACACCATGCGGGCGATGTCCGTGGCGCGGCGCATTGAATCGGGCATCTGCCACATCAACGGACCAACCGTGCATGACGAGGCGCAAATGCCCTTCGGCGGCACCAAGGACTCCGGGTTTGGGCGGTTCGGCGGCAAGGCCAGCATTCAAGAGTTCACTGAGCTGCGCTGGATCACGATGCAAGATGGTCCGATCCATTACCCAATCTAAGGAACTGTGATGCTAAAGCTTGATGGAAAAGTGGCCATCATCACAGGCGGCGGCGGAAGCCTCGGCGCTGCTACTGCGCGGTTGTTCATTCAGAATGGCGCACGAGTGATGTTGGTGGATCGCGAAGCCGATGCGTTGAACGTTGTGGCAGGCGAATTGCCCGCAGATCAGGTCGCCACCTGCGTGGCAGACGTGTCAGACGAGGTGGACACTGCCGCTTATGTCGCCGCGACATTGGACCGTTTCGACGCAATTGATGTGCTGTTTTCCAACGCTGGCAACTTCGGGACGGTCGCGCAAATTGCGGATTACCCTATCGATGTCTTCGACAGCGTTCTGGCCGGCCACGTGCGGGGCGCGTTTCTGGCGGCCAAACACGCCGCCCCGCACATGACCAAAGATTGCTCTATCATCATCACCTCCAGCGTGGCGGGTGTGCGCGGAGATGCAGGTGTCTATGCCTATATCACCGCCAAACATGCGCAGGTGGGACTGATGCGCTGCCTCGCCAAAGAGCTTGGCCCCCGTGGCATTCGCGTCAACACCGTGCACCCCGGTCCTGTAGATAATGGCTTCCAACTTGCGGTCGAAGACGGCTTGGGCAAAGCGATGGGTGTTGACGGCACCGAGTTATTCAACCAGATGATCCCGCTTGGGCGGCATGGGTCGGCAGAGGAGATCGCCCGCTCGGTGCTTTACCTCGCAGGCGACGATTCCAGTTTTGTCACAGGATCAACCCTTATGGTTGATGGCGGAATGAGCGTTTAGCGAAATAGCGTATCGACGTAGTCTGCGCCCAGACCGACCTTTTCGTAATGGGCGCGGCACATTTCGATGTAGTTGTGAACGTCGAAATATCCCTCCGGCTCACCGTCCTCATCAAGCCAGACCAATGGACCCGTCACGATGAAAAACGCTCTCATCGGGTCTTCGTGTTCATATGCGACAAGCGTATGCCCCTCACCCGGACTTTCAAAGATGAAATCGCCTGCGGTGGCAGTCCAATCGTGCTCCAGATAGCCCCATTTGCCTGAGATCGTATAGGCAAAGACTTCATGAGGGTGGTAGTGGCGGTTCACCACGCCCGCCTCTTTCGCCATCAGGATATCGGCCCATCTGTTTTGATCCGGGGAAATCCAAAGCGGCCGGGACGAAACCGTTTCCGTGAACGGCACGTAATAACGCTCATCTTCTGTGGCGGCATCTGGTATGTAGACTTCTGGCTTGGCGTCGGGACGGAATACGTTGGTGATCGGCTTAAGGTCACGCCAGAATTCATTGGTAGGTTTCTCGGCCATGGTTTGTCCTCTTCGGTTAGGGGCGAACGCGCACATCAAGCAGCGCGAGGCTACGATTTGTCGCGATATGTTCAAGCGCAGCACCCAATGCGTCCGGCAGCTCTGGTCCGGTTTCCACGCGACGTGCCCATGCGCGGCTGGCTTCGGCGACCTTGCAAAAATCCGGTACCGGTGAGAGCTGAGTGAGTGGCATCCGGTTCGTCCGCGATGCGTAGCCGTCGGGATAAATGCCCAGCACCGATTGCCGCACAGCGCCCCATTCGGCGTTGTTAACGATCACCAACAACAGCGGCAATTCCATCGCCTCTGCGATTTGATGACAGGCCACGGGGTTGGAGAACATGTAAGATCCATCCCCCATGGTCGCGACGATCAGCCTGTCACGGTCGGCCAACTGCATCCCAAGTGCTGCTGGGAATGACCAGCCCAAACCGCCGGCGTGGGGTTCTTGATACCATGCTTGGTGATGGTCCAGCGACATCGGTGCCATCGGGCAACCAAGTTCCGAAAGGATCGTGGATTTGGTCCCTTCAATCGCACGAGACAGGCATAGGCTCACCCACTCTTTCGTCATCTGCCCATCCCGGCCCGCATTGGCACGATCGCGCGTTTCTTTGCGGGTCTGGGCATTGCTCTTTTCAACTTTAGCGCGGCGGTCGATCACCGCGCTTTTGCCTTTGGGCAAACGTGCATCCATTGCGGCCTTAAGCGCAGGAATCCCCTGCGCCAACTCGGAACTGACCGTGATATCAGAGCGAAAGTTCCGGACCGGCGTGCGCGCCTTCAGCGGGTCAGGCCCCATCTGAATGACCGTGCAATCCGGCGCAGGGGTATGGCTGTCCGGCGCCCAAGGGGCCAATGCATCCAGCACCAAAACAGCATCCGCATTTTCCAAAAGTGGCGCCGGATCAGGCCCCGTCGCCATGGGGTGATCTGTCGGAATCGCAAGAGCAACGGCCCAATACTGACAGACCGGAATGCCCCAGTCGTAGGCCAGCTGCGATAGGGCGGCAAAACCTTCGGGGCTGCCCGCACCGTGTTGGGCAAAGATTACGGGGTTCTTAGCGCGGGCAAGAACATCTGCTACCTGTTCGATCTGTGTTGCGCTGGCGTGCTGTACCGTGGGCTGCATACTCGGCGGGTTAGACAGGCCTGCTGTCGGTGTCGTTTCGCACAAGACTTCGCGCGGCAGGCTGACGTAGACAGGCCCACGCGGGGTCGAATTGGCGATGGCCCACGCGCGGTCCGTAATCTCGGCCACTTGCTCGGGAAAGCGCAACTCATAGTCCCATTTGCTTGCCTCGCGGACCAGCGCCGTCTGGTCGCGCATTTCCTGCCCCCAGCCGATTGGCACCGTGCGCGCGCCAAAGCGGTCCTTTTCGACCGTAGGTGTGCGCCCTGAGAACAGCAGCACAGGCACGTTCTCCATCGCCGCGTTAATCGCGCCGATTGAACAATTCGCAAGCCCGACATTCGTGTGGGCCATCACCGCCTGCGACCGCCCCGTGGCAAGGTAATAGCCGTGCGCCATGCCCATTGCTGCCGCTTCATGCGGGATGATGATCGCCTCGGGCAGGTCGATGCTTTTTGCTTCGGCTTCGGCCAAGCCTTCGATGACGGGCGGAAAATCTGTGCCGGAGTTGGCAAAAATATAGTCCACCCCGACGGATTTCAGACGGGCCAAAAGCGCGCCTCCGGCTGTCATACTGGCAGTGGGGGTCTCATGTTTCATTACGTTTTCCTTCATGACAGCAGCCGGGGAAGAAAGAGGGCGATACCCGGAAGCAAAATCAACAAGGTCACGCGCACGATCTCGGTCGCGAAAAAGGGCATGACGCCTTTAAAGGTTTCGCGCATGGGAACATCAGGCGCGACCGCGTTAATAACAAATACGTTCAGTCCGACCGGGGGCGTGATCAGACCCAGTTCAACCACCACCAAAATGATGATCCCGAACCACAATTTGGTTTCATCCGGCGACAACCCAAAGTCGAGGCCCGCCACAACCGGCCAGAAAAACGGAATCGCGAGGATCACCATAGACAGGCTGTCCATCAGGCAACCGAGGATCAGGAATGTAACGATGATCAGAATTAGTATCGTCATGGGCGCAAGCCCGCTGTTTTGCAACATTTCAGCGGCGGCCTGCGGCACCCCGGCGCGGGACATGAAGATTTTTAGCAGTTCCGCCCCAAAGACGATAAGAAAGATCATCGCACTCGTCCGTGCGGTTTCAAGTAAGGCGTCGAGGGTATCGGCGAACGTCAACCGCCGCCGTACCCCGCCATAGATCAACACCATGACCACGCCGATCGACGCCGCCGCCGTGGGGCTGTAAATGCCCGCGTAAATGCCCCCGATGACCACACCAAAAATGATAAGCACAGGGCACATCGCCAGCGTTGCTTGGCCAAGTTCGCGTGCGGTGACGGGAATGGCCTTTGGGCCAGAACCGGGTGCAAAGCGCACGTAAAGCCCGATCGTTCCGATGAACATCAAGGTTGCCAACAGGCCGGGGATCAGGGCGGCGGCGAACATTTTGATAATGTTCACCTCAACAATGATTGCATAGACAATCAGCACGATAGACGGCGGGATCAAGATCCCCAGGGTGCCGCCGGCGGCGATGCACCCGGTCGCCAACGCGCCGGAGTATTTGTATTTGCGCAACTCAGGGATCGCGACCTTACCCATCGTAGAGGCGGTCGCCGTGGAAGAGCCGCAAACTGCGCCGAATCCCGCACAAGCCGCGATGGCTGCCATCGCAACCCCGCCCCGAAACCGGCCTAGCCATGCATTCGCGCCCCGGAAGATATCGCTCGACAATCCACATCGCGCGGCCAGCCCGCCCATCAAAATGAACATCGGTAAGACCGACAGATCGTAATTTGAGAACTGCCCATAAGCGAGGTCTTTGAGCTGATTCAGGATAATCGTCGGGCCGGATTGCAAAATGATGCCAACCAACGCGACCAAGATCATCGCATAGGCAATGGGCACGCGGATAACGATCAAGGCCAGCAGGCCAAATAGCCCGCCGATGCCGATCAGGAATTCTTCTGTCATAGGGGGCCACGTTTGGTTGAGAGGGCATGATAAGCGCGGACCTGCGCCGCAAGGGTCACACAGGCGGCAAGGCCCAACAGGACAAGCGAGAACAAAATAGGTGGAAAGGCTGTCCATAACGGCAGTTTCAGCACCGGCGTAATCTCACGATATTTAAGATAGCTTTGCATGCCGCCCGACATCTGAACGAACATCAAAATCGCAAACCCCAAGGCGAATACCGAAGCCAGAACGTCCAGCAGCGCTTTGCGCCGCTCTGCCAAACCTTCGGTAAAAATATCGACCGCGATGTTTGACCCGGTGATCTGGCAGTAGGGTAGGAACATAAAGATGGCGATGGCGACGATGTGTTTGACCAACTCGTAGTCCGCAGGCAAAGGGCGTCCGACAAAGATATTTGACAGGGCGCTGCCCGCAGTCATCAATGCAAGACCCAAAGTCACGATGCCGCCCAGCAACGCCCACCAGCGCACGAATTTTACAATCCATGCGCCGATGAGGGTTTTCGTTTCGGCGGCAGGGGGTTCACCACTTGCCGCTAAATTTGGCGTATCGCTCACGGTTTACGGGCCGCGATAGCGTTGCGTGCCGCCTCTACGATCTGCGCCCCATCAAAGCCGGATTGTTCTCCAACCCAGCGGTCCACGACGGGGGAAAGCGCATCGTTGAAGGCCGCCATTTCGTCTTCGGTCAACACAACATGTTCATTGCCGTTTTCTTTGGCCATATTGATTCCGAAATCATCCGCATTGCGCCAGATATCCGCCACCTCACGCAGCCAATCTTCACCGCTGTTATCCGTAAAGACCTGTTTGAGATCGTCTGGCAAGCCTTCCCAACGGGCCTTGTTCATCGACACTTGGAACGTGGTTGTCCCAAAGCGGTTCTGGTCTGGCCCTTCGATCTGATATTGCGTGGATTCAAACAGTTGCAACGGCGGAATGATCTCCCAAGGGATCAGAGCACCGTCTACGCCGCTTGTGCTAAGCGCTTGCGGTAGATCGGGCACGGGCATCGTCACAGGCGTTGCGCCCAAAGCTTCGACAACAGCGTTGCCCGTCGGTCCCGGCACCCGCAGTTTCAGGCCATTCGCATCCGCTGGGGAACGGACGAGTTTGTTCGCCATCTGAAGCCCCTGCCCCGCATGAACATGCATGAACAGCACCTCAACATCGGCAAAATCTTCGGCCAGATGCTCTTCAAAGACGTCCCGCATCGCAAGGTTCGTCGCCGTAATATCGTTGGTGAAAACGGTGGGCAGTTCGAACACTTCGGATCGCGGGAACAGGCCGGGCGTGTAGCCGTTTACCGTCCAGACAATATCCACTACGCCTTCGGCCACCTGACGGAACAACTGCGGCGGTGCGCCCCCAAGGGACATGGCGGGATAAAGCTCAATTTTGATCCGGCCGTCCGATTGTTCCATGATCCGCTGTGCCCACGGTTCCAGCATCTGGCTGTGTGCGGGGGCTTTCGGCCCCAAAAAATGGTGGAGTTTCAGTTCGACTTCGGGCGATTGCGCCCAAGCTTTGCGCAAGTAAGCTGGCATCGCAACGGCGGCTGCGCCGCCAACAAGAATATGGCGTCTGTTAATCATTTTATATCCTCCCATAGCCTGCGCGAACAGGTTTCCCGCGCCACGGCGTTTCACGCAGCCTGCATGGGTCTCCTCCCCTGTGCCGGTCAGCGCGAGAAAAAGCTTACAAAGCATCCTTCTCCATAGGAATGGACATATACAGACAAGAATTGTACTATTCACGGAGTGAATGAAAAGGCGACCCATGCGACTTGCGAGTCAGTTCAGCGATCTTGTGGCCCCCCCGGACGCCGAGGTGACGCAAATCAAAAGCCAGTTGGGGGCCATAGAGTGGTCTATTCACGAGCGAACACACCGCTGCGTTGTGCTACTTGCTGGCGAGGGGCGCGTGGTGCTTGAGCATGGTGATCTGGCTTTCAATGCGCCCTGCCTAATCTGGCTGCCTTCAAGAACTGCCGAAAGATTGGTATTGAACGCAGGCAGCCGCGGCATGTCTTTGTCGGTGACCGAAGTGGGGATTGCACAAGCTGTATCTGTCGGCCCTGTGGCCTCGCAGATACGCAGCATTCTAAGCGAACCCCTCGTAAAACCGCGCATTGATCCAAAACTGGCACAACGTGTTGCTCAGTCGATGGAAACCATCTCCGAAGAAATAGAAAGCGGCGAAAGCGGCGCGCAGGAGAGTGTAAAACACCTTCTAGCATTGATGTTTATTCGCATTTGGCGGTTGTCCGGCCCCGCCCAACGCGAGGCCCAGCCCCTACCCCGCACAATCGCACTACAGTTTTTACAGTCAGTTGAATTGCACCTGCGCGATCACTGGAGCGTCGCGCAATACGCTGCAGAGATTGGCGTAACGCCGGACCGTTTGAATGCAACGATGCGGCGCACGACGGGCCGCCCGCCTATGGCACTCATCCACGCCCGGATTATTTTGGAAGCGGAGGCCTTGCTGGATGCCTCGACCCTTCAGATTTCTGAGATCGCCGAAGAGCTCGGCTTCACCGATCCCGCCTATTTCAGTCGTTTTTATAAGCGCATCACCGGGCAGTCCCCAAACCACAAACGTCGAGAACTGAAGCTAGAGATTAGCCGCCCTTCTTACGCCGCTTGGCCGTAGGATGCCGTGTTCAACTAGGCCCCCCAACGCACCGGTTCCTCTGCCGGGAAATGGGAAGGTCGGAGCGGCGAGCTGCCTATTCTGATGGCGGTAGCACCCTTCTGATTTCTGGGGGACATCACCTTTTCCGCTGGCCCCCGCAACATTTCTCAGCCAACCGATATTAAATCTTTGGGCTACAAAGCCTTGTTCGCGTCAGTACACTTTGGAACACCTCTACTTCACGCCACCCATACCGTTCCCGATTACGTAAAGCGGGTTTATTGCGAACCACACTCTTCATGTGTATACTCCATATTCAAATGGAGGGTACAATGTATCAGGCCACAGTAGAAAAAAAGCGCACGAACGTTACGCTGACTAAGGCAAACCTAGCTGCCGCACGGGAACTGGGGCTCAATGTTTCGGCAATTAGTGACGCTGCGGTCGCAGAGGCTGTGAGGATGGCAAAAACGAAAGCTTGGACTGAGCAGAACGCCGCAGCCATCGCAGAGCGTCGCGCCTGGATCGAAGCTAATGGAACCCCTCTGACTGATCTTCAGGTTCTGAAGACCGACTAATGGCGCAATTTCAAGTTTATCGTATCGCGGGTGATCGGTTCGTCCTCGACCTCCAGACCGACCTGATCGAGACTGGCTCCCGCGTGGTTGCTCCACTGGTCTCACTAGCATCCGGGCCAAAGCCCATTGGCCGGCTGGAGCCGATCTTTAACATTCAAGGCATGGCGTACGCGCTCCACACGGCTGAAATGGCCGCGATCCCGTCTGCGCTGCTCAAAGGGGCACCTGTCGCTGATCTTTCCGAATTCGATTATGAAATTCGCGCCGCTCTCGACATGGTTTTTTCGGGTTTCTGACCATTCAAAGTGCGAGAAATCACCCGGTTTCGCCGACGGTATCTGCTTCCTTTGCAGCGAGTGCGCAAGCTATGTTACGGGACAGTTAAACGCCTCTGACGGTGGATTTGACGGGACCGGCGTGGGCCTACCCATGCTTAGGGTCGATCGGTAATATGTTGGGCTGCCTTAAGCGAGATGAGGCAAGTAACCCCGGCAACAACACCGGAGTTACTTCTTTAAAGTCAGTGTCCCAAGGTCGCCGCATCTACGCGCCGAGGGTCGGACGCGCCGAACAGATAGCCGCTTTCTTTGTCTACGAGGATCGACTGGGTCGAGCCCATGACCGACTTTTCGCTGACCTTATGACCGCGCTGCTCAAGTAACCCCACCGTGTCGAGGTTGACCCCCTCTTCGACGCGGATCTCATCAGGCAACCACTGGTGGTGGATACGCGGTGCGAAAGAGGCTTCGGCGATGTTCATCCCGTGATCAATGACATTCATAATGACCTGCAAGGTGGTGGTGATGATGCGCGATCCGCCGGGCGAACCCGTCACCATGAAGACCTCTCCGTCCTTCATCACAATTGTAGGTGACATCGAAGAAAGCGGTCGCTTTCCGCCCTCGACAGCGTTGGCATCGCCGCCAATCAACCCATAGGCATTGGGCACACCGGGTTTGGCGGCGAAATCATCCATTTCATTGTTCATAAGAATGCCAGTGCCATCGGCAACCATACCGGACCCATAGGAAAAGTTGATCGTATAGGTGTTGGAAACGGCGTTTCCATCTTTATCCACGATCGAAAAATGCGTCGTCTGATCGGACTCATACGGCGCAAGTTCCCCCGGCTTGATGCTGCTGGATGGTGTTGCCGCGTTCAGGCTGATTTCCCCCCGAATATCCTCGGCATAGGCCTTTGAAGTAACCTCACTCAAAGGCACATCTACAAAATCACTATCGCCAAGGTATTCCGAACGATCCGCATAGGCTCGCTTCATCGCTTCGGCCATAAGGTGGATCGTGTCGGCCGTGTTATGGCCAAGGAAAGAAATCGGGTAATCTTCAAGAACGTTGAGGATTTGAATGATATGCGCACCACCCGAACTGGGCGGCGGCATAGAGACGATCTCATAACCGCGGTAGGTACCGCGCACCGGATCACGCAGAACCGGCTTGTAATTGGCCATATCTTCGACCGTGATCCGGCCCCCGGCAGCTTGTACCGCATCCGCAATTTTTGTTGCCGTTTCTCCTTTGTAAAAGCCGTCTGTTCCTGCGTCAGCAATCTTTTGCAATGTATTGGCTAAGTCCGCCTGAACGAGAGTTTCGCCCGGCTCATAAAAACCGCCGCCCTCTTTAAAAAAGATGCTTTCAGAGGTCGGCCATTTCTTTAGCCGATCCTCAAGACCTTTCAGGCTGTCAGCAAGGCCGGGCGTGACCGCGATACCTTCGCGAGCAAGAGCAATGGCTGGCTCTAATACTTCGGCAAGCGACATGCTGCCGTAATTCTCCAGCGCCATCTGCATGCCCGCCACCGTTCCCGGCACGCCGACGGCCAGCCCGGTGAACCGCGAAAGCTCGCTGTCGGCATTGCCCTCGGCGTCGAGGTACATATCCCTCTCAGCAGAAGCAGGCGCCATTTCGCGGTAGTCGATCGCCTTGGTCTCGCCGCTCTCAGCGTCATGGACAATCATGAAACCGCCACCGCCGATATTGCCCGCGCGCGGCAAGGTTACAGCCAGCGCAAATGCCACGGCGACTCCCGCGTCCACAGCATTGCCGCCAGCTTTGAGAATATCGAGCCCGATCTGGGCCGCTACGGCTTCTTGGGCCGACACCATCCCGTTCTCGGCATAGACGGGGTGAACACGGTCATTCCCAGAAAAAATCGCTGCTTCTTGGGCATGAAGCGCGGGGGCAGCCGACATCGTCAGGCATACCGCGCCAGTGATAATCTGTCTCATCAAAATTCCTCCCATTTGCGTTCGCGTGAGTTGAGGTTGGCTGTTTCCCTTCAAAAGTGCAACGGGGAGGGCAGACCTGACCTACTCCGTATGGCGGGACATCAAGGCTAAGCTTTTACAGGTTCGCACCCAGTTGCCTTTCTGCCGCTCTATAAGTACCACTCTATCGGGTGCACACCGTATCCTGCTCACCCTGCCAACCCCCCGTGACATGGAAGTCCTCACAGGTCATGCCCTTCATCTATCACATATCCAAAGCTCCCAAATTCTCCGCAAAAAGGGGCTTTGAATGAGGACCGCAATTGTCACAGGGTCGTCCGGGTTCATTGGGTATTTTGTTTCTCTGACGCTTCTTAGATCCGGGTGGCGTGTCATCGGCATCGACAGCCTGTCAGACTACTATGACACCAATCTAAAACTGCAGCGTCAATCGCAGCTTAGCGCGTATGCTGAGTTCACTGTCGTGAACGAAAAATTGGAAACGCCTCAAGCGCTGATGTCTCTTTTCAAAGAACACCGCCCCGAGGTGGTGATCCATCTGGCTGCGCAGGCAGGTGTGCGGCACTCCATCGACGTGCCCCGCGCCTATGTGGATGCCAATATTATCGGCACCTTTGAACTGCTCGAAGCTGCGCGCGCATTCCCGCCCGCCCATATGTTGCTGGCCTCAAGCTCTTCCATTTTTGGGGCAAACAGCCAGATGCCATACAAGGAAGCGGATAAGGTCGACACGCAGATGTCCTTTTACGCGGCGACCAAGAAAGCGACTGAAAGCATGGCGCATTCCTATGCCCATCTTTACGATCTGCCGACGACCATGTTCCGTTTCTTTACCGTGTACGGGCCATGGGGGCGCCCTGACATGGCGTATTTCAAGTTTACAAAGGCCATTCTGAACGGAGAGCCGATAGACGTTTACAACCATGGCAAGATGCAGCGCGATTTCACCTATGTCGACGATCTTGTCCGCGCCATTGTGGCCTTGATCAACGTCACCCCCGACCCCGCCAATCCGGTGGCCAGCGACAGCGTTTCGCCTGTCGCCCCGTTTCGCGTCGTGAACATTGGCAATGCGTCACCCGTGACGTTGATGGACTTCATCGCAGCGATTGAAGCCGCCTGCGGGCTGGAAGCGATCAAGACCTATCACCCGATCCAGCCCGGCGATGTGCCCGCCACTTGGGCCGACACGTCCTTGCTGCAAAACCTCATCGGCCAGCAACATTCCACCCCCGTCACCGACGGGTTGCAAAAATTCGTAGACTGGTACCGCGACTTCTACAAAGTTTGATCTGAACAGCCGCCACGGCGGTGGCGCATCAATGTATTTTGATGTTCAGCAAAACACACTCAGAATACAGCATATCGATCTCGGAAGGGTCCAAAAGCCCGTGCTGGCAATATCTGGGCGTTGCAAACTCCCTCACATCGTCACATGCGATCCCGCTGCGTGCAAAGCGGCGGTCCAGCGATAGGATCGCCGCCTCGGAAGGCAGGACCGATGCCGCGATGCGTTTTGCGTATTCAGCAAAGAGAGGCTGATCCGAGAGATACATGATTTCATGCGTCACGTAATCGTCGTGCTTTTTCTGTGGGTAGATGACCATCGTGCATAGCCCCTCGGGCGTCTCTACCGACAAATGCCTAAGCCGCAGCCCCTGATGATCCCCAATGATCCGTCGGTCCTTTGCGGGCAAACGATCCCCCAGTGCCAATGGATCTGCGTGCACTTCAAATCCTGCACTTTTCGAAGGGTGCCAGACCAGACGCTCCCGATCCAACTCTGCCAGCCCTGCCTTTTCCAAAACATTGACCGCCGCCTTGGCACTGGAAAAGTTTGTCACCGTCACGTCCGGGTCCAAGGTCGCCAGCGCGATCATCTTTTTGCCCACACCTTGCCCGCGATATTCCTTAAGCACATACCAAGAGGTCATGTCGGCGGTGGTTCTTGGGCCGTTAGACGTTTGACGTTCGGCATAGACCAACCCCAAAACGCCGATCAACTTGCCATCATCCCGCACCGTTATGGCATAGCGCCCCTCGGGCCCGCACCATCTTCCGGCCAGCAGCTTGCGCCAGCTATCAATGCCCCATTTTGCGCGCACGAATACGGCGTTCATAAATTGGGCGACTTCTTCCCGCTCGGCGGGGGAAGCATAGGCAATATCTAGCATTTCGTGCTCATTTTATTAGGCAATCCAATGATATCCACTGGGTCTTTGCACCCTGTGTCAGACGCGACATCAACGCTTCGGTAAAGCTCCAAGTGTCTTCATCGGTTTGCAGGTGGTGGCTGACAAAGCCGGTCGGCTCATCCCGGTATGCGTCTTCCAGCCGACGTTTTCGCAGGTGACGCACACATTGCTCCAACGTCTTCTCCTCCCCCGCGAATTTCGCCCCTTCCTTCCAGCGGATCGGATCAATGTGACCATTAAACCGCTGCAAGCCCGGCACGGGTTCGGGATGGGGCCGGGCGTCAAAGTTGGAAAGTGCTGTGTACCCCCACTGGGGCAGGTATGGCAAAACCTGTTCACCAATGCGGTTCCACGGCGGCACGAACACCGGCAGTATATTCGGCAGCCTCGCCACTTGCATGCGCCGCCAGCCTTCGCGCAGGTCCGTTTCGATCAGGGTCAAATCGCGCATCACGCCGACTTCGGACGCGCGAGTGCCTTTGGGCTCGTGGTTCTTATGTGCAAAACCATGCTGCAAGCTATATACATGCGGCGACATTGACAGGCGGTCGGCAAGGTCGTCGGCAATTGCAACGGGTATGACCGCCAGATGCAAAGGCGCATCAAAGCGTTCCGAAAGCGCGATCAACCTATCTAAGTCATCCGTACAGGCTTCGGTGTCATCATCACGCCACCAGAAAGTCGGCGTTTCACCCTGCGAGGCCCATTTTTCAAGCTCTTCGTCTAATTCTGCCCAGGTCGCCACGTGCGGACCCCTTTCAGGTGTTATTTGCTTATTAATTGAACCATTTGGGTGCCTGAATGTACACTCACTTTTCCTCGAATGGGCCTGATGGCGCGGCCAATGGCGAATTTGTGGCCCAAGCAGCCTTGCGAGGCTGGACGCCCCCCCGCAAATCGGCTTCACTCCTTTTGCGGACCGCACTTTTGCGGAAATGGAATGGGACACCGATGACATCTCTGTTGGAAGTTGACGGGCTGACAATCGGGTTTGGCAATGCCGACCCGGTGGTGCGCGATGTCAGCTTTTCCGTCGCCCCCGGTGAAACGCTCGCATTGGTCGGCGAAAGTGGCTCTGGCAAAACCCTGACTTGCCGAAGCATTCTGCGTATCCTGCCTGACGTCGCAAGAATCCGTAGCGGTCGGATCGTTTTCGCGGGTGATGACGCGCCCGTTGATATGCTGTCCTTGGGCGAACCTGCGATGCGCCAAATCAGGGGCAACCGCATCTCAATGATCTTTCAAGAACCGATGCGCTCTCTCTCACCCCTGCACCGACTGGGCAACCAAGTGGCCGAAGTGCTGCGCCTACACCGCTCCATGGGCCGCGCAGAGGCAAAGCGGACTGTGCTCGAGAAATTTGAGCGCGTAGGCTTTGCCGAACCGGAGCGGGTCTGGCGCAGCTATCCCTTTGAGATGTCCGGCGGCATGCGACAACGCGCTATGATTGCCATGGCGATGGTGGCCAAACCTGATTTGTTGATTGCAGACGAACCCACAACGGCGCTGGACGTGACGACGCAGGCACAGGTGCTGGGGCTGATCAAAACGCTGCAATCGGAAACCGGAATGGCGGTGGTCCTTGTCACGCATGATCTTGGTGTGGTGGCGAATATGGCGCAGCAAGTCGTCGTCATGAACGGGGGCCGCGTCATGGAAAGCGGCACCGCAGCAGAGGTGCTGGGCAGCCCAGAACACGGCTATACACGCAAGCTTTTTGCCGCGGCCACAATGATCCCCGAGGTCGCCGCCCCTGCCCGCGCGGTCGCCCATGATGATCTGATCATGGACCTGCGCAACGTAGGCAAAACCTTCGCCCTGCGCACCGGAGGATGGCGCAAACCGACCACAGTGACCGCCTGCAAAGACGTCAATCTGCAGGTGGTACGGGGCAAGACATTGGCCGTGGTCGGAGAAAGTGGTTCGGGCAAGACGACATGCGCGCGCATGGCCCTTGGGGCCGAGACACCCGATTCCGGGGGCGAGGTTTTGTTTTACCCCGAACCGGGTGCCCTGCCCATGCCGGTACACGATATGTCCGTATCGCAACGTACCGCCTTTCAACGCCAAGCGCAGATGGTGTTCCAAGATCCATATTCCTCGCTGTCGCCAAGAATGCGTATCGGCGCGGCATTGACCGAACCGCTGGAAATTCACGGCATCGGGTCGCGCGCTGATCGGCGCGACAAGGCCGCCGAGATGCTCGAACTCGTCGGCCTTAACCCCGACATGATGACGCGCTATCCGCATGCGTTTTCGGGCGGGCAGCGACAGCGCCTCTCCATCGCCCGCGCCTTGACGCTGAACCCCAAACTTTTGATCTGTGACGAACCCACGTCCGCATTGGATGTATCCGTGCAGGAACAAATCCTGACGCTGCTGGAAGACATCCGTGAACACGCCGCGTTGAGCTATCTGTTCATCAGCCACGATCTGGCTGTTGTGGCCCGCATCGCTGATGAGGTCGTGGTGATGCGAGCGGGCGTAATTGTGGAACAGGCCCCCCCCGAGACGCTGTTTTACGACCCGCGCCATCCCTATACCAAGGCGCTTATCGCAGCCCAGCCCGAACCCGATATCTCAAGACCGATTGACCTTGAACTGGTCGCCAAGGGGGCCGGCGCGCCATCGTCATGGCCAGAGATGTTTCGCATCGAAGGCGGGACCGCGCCAGCATTGCAAGACGTCGGTGCCGGTCACAAGGTTCGCTGTCATGTCTAGACTGTTCGCTCTGCTGTTCTGTCTGGCGGGGCCGGTGTGGGCTGCGCCCCCATTGCAGGAAACGATCTTTTGGGCGGCAGAAGTGAACGAAGGCAATCTGCCACCGATCGCCGAGCGCCTGCCTGATGTCCCCCTTATCGTGGATCTGGAGGCCAAGGGCCGCAGTTACGGCACCCAAGGCGGCACATTGCGCACTTTTGGCACCCGGTCCAAAGATGTGCGGCTGATGTCAGCCTATGGCTATGCCCGGCTGGTTGGATACACCTCTGATTATACGCTCTCGCCTGATATCCTGCGCGATGTTGAAGTGACTGAGAACCGGAAGTTCACGCTGCACCTGCGCCCGGGCCATCGCTGGTCAGACGGTGCTGCGTTCACCTCAGAAGATTTTCGCTATTGGTGGGAAAACGTCGCGCAAGACCCTGATATCACGCCCTCTGGCCCGCCGGATTTCATGTTTGTGGATGGTGTATTGGGTACGGTAAATTTCCCCGATCCCCATACTGTCATTTTCGAATGGCCCACGGCAAACCCGAATTTCCTACCTCTGCTGGCACAGGCCAGTCCGCCGTTCATCTACCGCCCCGCACATTACCTCAAGCAGTTTCATCAAAAGTTCACCGGCCCCGGCGCGCTTCATGCAGCCATCACTAAGGCGCGCGTGAAAAGCTGGGCGGCGTTGCACAACAAACGCGACAGCATGAGCAAATTCGACAATCCAGAACAACCGACACTGCAACCTTGGATAAACGCCACGACCACCGGCACATCCCGGCAACTGTTTGTCCGCAACCCCTACTATCACCGCATTGACGCGCGCGGCGTGCAACTGCCTTACATTGACATCGTCGAGATGACGATTGCGACCGGCGGGCTTATCGCGGCAAAGGTCAACGCGGGAGAGGCGGACTTGCAAGCGCGTGGAATCGATTTCCCCGACATCTCGATCCTCAAGAAGGGCGAAGCGGATGGCGGCAACTATCGCACATTGTTGTGGGAGAACGGGGCCGCAAGCCAGATCGCGATTTACCCTAACCTCAACTTTGCCGATCCGGTCTGGCAGGAGGTGATGCGCGATGTTCGGTTTCGCCGCGCGCTTAGTCACGGCGTTGATCGGCATATGATCAACCGCGCGCTCTATTTCGGGTTAGCCCAAGAAGGGGGTATGACCGCATTGCCCCAAAGCCCGCTGTATGATCCCCAAAACGCCTCTGCCTATGCCAATTATTCTCCGGCCAAGGCAAACGCCCTGCTGGATGAGATTGGCCTGACAGAGAGAACCCAAGCAGGCATTCGCAAGCTGCCCGATGGCCGCCCGATGGAGTTCGTGGTCGAAACCGCGGGAGAGCGACAAGAAGTCGAAAATGCGCTGGCCATCCTTACCGACACTTGGCGGGAAATGGGGATCAAGCTGGTGATGCGCCCACTGGATCGCGACATTCTGCGCAACCGGGTCTATGCGGGGCTCAGCATGGCGTCTGTGTGGTTCGGTTGGGATAATGGGCTGCCCACATCTCAGACGTCGCCGATGTACCTTGCCCCCACCAATCAGGAATTTTTCGCTTGGCCGATGTGGGGGCAATATTACCAATCCAAGGGCGAACTGGGCGAGGAACCTCAAGGCCCTGCGCCGAACGAATTGCTGGCGATGGCAGACCGCTGGAACCACGCGACAGATGCGGAAACCAGAACGACCCTGTGGCGTAAAATGCTTAAGATTCATGCCCAAGAGGTCTATGCCATCGGCATTCTTTCCGAAGCGCCGCAGCCTGTGGTCGTCTCAAAAGGGTTGCGCAATGTCCCTGAACAGGGACTTTGGGCTTATGATCCGGGTGCGCATTTCGGCGTGCATCGGATTGACGAGTTCTATTTCGAGGAACCTTTTCAGCAGGTTGTCCAATGATGTTCCTCCGCTATGCAGTTTATCGCTTTTTCACGATGTTGCTGACCTTGTTGGTCGTGTCGGTTCTGATCTTTGTGATTATCAACCTCCCGCCGGGCGATTACCTTTCCAATCAGATCGCCGAATTGCGTGCCACCGGCCAAGCGGAAGGCGTGGCAAAAGCGGAATTTCTGCGCGCCGAATACGCGCTCGACCGGCCTCTCTGGGAGCAATATCTAATCTGGGTGGGATTTGCCCCGGGTCCGCAGGGTTTCTCTGGCCTAATACAAGGCGATTTCGGTTGGTCCTTCGAATTTGACCGCCCCGTGGGCGAGATCGTCGGGGATGCCCTGTGGTTGACGGTATTGGTCAATCTGGCCGCTGTGCTGTTCGTCTATGCGGTGGCTTTGCCCTTGGGTGTGATTGCCGCCGCCAAGTCTGAGACATGGGCCGATTATACGGCGGGCTTTGTTGGGTATTTGGGCCTTGCGACGCCGAATTTCCTACTGGCGCTCATTTTGTTTTACTACGGGCACAAATACTTTGACCTGCCAATCGGCGGCCTAATGGATCCGGCATTCGAGGGCGCCCCGATGTCATGGCCCAAAGTTAAATCAATCCTCGTGCATATGATCGTCCCGACCTTTGTCATCGGCACGTCAGGGGCAGCCGCCATGATGCAACGCTTGCGCGCCAATATGCTGGACGAATTAAGCAAACCCTATGTCGAAACCGCCAAGGCCAAGGGCATGGCCCCTGCACGGTTGCTGGTAAAATATCCCCTGCGCATGGCGTTCAATCCTTTCGTCGCGGACATCGGCAACCTGCTGCCCGCGATGGTCTCGGGGTCGGTGCTGGTGTCCGTGGTACTGGGTTTGCAGACAATCGGGCCTTACCTGCTGACCGCGCTAAAGTCGCAAGATCAGTTTCTGGCCGGTTTCGTCCTGATGTTCGTGGCTCTGCTGACATTGATCGGCACAATGATCTCCGACATGCTGCTGGTGCTGCTAGACCCGCGCATTCGCTATGGCGGGCGCGGCGCATGAGTACACAGCCTACCAATCGATTTGTCGACACCACACCTTGGGTGGACACCCCTGATATTTCAGTGCCCGAGCGATCGGATATGGATGCACCCGCGTGGCGACTGATGTGGCGCAGTTTCCGACGGCATAAGCTCGCGCTCATCTGCGGCATCTTCTTGTTGATCTCTTACCTGATCTTGCCGATCGCCGGTTTTATCGCGCCTTACACGCCGAACGAACGCAGTGCCGATTATCTCTATGCCCCGCCGCAAAGCATCAACCTTTGGCATGAAGATGCTTTCATCGGCCCATACGTCTATCCGATCACAGCCGAGGCCGATCTAGAGAATTACCGTTGGACTTACACCACCGATGAGACCACCCCCCTGCCGTTGCGGTTTTTCTGCGAGGGGGAAGGCTACAAGCTTTTTGGATTGATCCCATCAGACACGCATCTTTTCTGTGCGCCTGAGGGCGCAAGCCTGTTCCTTTGGGGGTCTGACCGTTTGGGCCGCGATGTGTTCAGCAGGATCTTATACGGTGCGCAACTGTCGCTGACCGTAGGACTTATCGGCATCACTGTGTCCTTCGCGCTTGGTATCACCTTCGGCGCGATGGCGGGCTATTTCGGTGGCAAGATCGACTGGTTTCTTAACCGCGTGATCGAGATACTGCGCAGCCTTCCTGAATTGCCGCTTTGGCTTGCGCTTTCGGCGGCAGTGCCGTCCAATTGGGGACCGGTGGCGGTCTTTTTTGTGATCTCGATCATTCTAGGCATCCTTGATTGGCCCGGATTGGCGCGATCCGTGCGGGCCAAATTCCTGTCTCTACGCGAGGAGGAATACGTTAAGGCCGCCGAGATGATGGGCGCCAAGCCCGGCCGTGTCATCCGCCGCCATTTGCTGCCCAACTTTATGTCCCACCTGATTGCCAGTGCGACGCTTTCGATACCCGCCATGATCCTTGGAGAAACAGCGCTCAGCTACCTTGGGTTGGGCCTCCGCGCGCCTGCCGTCAGTTGGGGGGTGATGCTGAATGATGCCCAGAACCTCGCCAGCATCGAGATCTATTGGTGGACCGCAATACCGATGCTGCCGATCATCGTGGTGGTACTGGCGTTCAACTTCCTTGGGGACGGGCTCCGCGCCTCTCTGGATCCTTACAAGAATTGATCCGGCTTAACGCCAACAGCTGTTTTGACTAGCCCCCTGTGCTGCTGCCCATCACTGAAAGCACGTCACTGACATCATCAGCGCCATACCCCGGATGATGCAGGCCCATTAAACCCGAGGCATCACCTCAGCGATCATCGGTGCTGCTTTCACCCCGATCATCGCGTTCCAACATATCCTCATCAAGCGAAGCGTGGGCTGCTGCCGCGACTTTACGCTTTTGCGCGTCAGTGAGATCGTCCGGGTTGCCGTCGGCCAACCGCACTGTAACCTCTCGATGTGCGAATTTGATGCCTTCGCGTTCAAAGAGAGTGCGGATTTCTTGATAGACCTTCTTTCGGGCGAGCCATTGGTCCCCCGGCTTGGTCATAAACTTCACCCGGATGATCATGGCGCTGTCTTGCATTTCAATGACGCCTTGGGACTTCAAAGGCAGGATGAAGGCTTCTCCGATTTCTGGATCACTGAGCAGGTCTTGGCCCAACCTTTTGATCAGCTTACGGACCTTTTCGATATCGGTGTCATAGGTCACCCGTAATGGCAGCTTCATCATCACCCAATCGCGCGAATAATTGGTGATCACCTGCAATTCACCAAACGGAATGGTGTGCAGCGCTCCCAAATGGTGACGCAGTTGGAAAGAACGGACCGAGATCTTCTCAACCGTGCCTTTGACGTTGCCAACATCTAGATATTCGCCCTTTCGGAATGCATCATCAAAAAGGAAAAACGCCCCGGCAAAGACATCCCGCACCAGCGCCTGACTGCCAAAACCAATGGCGATGCCAATGATTCCGGCCCCGGCGAACAATGGGCCGACATTGATACCGACCTCCATCAAAACAATCAGCAAGATCGTGACCACAACAAGGATCAGCGTGAAATTGCGAAACAACGGCAGCAGCGTGGCCAGCCGACTGGCGCTAGAGCCGCCGCCTTCATCGCCCAGCTCGCCCGCATCCAGATCGGGTGTTTCTTCTTTGATCTTACTGTCGATCCAGATGCGGATGGCATGATAAATGACATAGCCGATGAAGATGACGACCATGATATCCAAAAGCTGGGAGGCAAAGCCTTCGACCATTTCAGCGCCGTTATTGTCCCAGATATAGAAAAACGCATAGGTCCCCGCGACAAAGGACAAAATGCCCGCCACTCGGCGTGCCAGTTCCTCGTAAGTACTTAGGGATTGCCGCGGCATCACGGTATCCGCTGCGGTTTCATGCTGCGGCTCTTGTTGCAGCGCATCCGCCCCGCTTTCTTCTTCTAGCGCTTGGCTTTGGCGCGCGCCCTTGGTTTCCCTTTCAGCGTTCACCCGACGCAACGCGCGGGTCCGGGCAAAGCCGCGTTCGATCCCGAAATTGATCAGACCATAGACAACGATGATCGTGATCAAGATCCCGTAGGCGCCCGCAATCAACGGGGCCGCATTGGCGTTGCCAAGAACAAGGTTAACCGTCAGATCAATCCATGCGAAGACGGCATAAAGACAAACGATGGGCGCCCATGCCCGCGACAAAAAGCGCACGATAATCGACGTTTCCTCGGGCGGTTTGCCGTTGCGAAGCGCGCGGCTGATGGCGCTACGATTGACCAGCACCAGCAGTATGTTCAACAGCACCAACGCGGCAGACATCACAGAGGCCAAGAACGCATAGGCGTCGGAATTCAAGCCAAGCTCTGCGATCCAGATGCCAAACAGAATTGCGCAGATCTCGGCGGACGCCAGCACCCAAAGCCAACGATGCAACCGTTTGGCATCCCGATCATTAAGCGCGGGAATACGGTATTGCCCAAGGAACGGCGACAAGATCATGCGCCATAGACCGGCGACAAAGCGACAAGAGAAATAGCCGATATTGATGAGCGTTACAGTGAACTGCATCGCCGTATCGGTCAGCGGGCCAAAGAGCAGGGTGCCGAGTACATAGGCCACCGCCATTGATACAAGGACGCCGCCCACCCCAACAACAAAGCGAAGCACAAGAAAGGGAATTTTCTCGACGTAGCCTTGCGGATTCTCGCGAACCTGTTTTGTAATGATCCTTTTCATCAGGCGTTGACCGTAGATTTTCCGTTCTACGATGACGCCCACGCCAAACATTAGCAGACATAACAACAATGCCTTGCCAAAGGCCCAAAGTGTTCCGTCTGGGCTGGCTGCGCGCAAGATATAGAGAACCTCATTGAACGCGACCGGAAGGGTCAGCAGCCGCTCCACCAGCGCGGCGCGAAATTTGGCGGCGCGGTCCTGCATCCGCATCATTGATGACGGGCCGTCGCTCTCGGCCAATTCTGCCTCAGATGCGGGAAGGTCGCCTAAAACTTGACCAGAGCTGTCGATCACCACCACGCCAACACCGTTTTCGGCTGCTCTGCGCAGGATCAAGTCGATATCAGGGGTGTCTGCGGCTTCCGCAGTGCCCGTGCCCGTAAACAACGAGCCAACGCCTTGTGATTGCCCAGCAACTGGTAGGACCGAGGAAAAAATCAAAGAAAATAGGCCGGCAATGAAAAAGGCGCGCATGTGGTCCCCAGTAAACTCAACCCTAACCATTAGCAGGCTATGCCAGCAATCAACCTATTGCAATTCTGCGGGTGCCAAACTATCTGAGATGCGCGCGGCGACCTGCCATTTGGCCGTGACATACTGCGCGCGGCCCGGACTGACACAATCCCAAGGATACACCGTTGCCACGCCCTGCTTCTGATAACCGAATTGCTGTTTTGGGCCTTGGCTACGTTGGTCTGCCCCTCGCGCTGGCGCTGGCGCGAAACGAATTTGACGTTGTCGGCTTTGATACCTGCACCGCAACGGTGGGTGCCTTGCGCAAGGGCTGTGACCCGAACGGAGAAGTCTCGGACGACGCTGTTGGCGGAAGCACTGCGACCTACACATATGACGCCGCCGATCTGAAAGGATGTAGCGTTTTCATCATCGCCGTCCCGACACCGATCACCGACGCCAAAGCCCCCGACCTAAACCCTATCCTGAACGCCTGTGCCACCATTGCCCCCTATCTCACGGACGGTGCGATGGTGATCTTGGAAAGCACCGTCTACCCCGGTGTGACCGAAGAAGTCTGCGGTCCGGCCCTTGCCGCTGGCAGCGGATTGGAAGCGGGACGCCAGATCAAGTTGGCCTATAGCCCAGAACGGGTAAACCCCGGCGATGCCGAACATTCCATGGAGAATGTCGTCAAGATTATCGCCGCGCAGGATGCGGAAACGCTCACCCGTGTCGAGGCGATCTATGCCCCGGTGGTAAAAGCCGGGCTGCACCGCGCGTCCTCCATCGCGACCGCCGAAGCAGCCAAGGTGATCGAGAATACGCAACGCGATCTGAATATCGCGCTGGTGAACGAATTCTCGCTAATTTTCTCTCGGCTTGGCCTTGATACGCTAGAGGTTCTTGAGGCGGCAGGTACCAAGTGGAACTTTCTGCCGTTCCGCCCCGGCCTTGTCGGCGGGCACTGCATTGGGGTCGATCCCTATTACCTGACATACCGGGCCGAGCAGTTGGGCTATCACCCGCAGGTCATCCTTGCAGGAAGGCGCATCAACGACCAGATGGGTGCACATGTGGCGCAGACGCTGGTTAAGGCGATGCTGGGCCGCGATATTGGCGTGCGCGGCGCCCGAGTTTTGATCATGGGCTACACCTTCAAGGAAAACTGTGCCGACACCCGCAACACAAAGGTTGCCGATATCGCCTCAGAGCTTGCGGCCTATTCTGTCAGCGTTGATGTGCATGATCCGTGGGTCGGGGCAGTGAAACTGCAATCAGAGCACCACGTAAACGGGATAGAAGCCCCGGAAGCTGGCGTTTATGACGCCGTGATCGTTGCAGTGGGGCACGCGGAATTTGTCGAATTGGGCAGCGACGCCCTGCGAAAATTAGGCAAACCCGGCGCGGTATTGTTTGACATCAAGGGTATTTTCGGAAAGTCCGGTAGTGACTTGCGGCTTTAAAGGCAGTTGAGATGGATAAACGCGCGGACCAAGAAGCTGCCCAACATCACCGTGAAGACTTGCCGCCGCGCCGGATCATGTTCTACAGCCACGACACTTTTGGGCTGGGCCATCTGCGCCGCTCTCGCACCTTGGCGACCGCGCTGACGCAAAGTGATCCACGCGCTTCGGCGATCATTCTGACAGGTTCCCCGGTGGCCGGGCGTTTCACCTTTCCCGAACGTGTCGATCACATACGCCTGCCCGGCGTGACCAAATTGCCCGATGGCAGCTATGTCAGCCAGTCGCTCGGTACGGGCATCGAAGACACGACATCTCTGCGCGCCGGTTTGATTCAGGCCGCAATCGAACGCTATGAGCCTGACCTGCTGGTGGTGGACAAAGAACCAACAGGGTTTCGGGGCGAACTGCTGCCAACCCTTCAGGGACTGCGCGCGCGTGGGCACACCCGCACCGTTCTTGGCCTGCGCGATGTGCTCGACGAGCCTGCGGCACTTGCGGCCGAGTGGGAGCGTAAGGGCGCGTTGCGTGCCGCCGAAGAGCTTTATGATGAAATCTGGGTCTACGGCATGCGCGAGATGTATGATCCGACCCAAGGTTTGCCGCTGTCGCAAGAGGCCCGCGCGCGGATGCATTGGACCGGGTATCTGCGCCGCGAAATCGCGGATGAGGCAGAGGTGCCCGACAACCCTTATGTGCTAATCACACCGGGCGGTGGCGGCGATGGTGCGGCGATGGTGTCGCTTGTGCTTTCGGCTTATGAGCAAGATCCGACGTTGAAGCCGAATGCAGTGCTGGTCTATGGGCCGTTCCTGTCGGGCGATCTGCGCGATCGTTTCGAGGCGCGCGTGGCCAAACTGGGCGGACGGGTCACGGCAACTGGGTTTGACAGACAGATCGAGGCCCTTTTCGTTGGCGCAGAGGGCGTCATCAGCATGGGCGGCTACAACACCTTTTGCGAGGTGCTCTCGTTTGACAAACGCGCCGTAATCGTACCGCGAACGACTCCGCGGTTAGAGCAATGGCTGCGCGCCAGCCGCGCCGAAGAGATGGGTCTGGTTCGCATGCTAGAGGAAACCCGCGACGGCATGACCACGCAGGCAATGATCGACGCCATCCGCAATTTGCCGCAGCAGAAAAAACCGTCAGAGGCCGGAGCCAATGATCTGCTGGGCGGGCTTGAAATGGTGGTCGCACGCGCCGACGCGCTGATGAGCAGAAGGGAAACATGATGACCAACCCCCGCATTGCCGTCGTCGTGAAAGGATGGCCCCGCCTTTCGGAAACTTTCATCGCGCAAGAGCTCGTGGCGTTGGAGGAGGCGGGCCTTGATCTAGACATCTGGTCGCTGCGCCACCCGACCGACAAGAAGACCCATGCGCTTCATGCCCGGTTGCAGGCGCCAGTGCGCTATCTGCCTGAGTATCTCCGAGATGAGCCGCGCCGGGTGGCAGAGGCCATGGGTGCCGCAGCGTCCCTGCCCGGTTTCGATGCTGCCGCCGATGCCTATGCCCGCGACGTTGCCCGCGATGACACTACAAACCGGCGGCGACGCTGGGGGCAGGCCTGCGTCATGGCACATGAGATGACGCAGGATGTCGGGGGCATCTATGCTCATTTTCTGCACACACCCGCATCCGTGGCGCGTTATGTGTCGATCCTACGTGGCTTGCCGTGGTCCTTTTCGGCTCATGCCAAGGACATCTGGACCTCTCCTGAATGGGAGTTGCGCGAGAAACTGTCGCCGGAGCACCATGGCGCGACATTCGGCGCGACCTGTACCGGTTTCGGAGCAGAGCATCTGCAAGGGTTGGCCGACAACCCCAGCCGCGTCAGCCTTGTGTATCACGGGCTGGACCTTGCCCGTTTTCCGGCCCCACCAGATCGCGCGATGCGCGGGGATGGCAGCCCACTCAGGTTGATGTCAGTCGGGCGACTAGTGGAAAAGAAGGGCTTTGATAATCTGATCGATGCGCTTGCGCTGCTGCCCGACACCCTTGATTGGCATTGGACCCATATCGGCGGTGGCACGCTGGATGCGCAGATGCGCGACCGCGCCGCCGACCGGGGTGTCGCAGACCGTATCACGTGGCGGGGCGCGTGCGACCAACTTGAGGTGATTGAAGCGATGCGCGCCAATGACCTGTTCGTGCTTCCGTCTCGTGTGGCCGAAGATGGCGATCGGGATGGTCTGCCGAATGTCCTGATGGAGGCCGCAAGCCAGAAACTCCCTATTCTGAGCACGCCGGTTTCCGCCATTCCAGAGTTCATTGAAGATGGCACCCACGGGTTGCTGCGCAGCGACGACCCGATCGTGCTGGCACAGACCATCGCCGCCTTTGCCGCCGACCCTTCCACCGGGCCCCGTCTGGCCGAGGCCGCGCATCAGCGCTTGATCCAAGACTTCACCATGGCGCCCGGCATCGCACAGCTTGATCACCGTCTGCGGGCCATGCTCGGCCAGACGGCCGAATGACCCTCGCCTTTTATGCGCCGATGAAGCCACCGGATCACCCGGTGCCGTCTGGTGATCGCTCTATGGCACGCGCGCTGATCCGGGCGCTGGAAAGCGCGGGACATACAGTCATCCTTGCCAGCCGACTGCGCAGCCGCGACGGCAAAGGTGATGCGACGCGACAACAGCAGATCACGGCAGAGGCGGATGCCACCCTACCCGCCCTGATCGCACGCGGTCGTGCCGAAGGTTGGCGCGCGTGGATCACCTACCACACCTACTACAAAGCCCCCGACCTGATCGGCGGGCCGGTCGCGCAGGCGCTTGGCATTCCTTATGTGCTTGTCGAAGCCACCCGCGCGTCCAAGCGGCTTAGCGGGCCGTGGGCGCAGTATGCAATGGCCGCCGAACGCGCCTGCGATCTGGCGGATGCTATCTTTTATCTTACCGTCCGCGATGCCGAAGCCCTGCGGAAAGACGCGCCGCCCACGCAAAAATTGATCCACTTGGCCCCTTTTTTGACAGACGACACGCTGCCTGCCGCACCCATTGCCCCAGATGGCCCGATGCTCAGCGTCGGCATGATGCGTCATGGCGACAAGCTCGCCTCTTACCGCATCATCGCCGAGACACTGGCGCTGCTGCCGAATGATGCTTGGCGGCTTGAGATTGCTGGTGATGGCCCCGCGCGGGATGAGGTGATGGCCCTGATGGCCCCCTTTGGGGAGAAGGTCACCTTCCTTGGTAACCTAAACGCTGCCGATCTCGCTGCGGCTTATGCCCGTGCTGCGCTGCTTTTCTGGCCGGGGGTGAACGAAGCCTTTGGGTTTGTCTATCTTGAAGCTCAGGCCGCAGGGCTGCCGGTTGTGGCACAGGATCGTCCCGGCGTGCGGGAGGTGCTGGCGCGCGGAGATTACCCATCTACCGAAGATGGCCCCGTTGCCCTCACCGCCAATCTGTCGCGTCTGTTAGATAATCCTGAAACCCGCCATATTGCAGGACGTGCCGCGCAAAAACATGTGGCCGATAATCACCTGCTGCCCGCAGCGGTTGCTACCTTGACGCGCGGTCTTGCCAGCGTGGGGGTCACCTGATGCCCCAGTTGGCACTTTTGCGCCACGGGCATACCCCTTGGAACCGGGAGGGGCGAATACAGGGCCGGACCGATGTGCCGCTGGACGACGCGGCGCGCGCGCAATTGCAAGGGTTTTGCCTGCCTGCGCCATGGGACAGCGCAAAGGTCTGGTCCAGCCCGCTGGCCCGCGCCTTTGAGACTGCGCAGATTGTCAGCAACCGAAACCCAGTGACTGACCCAGCCCTTATTGAAATGGATTTCGGAGACTGGGAAGGACGCAGGAGCGATGACCTATTCGCAGACACCACGTCCGGATTTCGCCACATAGAGGACTGGGGCTGGCAGTTTTCCCCGCCGGGGGGCGAGCGCCTAACAGACGTGAAAAATCGCCTGAACCGCTGGGCAGAGGCACTGACAGAAGACGCGCTTGCGGTCTGCCACATTGGTGTGATGCGTGTCTTGATGGCGCAGGCAACGGGCTGGGATTTCGACGGCCCGGCCCCGTTTCAGATCAAGCGCAATCGGCTCTATACCATACAGATTTCAAAGGGCGGCTGGCAGCTTGAGGACGGCTTCACCCGCCTTGTGGAGCGTGGCTTATGAACGTGATGATCGTTGTCACCCATCTGCTAGGAACGGGCCATCTGGCCCGCGCATTGAACCTTGCCCGCGCGTTTCAGGATGCGGGGCATACGGTTACTGTCGTGTCAGGCGGCATGCCGGTCCCTTTGATGGATCGCGGCGATGTGCCGCTCGTACAACTTCCCCCACTGCGGTCGGATGGCGTGGATTTCTCCCGGCTGTTGGACGCAGATGGCACTTTGGCTGATCCTGCATTGCTGAATGCCCGCAAGGCCCGGATCCTCGACGAATTCGTCCAGCTATGCCCCGATGTTCTGATAACCGAACTCTTTCCCTTCGGTCGCCGCATTCTACGCCCCGAATTCTCCGCCTTGCTTGAAGCAGCCGATGCGCGGGCCGACCGCCCGCTCATTTGTGCTTCGGTGCGCGACATCTTGGCGCCGCCCTCATCACTGGAAAAAGCTGAAAAGACGCATAACATTGTTGATCGGTTCTATGATGCGGTTTTGGTTCATGCCGACCCGCAGGTCATGCAGCTTGACGCATCTTGGCCTGTTTCCGATGGCCTGCGTTCAAAGCTGCATTACACAGGTTTCATCGCCCCAACCGCCGCGGCGTCGCACCGCGAGCAGGTTGGCAAAGATGAAATCATCGTCAGCGCGGGGGGCGGTGACGTTGGGGCGCATATTTTTTCTACGGCTCTGCGGGCTGCCCTGAGCGGCGGGCGGGTATGGCGACTGTTGATTGGCGGGGCACAGGCAGACCGGCGCATCGCGCAGTGGCGCGCAGACGCGCCTGCCAACGTCATTATTGAAGCCGCACGGCCTGATTTTCGGTCGCTGCTCCCTCATGCTGCCGCATCGGTTTCGATGTGCGGATATAACACCGCGATCGACGTATTGCAGGCCGGGTGTAAGTCGGTTTTCATCCCCTTCGATGCAGGGGCAGAGGTTGAGCAGACAATCCGGGCAAACGCGCTGGCTCAATTGCCGGGTATTGAGGTTCTGCCCAGTGCCGACCTGACGCCCGACAGCTTGGTGGACACACTTGACCGTCTTGCGCCTTTGCCCGACCGCGCGGGGGTCAGGACCGGTTTCGATGGGGCGGCTGAGACTGTTCGGCGCGTTGCGATGTTGCGGACACAGACAGCGTGACGGTTGACTGGTCCTCTCTGCGAACAGAACTGGCCCGCTATCGCGCGGATAGATTGCGCCTGCCAATCTGGTGGCGGGACGATGATGCAACGGCCCCCACCCCTGCCTTGCACAGGCTGTTGGGGATCAGCGAAGAAATCGGCCTGCCCGTACATATTGCCGTGATCCCCAAGACTGCCACGCCCGCGCTGGCTGAGATCGCAAAAGATAGGCGTTCCATGATCCCCGTTGTCCATGGCTGGGCGCATGAAAATCTTGCGCCAGAAGGGTCTAAGAAGGCTGAGTTTGGCCACCCGCACCCAGATGCAAGCACCCAAACCCAAGCCGGTTTGGCACGCATGCGGCAGCTTTTCGGCCCCGATATGCTGGCGATGTTCGTACCGCCGTGGAACCGGATTGACGCAGACGTGACAGTGGGCCTCGCCGCGCAAGGATATGTGGCGCTTTCGACCTTCACGTCCCGCCGCGCCCGACAGGTAGCGGAGCTGGTACAGATCAACACGCATGTTGACCCGATCGCTTGGCGTGCAGGCGGGGGGCTGGTGGCACCGGACGAGGTTATCGCAAAGACGGTCGTACTCTTGCAAGACCGGCGCGCGGGGCGGGCGGATGACACTGAACCCTTGGGGTTTCTCAGTCACCATCTGGTTCATGACAAAGCGATCTGGGATTTCTCGCGCGGCTTTCTGACCGAGCTGCTGGAAGGCGGCGCAAAACCTTGTGACTTTCTACGACAGCCTATTGACCTGCCTTAGATTTTCATGACTAACGCCTCTTCCCGCACGCTCGGCTAAACAGCTCTGCCCCTAAGCCGGAAAAATCGCTATATACCTCTGACACTCGAATAACGGATGGCCTTGATGGATAAGAGCCTCTTTCAGTTCATCTGGAAAAACTCCAAACGAAACCAGTTTGTGTTGCTGGCCATCACGGTGCTGACGTTTCCGTTGCTTTATATCTCGCTAGAGCTGCCCAAGCGTATCATCAACGATGCGATTGGCGGCACTGGCGCGGATATCAATGTCCTTGGGATCACACTGACCCAGGTGGAATTTCTCTTGGTTCTCTGTGTCGGGTTTCTTTTGTCTGTGCTGGCGAACGGGCTGCTGAAAATGCAGCTCAACACGATGAAAGGCGTCCTATCCGAGCGGTTGCTGCGGCGGTTCAGGTTTCAGCTTTTATCGCGCATGCTAAAGTTTCCGCGCCCATTTTTTCGCTCTACCAGCCAGGGCGAACTTGTGTCCATGGTAACATCAGAAGCCGAGCCGATGGGCGGCTTGATGGGCGATATGCTCTCGCAACCCGTCTTTCAGATCGGGCAGATGCTTACGATTCTGGTGTTCCTCTTCGCCCAAAGCTTTTGGTTCGGGCTGGTGTCCATCGCTCTCATTCCATTGCAAGCCTGGATCATTCCAAGATTACAGCGTCAGGTCAGCTTGCTCAACAAAGACCGGATCCAAGAAGTGCGCAAACTGGCCGCCGAGATCGGTGAGACGGCAGCAGGTGTCAGCGACATTCGCAGAAATGGTGGCGCGCGCCACAGGATGTCGCTGTTTTCCAACCGGCTTGGCTTCTTGTTCAGCATCCGCCTAGATCTGTACAAAAAGAAGTTTTTCATGAAGTTTCTGAACAACTTCATCAATCAGCTGACGCCATTTTTCTTCTATTCTGTCGGGGGATACCTCGCGATCATCGGGGAAATCACCGTTGGCGCGCTTGTCGCGGCATTGGCGGCCTACAAAGACCTGTCGTCGCCGTGGAAAGAGCTGCTTACCTATTACAACCAAGCCCAAGATATGTCATTGCGTTGGGAAGTCGTCACCGAAAAATTTGCCCAAGATACGATTGTCGACGAAGCATTGTTCGAAGGCACGCCCGACACCTTACCGGCTCTGAATGGCGATATTGAACTGCGCAATGTGACTGTGCTGAATGACAACGGCTTTCCGGTTCTTGAAGACATCAACCTCGTTCTGCCCAAAGGCGCGCGCATTGCCATCAAAGCCAAGAATGAAACCGCCGCGTTGGCGCTCGCTGATGTCCTAACGCGTGAGGTTATCCCCTCTCGTGGTGAGGTGCGGATCGCCGGGCACGCGCTGAATGACCTGCATCAGGCCGTTATTGCTAACAAGATCGGTTATGCCAGTTCGACCCCCTATATCTTTCAGGGGACAATTGGCGAAAACCTGTTGATGCCTTTCAAAAACAAGCCTGTCGCCGTTGAACCCTTTCTGGATGACATAGCCCTTTGGCAAGCAGAAGCCGCCCTGACAGGCAACAGTACCGACCCGTTCGGCATGGATTGGATTGAGCCCGGCCTTGCGGGTTTGACCTCCTCAAATGAAATCCGCGACTGGTGGTTTCACTTGGTCGAGGCCATGGGCATCGACGATTTCATGGTGCGGCGTGCCCTGAACTCTTGCGTGGACCCCAACACCCAATGGGAATTGACGAATGCGATTGTCCGGCTTCGCCCAAAGATCGCCAAACGGCTGGCTGAGGCGGGGCTTAACGATGCCGTAGATGCCTTTGACCCGGCGAAATTCAGCCCGGTTTCGCCGTTGGGCACTAACCTCCTTTATGCTTTGCCGACCCGCAGGCTCCCGCAGGAGTCGTTGGCACAAGAGGAGAAATTCATCCAAATTCTGCGCGACCATGGGCTTGTCAATGAACTGGCTCAGATTTCGGCTGGGGTTATCGAAGGGCTAACCGCGACCTTTGGAACAGAGGATATGAACCACCCGCTGTTCCGACGTCTTAATCTGTCGGATGAACTGTACCTCCGTCTGGGTGAGATCGCGAAAAAGCGACGAGAAGTCGGCGACGCTGGGCTGCCGCCAGAAGATTTTGCCCTCATGCTTACGGTGCCTTTCGCATTTTCCGCAGAGCAGATCGGCCCCACATTCCGCGATGCTTTGCGGGAACGAATTCTTGATATCCGCAGGGAAAGCGCCGCGCAGATGGTCGCTGAACTTGATGGGCTATTCGAAAAAATCGACCCGAAGAAATACATCCCCGTGATGTCGGTCTTGGGCAATGCAATTTTCGGAAGAATCTCAAGCTTGGCCGGTGCTCGGGAAAAGCAGGTTGAGGACATCGTTGTCGCGGTGCTTGATGAACATGGGCTAAGAGGGCTGGTCGCCCAAAGCATCTTTGATCTACCGACAACCCCAGGCGGCGAAAACATTCCGTCCGTGTTCCGCGAGCGCATCTCGTTCAGCCGTGCGGGGATCAAGAAGCCTGACATTCTGATCCTGCAAAACGCCATGGCCAATCATGACAGCGACATGCGGTCCAGAATGCGGGAACGGATCAGTGAACTGTTGCCCGATGCGACCAAGATCTTCATAGAAAAGAAGTTCTCCAATCCGGAATACTATGACCTTTTCGTTGAGATTGAGGATGGCCGCATAGACGGTGTGGCCCGTGATGACGAGAGATTGGACGAAGACGCGCGTAAGGATTTGAATCGCAAGCTACGCGCGGTCGCCCAAGCTGAGCTTTTCCAAGGATTAGACCGCAAGCAGCAACGCCTTCTGGCCTTCAGCGCCCAGTGGTATGAACCAAAGACAGGACAGGTAATCTTCAGCGCAGAGCAAAAAGCAGACGCCGCCTACCTCTGTGTGTCAGGCTCGGCGGGATTGTATTGGCCCGAAAGCGAGACATCGAATGTTCTTCTATCTGAAATCGTGCCCGGACGGCTGATCGGCGATCTTTCCGTGATCATGAACGAAGACCGCACGATGAACCTGGTCGCTCTTCAAGACAGTAAATTTTTGCGGATAGGCGCGCAGGAACTGCTGGCAGTGATCGAAAATGATGCCGCAGTCGCCACAAGCCTGCTGCGCTCCGTTGCCAGCCACCTGACAGGCGCGGCGGAAAGGTTGCGCGAAACGCGAGTGTTTGCGGTCGAACAAGGGGTGGACCTTGCGGAATTGAATGCGAGAACGATGGAGCGGCGTTAGACTTACTTTTGTAGATTGCCGCGCGAAAGCTGGCCGAATATGAAGTGAAACCCGTGGGTTGGACCACGGAAGATTCTGTGAGCCAAACTATCGCGGGACCTGTTTCGCTCAACAGGCCACCGCGACGATCCCCCTCTGGTTGCCGCCTTCAAAGCCGCGTAAAAGCAACCGCAAAACCCGGGGGAGCAAAACGTTGCAAAAGATCACATTGCCCGAAAGGCCCGATTGGCGTGCCCATGCGGAGGAGGTTGGCTTTACCTTTGCCGATATGCACGGCGAGCCTTATTGGGACGAAAGTTCGGCCTATGCGCTGTCGCTTGAGCAGGTTGAAAACGACATCGAAGACCCCTCGACCGAGTTGCATAGCATGTGTCGCGAAGCGGTGGCCGAGATCATTGCCAGCGAAGAGTTGATGAAGCGGCTGACCATTCCCGACGCGCATCGCGATCTCGTGGCGGAAAGCTGGCGCCGGGGCGATCCTGAAATCTATGGGCGCTTTGATCTGGCCTATGACGGAGAACGCCCCGCCAAGCTGCTGGAATATAACGCCGACACACCGACTTCGCTTTACGAGAGCGCCGCCTTTCAATGGCAATGGCTTGAGGATCAGTTGACGGCAGGCGTTTTGCCGGAAGGGACGGATCAGTTCAACGGCATCCACGAAGCATTGGTCGCTCGTTTTGCCGATGTCTTCGAACCGGACAGTGACCTGCATTTCACCGCTGTCGCAGACAACCCCGAAGACTACGGCACCGTCGAAGCGATGGGCTGGGCCGCGCGCGAGGCGGGCCTGGGCGCGCATTACTGTGACCTCGACAAAATCGCGTTGAGCGATGACGTTCAATTCCTTGACGATCAAGACCGCCGTATCGCCGTGTTGTTCAAACTCTACCCGTGGGAAGACCTGCTGCGCGATAACTATGCCGCGCATATCCAAGGGTCGGGTTGCCTGTTTCTGGAGCCTGCATGGAAAGCGCTGCTGTCGAACAAAGGGCTTTTGCCCGTTCTGTGGCAGATGTTCGAGGGCCACCCCAACTTAATGCCGTCATTTTTTGAGGCGGATGTGGGCGATGCGCTCGCTGGCCGTGGCCCTGCCGCGCCCGGCTGCGCGGCGGCTTTTGACCGCGTGGCAGCCGATCTGGCGGAAGCGCATGTGCGCAAGCCGATCCTCTCGCGCGAGGGGGCGTCAGTGACGATCCACCAATCGGGTAAGGTGATCGAACAGTCGAAAAACACCGATTACGCCGACCATCCGCGCATTGTCCAAGCCTATGCGTCCTTGCCCGAATTTGACGGCTTCCGCCCCGTTATCGGGTCTTGGATCGTCGGTGAGACCTGCGTCGGCATCGGCATCCGCGAGGACCGCTCCCGCATCACCCAAGATTTGTCCCGCTTCAAACCGCACTACATCCTCGCATAACCCATTGCTCCGCAGCCCCTTGGCAGAAAGACGACCACCATGACCAAACGCTCGAAACGGGTTTCCATCGCCATCGTCGGCGCCGCCGCCTTTACCCTTGCAGGATGCGAGGAGGAGAAGGTCGACGCCGCCGCCTTCCCTGACCTGCAAAGTTGTCTGGCCGATGCCTCAAGCGGCGGGATGTACACCCAGCAACAATGCGAAACCGCCTTTGATGAGGCGCAAACCCTCCATGTCGAATCCGCACCGCGTTATGACAGTCTTGAGGTTTGCGAAGAACAGCATGGAGCGGATGCCTGTGGATCAGATGAGGCAGCGACCCAAGGGGGATCGGGCGGGATCTTTATGCCCCTGCTGGCGGGCTATCTGATCGGCAATATGATGAGCAATCGTGCAGGCATGTCGGCAGCACAGCCGCTTTACAAAACATCGGATGGCCGCTTCACCAATGCCGCACGCTCCAGCACCTATTCGGCAAATCGCGGTGCGGCAAAACTAAGCACATCGCAGTTCACACGCCCGGCGACCACGGTTGGCAAAACCCCGATGACCCGCGCTACCGCCGCCTCGCGCGGTGGCTTTGGCCGCGCCGGAGGATCGCGTGGTTTCGGGGGGTGAGCCGCTAGGTCAAAACATGCGCGTGCGGCTCCATCATCGGTGGCGGCGCGCGGTCCAACGCCTCGGCGGCTGAAACCTCAATCGTGCGGCACATCGCGTCTAGCGGCAATCCGTTATGCACATTGCGGAAAGGCAATTCCAATTCATTGGTCACCGCCTGAAGCCCGAAGAAAACATAGGCCACAACCGCCGCAAAAATCGGCGCGAACCAATTCGTTGCCTCGATCAGCGCAAAGGGCAGCAGCCAGCAATAAAGATAGGTCGTACGCCGCACCATCAGTGAATAGACGAATGGCAACGGCGTTGTCAGAATACGCTCGCACCCCGCCTGTGCAGCAGCAAGGGCGGCCAGTGTTTCTGACAACCTCATCTGTCCGAAACCGGTAAGCCCGTCATGCGCCGCAAGGGTATTGATACGCTCTGCTATCGCGCGCAGGGCCGCATCGGCGGGGTTGGCTTGTGCCTGCAATCTGGCCGCCTGTTCCGCCCCGACCCACTGCGCGACCTGCGCTTCTACATCCACGTCGCGCAGAAACCCACGGTGCAAATGACTGAACGCCACGCCAAGCGATAGGATCTCGGCATGGTCCTCCCCCCTGCTGCCTGCAAAGATCGAAAGGTCACGGCCAAGGGTGCGCAGGTCAGCGATCATCGCCCCCCAAAGCTTGCGTGCCTCCCACCAACGGTCATAGGCGGCGTTATTGCGAAAGCCCAAGAACAGCGACAGGGCCACACCGAAGATCCCCATGGCCGCGATTGAGACACGGGGCAGTTCAACGAGATGCAGGTCCACCAGCAGCACGATAGCGGTCAACACGGCCACGCCGATAATCCGCCCGATAATGTTTGGCACGATGGACCCCTGCATGACAAAGAACAGCTTCAGCGCGCTTGGCTGGTCCCTGACAATCATTCGACAATCCTTTTGTGCGGCAACGGTCTATGCCGAACGCAATCTCTGCCTTGCGAGGGCAAGATGCAAGGGAAGTCGAAAAGGCCCTATCCGTAGCCTACTTCCGCCGCATCACCGCCGCGGCAAGGATCACGATTGCCAGCGACAGCAATGCCACGGCCCAAAACGGATCATTGCCATGCGGATGCACATGCGCGCCCTCATGCGCCGCAAGCGGGCTGGCAAAAAGGGCGAAGGCTGATATCAGTTTTTTCATTTCAGTATCCTTGAACGGTAGGCAATTCCAAAGTGGGTTTAACCAAGCCCCAGAATTTCGCGGGCCTGTTGCGGTGTAGCGACGGGGCGGCCTGCCTCTGCGCAGATCTCTGCCGCGCGGGTGACAAGCGCCGCATTCGATGGCGCGAGCGTGTCTTTATCCATGCGGATATTATCCTCCAACCCGGTGCGCAAATGCCCACCTGCTGCCGCACACCATGCGTTCAGTTCTGCCTGATGCCGCCCGATCCCAGCCGCACACCAAGGAAGATCGCCAAACAGCCGCTTTACCGTTTGGACATAGAAATCAAAGACCTCGCGATCCGCTGGCATGGCGTTTTTGACCCCCATGACAAATTGGATATAGGGCCGCGCCGGGATCGCGCCCGCGTCACACATCGCCTTGGCCTGAAGGATATGGCTAAGGTCAAAGACCTCAATCTCGGGCAAAACGCTATAGGTCTTCATCTCCCCCGCCAACCAGTCAACAAGCTCTGGCGGGTTCTCATACACGCGGTTAGGGAAGTTATTCGATCCCACTGAAAGCGACGCCATATCCGGGCGCAAGGGCAACATCCCGCCCCGGTTCTTGCCCGCGCCGGAACGACCACCGGTTGAGAGTTGCACGATCATACCGGGACAATGCTTGCGCAGCCCTTCTTGCAGCCTAGCAAATCGGTCGGGGTCGGCGGTGGGCGTGCCATCTGCGGTGCGCACATGGGCATGGCAGATGCTCGCCCCGGCCTCAAACGCGGCCTGTGTGCTTTCAATCTGTTCGGTGATGTCAATCGGCACCGCTGGATTGTCGGCCTTGGTGGGAAGCGACCCGGTGATGGCCACGCAGATGATTGCTGGTTTATCGGTCATGATTGTCCTCGATTATCTGGAATGTACTTAACCAGCGCTGTCGCGCGCCAAAGCGATGACACGCTGAAGTGCCTCGTCGGTGTCCCCGTCGCCCGCGTCTGTAGGCCAGTCATAAAAGCCTTTGCCGCTGCGTTTGCCCAGATGCCCCTGCGCAACGAGACCGGCGAGGGTAGGTGATGGATCATGGCGGTCGCAAAGATCGGGATAAAGGTACTCAGCGATGCTAAGGTGCGTGCCCAATCCATTCAGATCGCGCTGTCGAAATGGCCCAGAAAGCGCCATGCGCACCCCGACCGACCACTGTACAATCTCATCAATCTCGGCGGGGCTGGCCACGCCTTCATCTACCAGGTGCAGACATTCCCGCATGATCGCATGTTGAATACGGTTGGCGACAAACCCCGGCGGCGCGTGGTCAAGGCGCACCGGGCGGCGCTCCAACGCGCGCAGCAGGGTCATCACCCGGTCGCACAACCCTTGGGCTGCATCTTTTGCCGCGACAACCTCGACCGCAGGGACCACATCGCCGGGATTGAAGAAATGCGTGATCACGGCGCGTTCGGGGTGGGCCATCTGCGCCGACATTTCCTCAAGCGTCAGTCCCGATGTGTTGGAAAGGATCGGCGCATCCTTGGGCACCACACTCTCCAGCGCGACAAGCACTTTCTGCTTGAGGGCAAGCTCCTCCGGCACGCATTCCAACGCAACGTCCGCCTGCCCTGCCGCCTCCAGATCAGCACTTGCCGTTGCCCCCGACACCGCGCGTAAAAACGCCTCCCGCGCGGCCCCAGTCGGGTCGACGGCATGAACCTCCCAATCGTGGCTGGCAAAGAGCCTGCCAATAGATTGCCCCATCGTTCCGGCACCCACGATGATGATGCGTTCGGCCATGTCTCCTCCTCCCGGATATCACGGTTTACTTATCACTAGATGGCGGTGATAAGTAAACCATGATATCTGAAAAAGGATACGCTCCGTGACACAATCCTCCCTTCCGCGCCACGCCGTCGTCACAGGCGGCGCGCATAATATCGGCCTAGGCATCGCGCGCCGGTTGCAAGAGGACGGTTGGCGGGTCTTTGTCCTTGATATTGCAGAGCCCGAGGACGCCGCCCTGCGCACAGATGCGCTGCTCGTTGATCTATCGGACCCTGTGGCGACCACCGTCGCGCTGGAACATGTCCTTAAAAATGGCCCGGTGACCTGTCTGATCAACAACGTCGGAATCGTAAAACCCGCGCCTTTCGACGCAGTAGAAATCGACGACTTCGACCGGATCATGCATCTTAATCTTCGGCCCAGCATCTTGGCGGCAAAGCTCTTGGTACCCGGAATGCGCACGGCTGGGGGCGGGCGGATTGTGATGAACACCAGCCGCGTTACCATGGGCAAGATCGACCGGACACTTTATTCCGCCAGCAAGGGTGCGATCCAGTCCATGGCGCGGACATGGGCCTTGGAACTGGCGCGCGACGGGATCACGGTAAACTGCGTGGCCCCCGGCCCCATCGCCACCAGCGCGTTCTGGGAGAACAACCCAAAGGACGCGCCCGAAACACGTGCTATTGTTGATGCGGTGCCAATGGGCCGCATGGGCATGCCGGAGGATGTGGCGCAGGCAGTTTCCTTCTTTGCTGATCCGCGCAGCAGCTTTATCACCGGGCAGACGGTCTTTGTCTGCGGCGGCACCGCAGTTGGCTGATCAGCTTTCTGGTTCCACTGCATCCAGAAGCCTGCGCAAGACTGGGTTGGTCGGATCTTGAAGATAGGCCAAGCCAATTCGGCTGTTCACCGTGGCATCTTTGATCGGCAAAAAGGTAACGCCTGCATCCTTCATCCGCGCAGCGGAGGCGGGCACAAAAGCCACACCAAGACCCGCAGAGACAAAGTTCACAATGGCCGTGAACTGCGGTGCGCGATGCGCCACGCGCGGCGCGAAACCAGCATTGGCGCAGAGCTGATAGGCACAGGCGGCAAAGCCCATGTCGGGGCCGAGGTGGCTGAAGATAAAGTTTTCCTCGCGTAGCGATGCCATAGTGACTGACGGCGCTTTGGCAAGACGGTGGTCAGGCGGCACGGCCAGCAAGATATCCTCGGAATGCACGGTGCGGGTGAGCAGTGTGTCAGGCACACCAGAAAGCGGCAGGCGCACAAAACCCGCATCAAGCCGGCCTGCAACGATCTCAGAAATCTGTAGGTCCATGTCCAACTCGCGCAGGATCAGATCCACATCCGCCGCCCCCGCGCGAAACTCCCGCAGAAGCCGCCCCAGAATGCCCGCGTAAGAAGCCGATCCGACATAGGCCAATTCGATCCGCCCCCGTTGGCCCGTTCGCGCCGCCTCCGCCACGGCCTCAACCCGCCGCGCCTGTTGCAAAAGCGCGCACGCTTCGGGCAAAAGCGCGCGGCCGAATTCGGTGAGCATGACCCGACGGCGGTTGCGATCAAAAAGCAACTCATCGCCAAAAGCAGTTTCAAGATGTTTCAGTTGCTGCGTCAACGCAGGCTGCGCGACCCCAAGCTTTGCCGCTGCTTGGCCAAAGTGCAACGTTTCGGCAATAGCGATAAATACCTCATACTGGCGCAGCGAGGCGGTGAGTGGCTTTTCCATGCGGCCCCCTGAAACGACTTCAGGCGTTTCTCACACGCGGCCCGGTGATAAGCAAGATAGATCACTGGGCCTTGTCTATTGCCCTTCTACCGCGCGGGCGCGTTTGCGGCGCTCATGGAGGGTGTCGGCATCGGCCAGATCATCGCTCTCAACTTTGATGGTCTCATGCCCTCCCGGCCGTTGCGCGCGCTTGCGGCGCGGCGTGGCGCCATCATCGCTCTCACGCGGCAGAATCAACCGATCTACCACGGCCCGACGCAGACCAAGCGTCGACGACAAGTCAAACACCCGCGCCGCGATCTCTTCTGCCGCCTGCGGTAAAACCAAAAGCTCCAACCGTGTTACGGGACGTGATTTCTTGCCCTGTCCGGCGAATGTCAGAAGATCAACCACACCTTCCATAGCGCGCAGCCGGTCCACCGCGGCACCCAGTTCTTCGCCGGTCATATCGTCAATATCGCAGGCAAGTTGCACCAAACTGTCTTGGCTCATCTGACCCGAAGCAGTGTCAAAGACAGACACCCGCAAGATATTCGGCAACCCCTTCATCACCCGCGTCCCGGCCCCTGACCCGGTGCACCGCAACTGTCCCGGTGGGCGGCTCGATGTTGGACTGCCGCCCGTCACATGCGCAAGGATCGCAGCCCCGGTGGGGGTTACCCGCTCGCCCAGCACAGCATCGTCGTGCCAGTCGTAGCCTTGCAAAATTAGCGCCGTCGCGGGCGCGGGCACGGGCAATTTTCCGTGCGCTGTCTCAACCAGCCCGCCGCCAAGCGGCAGCGGTGCAAGCGAATATGTCGCCTCTGACAGCGCCGCGCAGATACTGCCTGCGGCGGTCACATCCATCAATGCGTCCCAATCGGCGATTTCGTGGAAATGCACCCGGTCAATGGGGATATCATGCACCTGCGCTTCCGCCTCGGCAATGCGATGCAGAATGGCGCAGGCGGCCTTTGCCGTGCCGTCTGACAGCGGGGCGTTTTCCAGCAACTCGCGCATGGCGCGGTAGGTCGTCTCGGCCCCATGCCGTGTGCCTGCATCGGGTGTCGTCAGCACCAGTTCAAACCGGCGCGCGGTGATGCCCGACGCCACATGCGCGGTCAGTTCCGCATGGCCGACCTCGGCGGGCAATACGGCGGCGACATCGGCCAGCGCACGCGTCGTCAAATCGGGGAAAGCGTGTAGCATTGCGGCAATGAACATATCACCCGCAGCCCCGCCCACCGGATCAAGATGCAGATGCAGCCCTTGGCCTTTTGATACGGCTTTGGTCATCAATGGGCCTCCGGCCAAGGATTTTGCAAATGCCCCTCGCCGAACTGCATTGCTTGCAGATCGCCGACGACCTCCAACCCCGGACGGTCGCGCAGTTCCGGCAGCATCGCTTCCGACGCATAGAGAAACTCAAGCTTCAACGTATTGGGGATGCGCAACAGCCGGACCTCGGTTATATCCTCGGCGCCGCAGGTCTTGACCGCCGTCTGGATCGCGGTGCGGTCGCAGGGCATAACCATCGGAATTTTTGACTGTTTCAACACCTGCGAGGTAATGGCGTTGGCATAGACAGCCTCGCGGTCGAAATCCTCTTCCAACCGCTGCGTGATCACATCCGCCCGCGCAGCACCATTACCGTTGCCATTGCTGCGCGGCGACAGGCCAAGCGCCACCAGCCGCGAGATATGCAGATGGACCTGCATCTTCTCGCTCGAAAACCGATGGGTAATGTTAGGGTCCATCCCGGTACCAGAAAATTCCTTGCCGATCTCATCGACCACCAGCACGTCCAGATCGCCCGAGGCCGAAGGCACGTCCAGCGGCCCCAGCGGCAGGCGGGGCATGTTGCGCATCGCGTCTTGCAAATAGGGGGCTTCGGCCTCCAGCATCCCGTCGCTGTCGAGGGCGACCACCTGCGAGAGTGCGTCGTAGGCATTCTCAATCGTGCCGATGCCGAAAAGCACCTTGCAACGCTCCAGCTTCATCCGCGCCATATTAGCCACGAAGATGCCGACGTTATCGATGCCGCGTGAATGGCAGGTTTCGGCCCCCGATTGCTTGCCCAGACCGATCGAGAGCATCTTAGCCAGCCCGCTTTCATTCGGCGCACGGAACGACGTATGCGGTTTGATGCGGTTGAAGAGGATGATCCCATCTGCAGCATTGGCATGGCGGTCCATCCGCACCGACATGCCGTTGTCGAGCACGCCGATCTCATCAGTCTCCATCGAAGAGCGGATCTCGCAACCGAGGCTTTCTTCGGTCACGCCCAGTTTCGCCAGCAGCGCGGTCTGCCCCTCTGCGGTGGCGCCCCCGTGGCTGCCCATGGCGGGCACGACAAAAGGATGCGCCCCGCGGGCGCGGACTTCGGCCACGATGGCGGCCAGCAGTTCCGGCAGGTTTGCCAGCCCCCGGCTGCCTGCGGTGATGGCGATGGACATGCCGGGCTTGATCTTGTCCACACAGTTGGCCTGCATCGCCTCGGCCACGCCGGCGCGCGGATCGTCGATCTGGGTGGCGGCAAAGGTCTGACGGCACAGCGCGATGCGCGGCAGCGGCGTATCCTCGACCAGTTTTACATAGTTCGGTTTCATCTGCGCTGTCCCCTCTGACATCTGTTACCCTGTGACCCCAATCGGCCAAGGCGCGAATTCCTCTTCGCCCACGCCAAGCGCTTCGGACTTGCTCTGCTCGCCCGAGGCGGTGGCGAGGATGCGTTCAAAGATCGCTTGGCCCAATTCCTCTAGGCTCTGGTCGCCGTCGATCACGGTACCGCAATTGATGTCCATATCGTCCTGCATTTTGGTGAACATCGGCGTATTGGAAGCTAGCTTGATCGTCGGCGACGGGTACGAGCCAAAGCAAGAGCCGCGCCCGGTGGTGAAGCAGATCAGGTTCGCACCCCCTGCGATCTGCCCCGTGGCAGAGACCGGATCGAAGCCGGGCGTGTCCATGAAGACCAGCCCTTTTTGGGTCACGGGTTCAGCATAGCGGTAGACTTCCATCAGCCCGGTGCTGCCGCTCTTCTTGGCTCCGCCAAGGGATTTCTCCAAAACATTCGCCAGACCGCCTGCTTGATTGCCGGGGCTGACGACGCCGTTGATCTGAGTGTCGCGGCCCTTGGTATGATCAAGCCACCAGTCCATGCGTTCGACCAGTTTGCGGCCCACCTCTTCGCTGCGGGCGCGGCGGGTCAGCAGGTGTTCGACGCCGAAAATCTCGGGCGTCTCCGACAGGATCGCCGTGCCGCCGTTGCGCACGAGGATATCCGCCGCAGCCCCAAGCCCGGGGTTGGCCGACAGACCCGAGAGCCCGTCCGACCCGCCGCATTGCATTCCGATGGTGATATGCTCTGCCGAACAGGGTTCGCGCCGCACGGCATTGGCCTGATCCAACATCTCGCGCACGGCATCCTTGCCATCGGCAATCGCGCGGGCCGTGCCGCCGACGTGCTGCATGGTGATGGTGCGCAGCATCTTGCCCTCGGCCAGTCCTTCCTCCTCAAAGAACTGTGCCAGATTGTTACGCTCACAGCCCAGCGACAAGACAACGGCGCCGGCCAGATTGGGGTGGCGAATGTAGCCCGATAGCGTGCGGCGCAGCAGGTCCATCGGCTCGCCCGTAAGCTCCATCCCGCAGCCGGATTCGTGGATGAAGGGGATCACCCCGTCGACATTCTCCCATGCCTCCATCCGCTCTTCGTCGAAGTAGTTGGCGATCTTGCGCGCCACGGTGGCAGAGCAGTTCACCGTGACGAAAAGCCCGATGTAGTTGCGCGTGCCCACACGGCCATTCGCGCGGCGGATGCCCATGAACTGCGCGCGGTCTGAAGGCGGCAGCAGGTCGGTCGGGGTATAGTCGCGGGCAAAGGCATAGTCTTTGTCGACCGCGTCGAATTTGATGTTGTGGCTGTGCAGCCAATCGCCTGCGGCGATATCCTCTGCCGCGTAGCCTATGACCGTGTCGAATTTCAGGATCGGCGCGCCCTGCTGGATCGGGCGGACCGCGATCTTGTGCCCTTGGGGCGTATCGTGGTTGGCACGCAGCCCGTCTTGCGGCAATACCGCGCCACGGGGCACCGCCGAGGTCGCCACGACCACGTTATCCGTCGGCGACAGCAGCATCACCTTTGCGCGTCTGTCCTCTTGCATGGTCTGGCTGTCCATCGGATGCTCCCCCCAGGGTGTCGAAAAAACCGCTTCGGTAATATGTCATTAACTGATATATTAGATTTAATAGCTATGGAAGAGCCCACATGACCTCATCGAACAAACCCGCCGCGCAGAGCGCACAGACCCTCGCCAAAAGCATTTTAGGCGGCGGGGCTGATTTGGGTCTGTTCGAGGGCGGGCCAACGGGGCGCGGGGTTTACGCCACTCTGCGCGATCAGATTGTCCGGCTCGACCTGCCGCCCGGCACCCCGCTGTTGCGCGCCGAACTGGCTGAGACCCATGGGGTGAGCCTGACGCCGCTGCGCGATGCGCTGCAGCAGCTTGCCAAAGAGGGGCTGGTCAAGATCTACCCGCAATCGCGCACTTTGGTGACGCCAATCGACATGTCGGCGATCCGCGAAGCGCAGTTCATGCGCATCGCTCTTGAGACCGAAGTCGTGCGCCGTTTGGCCGCCGAGATCGCGCCCGAAGCCCTGACCCGTCTGCGCAGCATCGTCGCCCTGCAAAGCAGCATCTCGGACCAACCCGGCGACGTGCCGACTTTTCAGGAGTTGGACGAAGTATTCCACCAGACCCTCTTCGTGGCGGCGGGCCATGTGCAAAGCCAGCGCATCATGCGCAGTCACGCGGGCCATTTGGAGCGTCTGCGCCGCCTGCATTTGGATGACATCGATGAGGCGGGGCGCATCCTCAACAACAAGGACGTGATCGGGGGCCATAGCCGGATTCTTGATGGGATCGAAGCGGGCGATGCCCCTGCAGCGATGGAGGCGCTGCGCCAACATTTGCAACGCACCGTCGACCGGATGACCGAGAAACGGGCGGCTTTCCCGGAGTATTTCACCCCGGAAAAGCCCTGATTCAGCGGTTGTTGGCCTTGCGCCATTCCGCAAACTTATCGAGGTTTTCTTGCTTGGTGCCGGGGTAAAGCCCGATGATCCCCGCGCCGCCTTTAACTTGTTCCACTACGAAATCCTCATAGGCCGTCATCTCTACAGCCTCATCTGCCACTTCTTCGGCGATATCTGCGGGGATGATGATCACGCAGTCATCGTCGCCCACCACGATATCGCCGGGAAAGACCGGCGCATCGCCGCAGCCGACGGGGCAGTTGATCTCAATCGCCTCATGCAAGGTCAGGTTCGTGGGGCTTGAGGGCCGCGCGTGGTAGGCCGGCATCTCAAGCGCGCCGATGGTCGCGGCATCGCGCAGGCCTCCATCTGTCACCACCCCCGCCGCGCCGCGCATCATCAGACGGGTGATGAGGATATCCCCGGCACTGGCAGCACGCGCATCTTTGCGGCTGTCCATCACCAGCACATGACCCTCGGGGCAGGTCTCAATCGCGACGCGCTGCGGGTGCTCGGGGTTGCGAAATTCGACCAACTGGTTGCGGTCTTCGCGTGCGGGCATATAGCGCAGGGTGAAGGCGGGGCCGACCATATTCTGCCCCTTTGCCGCAACTGGGCCGACCCCCTGCACCACCTGATTGCGCAGCCCACGTTTATATAGCGCCGTGGCCAGCGTCGCGACCGAGACCGCTTTGAGTTTCTCGCGTAGTTCGGGGGTCATGCCCTCTCTCCCTTTAGTCCGTTGTCAGTGATGAATTGGTCCAGCACCGCCTGTTGCCGTTCTGTCAGGGGCCAAGCGGAGGGCGGGCGCGTGGGGCCGCAATCTTGTCCGATGGCCATTAGCGCCGCTTTGACGCCGGTGACATTGGTGCCGTTATGCTCTTCGGCGCGGATGTCTTCAAAGGCGCGCATGCCAGCGATCAAGCGGTTCGCCTCGCCGTAGTTGCCTGCATCCAGCGCCGCGTGAATGGCGACCGACCGCTCGGGCCAGACGTTAATGAGCCCCGAGGTGAACCCTCGCGCGCCCACCGCATAGAGCGGCGGTGCCCAAACCTCAGCCAGCCCGCCGACCCAAACGATATCATCTGGCGCGGCCTCAATCGCGCGGGCAAGGTTCAAGGGGTTCGGCGTGGCCCATTTGACGCCCTTCACCCCCTCGACCTCGCAAAGCCGGGCGATCCCCTCGGGCCCCATCGCATCATTGCGCAGGTACAGCATCACGGGCAGCCCGCCCGAAGCATCGCGCACCGCGCGCACATAGTCGACCGTGCCACGGGGGGAGACAAACGGATCAGGCGGCTGATGGATCATCAGCGCATCCGCGCCCGCGTCAGCGCTCGCCTTGGCCAGAGCACAAGCATCGCGAATGCCGCGCCCGACACCCGCCAGCAGTGGCGCCCGCCCGTCGACCATCTGCGCCACCTCGCGCACCATGGTGCAGGCCTCGTCATTGGTAAGCGCGTAATATTCGCCGGTATTGCCGTTCACTACCGGGATATGCACCCCGGCGGCGAGCGCACGGTCGATGATCGGGGCCAGCTTGCGCGGCGCAATCTCGCCACCCGCGTCATAGGGCGTCACAAGGATGCCCGAGATGCCAGTGAGCGCTTTTGATAGATCATGTGTCATAGACGTACCCCTCAGAAAATATCCGGCTCACCCGCCGCTTGCCCGAAGGCCGCGGTGAGATAGTCGAAGTCGCAGCCCTGATCGGCCTGCCCCACATGGCGCTGGAACATATAGCCCCAGCCCCGCTCGAACCGTGGCTCGGGCGCTTTCCACGCGGCGCGGCGGGCGGCGAGTTCATCCTCGTCCACCAGCATGTCGAGGGTCCGCGCTTCAAGATCCATGCGCACGATGTCGCCCGTCTTCAGCAGCGCCAGTGGCCCACCGACAAAGGATTCAGGCGCGACATGCAGGATGCACGCGCCGTAAGACGTGCCCGACATCCGCGCATCCGAGATCCGCAGCATGTCGCGGTGGCCCTGTTTCAACAACGCTTTCGGCATCGGCAACATCCCCCATTCCGGCATCCCCGGCCCACCCTGCGGGCCTGCGTTACGCAGCACCAGCACATGGTCCGGCGTCACGTCGAGGTTTTCGTCATCAATCGCAGCCTTCATCTCGGGGTAGCTGTCAAAGACCAGCGCCGGGCCTTCGTGGCGGTGGAACTTAGGGTCACAGGCCGCCGGTTTGATGACCGCGCCATTGGGGCAAAGGTTGCCCTTGAGTACGGCAAGCGAGCCCTCTTTATAGACCGGGTTCGACAGGGGCCGGATCACATCGTCATTATAGACAGGCGCACCCGCGATCCCCTCCTCCAAGGGTTTGCCGGTACAGGTGATCGCCGACCGGTCGAGCTTGTCGCCCAACTGGTCCATCAGCGCCCGCAACCCGCCTGCGAAATAGAAATCCTCCATCAGGTATTCGCTGCTGCCCAAGGGTCGGATATTGGCAATAAGCGGTGTGGTGCGGCCCAGAGCGTCCAGATCGTTCAACTCCAGCGCCACACCCGCGCGACGCGCCATGGCCAAGAGATGCACCACCGCATTGGTTGAGCAGCCCGTTGCCATCGCCACTGTCGCTGCGTTCTGCACGGCGGCGGGGGTGATGATCTTGTCGGGCGTCAGGTCTTCCCAAACCATATCGACAATGCGCCGCCCGCAAGAGGCGCTCATCCGTTTGTGGCCCGCGTCCGCAGCGGGGATCGAGGTGGCCCCCGGCAGCGTCAGCCCCATCGCTTCGGCAATCGCGGTCATGGTGGAGGCCGTGCCCATCGTCATGCAATGCCCGTAAGACCGCGCGATGCCGCCTTCGACGCCAACCCATTCCTCGGCCGAGATGGTGCCCGCGCGGCGTTCGTCCCAGAATTTCCATGCATCCGAGCCCGAGCCAAGCGCCCGGCCCGCATAATTGCCGCGCAGCATCGGCCCCGCGGGCAGGAAGATAAACGGCACGCCTGCGCTGATTGCGCCCATGGTCAGACCGGGGGTGGACTTATCACAGCCGCCCATCAGCACCACCCCGTCGAGCGGATGCGAGCGGATCGTCTCTTCGGTCTCCATCGCGATCATATTGCGGTAAAGCATCGAGGTCGGCTTGGTGAAACTTTCGTCGATCGAGATCGTCGGGATCTCCAACCCCAGCCCCCCGGCCTGCGCGATTCCCTTTTTCACGTCCTCCGCGCGGTCGCGGAAATGGAGGTGGCAGGGGTTCATCTCGGACCAAGTGTTCAGGATACCGATCACCGGGCGGCCTTCCCAATCTTCGGGGCCCAAGCCCATCTGCATCATGCGCGACCTATGCCCAAAGCTGCGCAGATCGTCGGGGGCAAACCAGCGCGCACTGCGCAGCTGATCGGCGGTTTTCTTGGTCTCGGTCATGGAATCCTCGCCAGCTAAACATGATCGCAAAACGGGTGGAAAACACATCTTGCTCGAACTGATATATTACCGTATCACCCCAATTGTCGATACCATTTGAGGGGCGCGTTGCGAAAATGTCGGGAAAATCACTGAAACAAACGCTTCGCCAAGGCAGTCGTCTGTCGGGTTTCTGGCTCTCGCTCTGCTCGCCCACGGTGACGGAAATTGCTGCGGGCAGCGGGATCGATTGGCTCTTGCTCGACATGGAGCACGCACCGAATGATCTGAGTCAAATCACCGACCACCTGCGCGCCGCAGGCAGTGCAAATCCCGATGCGCAGATGGTCGTGCGGATGCCCTCAACCGACCAAACCATGACCAAACGGCTGCTGGATATCGGCGTGCAAAACCTGATGTTCCCGATGATCCAAAGCGCCGAAGATGCCCGACGCGCCGTATCTTGGACCCGCTACCCGCCCGAAGGGCTGCGCGGCATCTCGGCCACGATCCGCGCCAATAATTACGCGCGGCAGACGGATTACCTGACTACCTATCCGGATGACCAATGCGTCATTGTGCAGGTCGAAACCCCCGAAGCGGTCGACCAGATCCCCGCCATCGCCGCCGTGCCCGGCGTGGACGCGATCTTTATCGGGCCGGGCGATCTGTCCTCGGCGATGGGCCATACCGGCAACCCGATGCACCCCGATGTCCAAGACAAGATCCGCAAAGCGGTAGATGCCATTCACGCCGCCGGGCTGCCTGCGGGCATCCTTGGTTACGGCGCCGATCTGGCGCGCCGCTATTTTGACAGCGGTATCGAATTCGTCGCCATCGCGGGCGACGCTTGGCTGCTCACGCGGCAGATGGATGCGCTGGTGCAAACCATGGCGCAGCCCTCCCCCACATTGACACAGCAAACCGACAAGGATTGATCATGAGCGCTGACAGCAAGACATTTCACCCCCACGGCAAGCACTTAATCGCAGGCGAATGGGTCGGCGGCGGGGAAACCTTCGCCAATTCCCCTGCCATCGGGGAAAGCGACCAATTCCAAAGCGGCACCCCGGCCCATGTAAACCAAGCCTGCGAAGCCGCCGAGGACGCCTCTTGGTCCTACGCCTATTCCAGCCGCGAAAGCCGGGCCGATTTCCTTGACGCCATCGCAGACGAGATGGAGGCCCGCGCCGAGATCATCACCGAAGTCGGCGCACGCGAATCCGGCCTGCCCACCGCCCGCCTTCAGGGCGAACGGGGTCGGACCACCGGGCAACTCCGCCTCTTTGCCGATCACATTCGCAAAGGCGCGCATCTGGACCGCCGCGTTGACGGTGCTCTGCCAGAACGCCAGCCGATGCCCCGCCCCGACATCCGCATGGTCCAGCGTCCCATCGGCCCGGTCGCGGTCTTCGGCGCGTCGAACTTTCCGCTGGCGTTCTCCACCGCAGGCGGTGACACCGCCGCGGCGCTGGCGGCGGGCTGCCCGGTCGTGGTCAAGGGCCACTCCGCCCACCCCGGCGCCGGAGAGATCGTGGCCGAAGCGATCCACGCCGCGATCAAGAAATGCGGCATCCATCCCGGTGTCTTCTCCCTCATCCATGCCAACAGCCGTGAGGTGGGCCAGACGCTGGTGCAGCATCCGCTGATCAAAGCCGTTGGCTTCACCGGCTCCCTCGGTGGGGGCCGCGCGCTGTTCGACCTCTGCGCGCAACGCCCGGAGCCGATCCCGTTCTTCGGCGAGTTGGGCTCGGTCAATCCGATGTTCGTTCTGGCCGAGGCCGCGCGCAACCGTGGCGCGGAAATCGGCGCAGGCTGGGCCGGCTCGCTGACCATGGGCGCGGGGCAGTTCTGCACCAACCCCGGCATCGCGGTTGTCGCGAAGGGGGCCGAAGGCGATGCCTTTGTCGCCGCCGCGAAGGAGGCGCTGGAGCAGGTCGGCCCGCAGGTCATGCTGACCGACGGCATCGCCAAAGCCTACCGCGACGGCAAGGAACGTTTCACCGGGCGCAACGCGGTGCGCGCGCTGGTGAGCACTGACAGCGAGGGGCGCAGCGCCCAGCCGAACCTCTTTGAGACCGATGCCGATACCTACCTACAAGACCACGCGCTTGGGGAAGAGGTTTTTGGCCCCTTGGGTCTGGTGCTACGGGTCTCGTCGGGCGATGAGATGCAAGAGCTGGCCAAGGGTTTTGAGGGTCAATTGACAGCCACCATCCAGATGGATGACGGCGACACCGAAGCGGCCAAAGCGCTGATGCCGATCCTTGAACGCAAGGCGGGCCGGGTGCTGGTGAACGGCTTCCCCACGGGGGTCGAGGTTTGTGACGCCATGGTGCACGGCGGCCCCTACCCGGCGTCCACCAACTTCGGCGCGACGTCGGTGGGCACGATGGCGATCCGCCGCTTCCTGCGGCCCGTGTCCTACCAGAACCTGCCCGAAGCGTTGCTGCCCGAAGACCTGCGCGGGGCATCGACATGAGCGGCGGATCAATCGGCCCCGTCGCCGTGCTCGATGCGATGCCGGAGGATATGCAGAACAAAGTGCGCGGCTATGCCGAGGGGCTCGACCTTCGCTTTGCCGACTCCTTCTCCGAAGAGGATTTTGCCAAAACGGTGAAGGGGGCGGCCTATATTGTTCCCCGCGGACGCGGCCTACCAGTCTCGGTGCTACGCGGGGCCGATAGTGTGCGTCTCGTCCACCAATGGGGCACGGGCTATGATAAGATCCCGGTGGATGTGGCCAAGGAAATGGGCGTGACCGTTGCGCGCAGCCCCGGCGTTAACGCCCCCACCATCGCGGATCTCACCATCGGCATGATGATCGCCGCCCTGCGCCGCATTCCGCTGCACTATAACAACACCCGCGCGGGCAAGTGGATCGTGCCAGAAATCGTCCCCGGCGCGCGGGATCTCAGCAGTCAAAAGGTCGGGCTGATCGGCTTTGGTGCCATCGGGCAACTCGTCGCGAAACGGCTGACGGGCTTTGACTGCGAGGTGCTCTACTACCGCCGCTCTGGTCCCGCCGAAGGAACCACAGCGCGCTATGCCGAGCGGGATGAAATCCTTGAGACCTGCGATATCGTTAGCCTGCACATGCCGCTGACCGAGGCGTCACACCACACCATCGGCGCAACGGAACTGGCGCAAATGAAATCGGACGCCCTGTTGGTCAACACCGGGCGCGGCGGGCTGATTGATGAGGCAGCACTGATCGACACGCTCACCCATAAGCGGATCGCGGGCGCGGCCTTGGATGTCTTCACCGAAGAGCCTGTCGAGCCAGACAACCCGCTTCTGCGGCTCGATAACGTTCTGCCCCTGCCCCATATCGGCGGCCACAGCGAGGATAACCTCAAACGTATGGTCGGCCATTGGGCCAGCAACATCCGCGCTTTTCACGAAGGGCGCGGGATCGACAAAAGCTGTATCGTTACTTGAATCTCACCTCCGGCCTGAACCCTCAGGCCGGAAGCACACCGCCTAGGCTTCGAGCGGAACGGGCATGAGAATTTTGTTGGTCTGGCTCACCAGATACCCCGCCTCTGCGCTTTTCTTGAGATAGGCCTGCCATTCAGGATCTGCTGCCATCTGCGCCCGGCGCGCAGCACGATCGGCGGCATCTTTATAGCTCCAGATATGTACGAAAGAATTTACGTCTCCGGTTTCCACCTGTGCATAGATCAGTGGCTCGCCAAGAATGCGTTTCTGCGCGGAAAATCCAAACTCCGCATAAAGCGCGAGGTGTTTCTTGATCGTGCCGGGACGGCAGCAATAGGTGCGGTGGTCGTAAATCATCGGGGGGCCTTTCGGGTTATTAATACTATGCGATACCAGCGTGGTCGGTGATCCGGGTCCGCGCCTGCAGCAGGTGATAAGCCATCGACACGCCCGCGACTTCACTGTCGCCCGCGCGGATCGCCTCAAGTATCTCGCGATGTTCGCTGATGACCACGTCGATCCGGGATTGCGAGCCTTGGCGGGTCAGCTTTTGTGCCACGTCGATCCCCTGCTCAATTGACTCCCGCGCGCAGTCGAGCATCTGAAGGAAGACCTCATTGCCCGAGGCCGCTGCGATGGCGCGGTGGAATTGGTAATCGGCATCGAAGGAAGGGTTGCGCGCCTGCATTGACGCCTCGAGCGTCTGCAACGCGGCCTCAATCCGGGCAATATCCTTGGGGCTGGCGCGTTGCGCGGCCATATGCGCGGTGGCTTTTTCAATCGTGATCCGCGCCTCCATCGCGCGCATCAGCCCGGCAACCGACCCCGCCGTCGCATATTCAATCAGCTTTTCCGAAGGCCGCCGCCGCACGAAGGTCCCCACGCCGCGCCGCGCCTCGACCAGCCCATCCTCTTGCAACTTGCGCAGCGCCTCGCGCACTACGGGGCGCGACACGCCAAAGGCCGTGGCGATCTGGTTTTCAGACGGCAGCTTTTCGCCCTGCACCAGTTTGTTCGACACGATCTGCTCAAGCACCTGCCCGTAAAGCTGATCGGCAAGTGTCTGCCGTTTCTTGATCTTCAGTTTCGGCGCTGTCACCGGCTACCCTCCCGCCGCGGTGCGGCGCATCATGTTGGCCAGTCGCAACGCCGCAGTCGCAGCCCCATAGCCGTTGTCGATGTTCACCACCGTCACCCCCGGCGCACAGCTGGCGAGTATCGAATCGAGCGCGACCCTCCCGCCGCGGGCCACACCATAGCCCACGGAGGTCGGCACACCAATGACCACCCCCGGCACAAGTCCGGCAACGACGGAAGGTAACGCAGCGTCCATCCCGGCGAAAACGATCACCACATCCATCTCGCGCAGCATTTCTTCCTGCGCGAGTAGACGCCAAAGCCCGGCCACGCCCACATCCGACACCTCGGTCGCGTCCATCCCGCCATAGGCTAACGTGCGCCTTGCCTCTGCCATCGGGGCGTAATCTGAAGTGCCCGCACTGACCAATCCAATGCGGGGGCTGCTGGCCAACGGGCCAATCTTTCCAAGAATGGCGGTGCGGGAGGCGGCGCAATAGTCGACCGATGCGCGCAACGCGTCTGGTAGCGCGGCAAACTGGGCGGCTGTCAGACGGGTCAGCAAAAGCCTACGGCCTTCCGCCTCTGCGTCGCCAATGATCGCAGCAATCTGCTCCACCGCTTTATGCTCGCATAGCACCGCCTCTTCGATGCCGATGCGTCCGCCGCGCCCCCGATCAAAGGTTACGTCAGGATGCCCGTCAGGGCCGGTCTCATCGATGGACAAATGCACTTCCTCTTGAATAGGGCCGCAAATTGATCGCGCGCCCATCATCCGTGGCTTGACGAACCTGCGCAAGAATTGCGGCGCGTTCTTGGTCCGACAAACCCTCATGAACAAGCTGGTCAACCTCAACCACCCAGCCCTCGCGCAGCAGACGGCAACGCAGGGTGAAGTTCCCCAACATGCCGCGCAGCAACGTCTCAACCCGGTCGATTACGGCCAGTTCCTCAGGCTCCACCCGCAGCCCGGTCTCAATCCGGCTGGCAAGGCAGGGTGCTGCGGGCAGTTCGGCCAGTTCCCCCAGCCCAAGCTCCCGCGCCAGCGCGCGCACATCCGCCTTCGACATCTTCGCATCGACAAAAGGATGCAACACACCATGCTCAGCCGCGGCTTGCAAGCCAGGACGGTAGTCCGACAGATCGTCGGTATTGGTACCTGCCGCCACCAACGGCCCCATACGGGCAAGCGTGCCGTAAAGGTTCGATTTACAAAAATAGCAGCGGTTGACCGGATTGGCACGATAGGACGGATCGGCAAATTCGCCCGCATCCACCAGTTCAAGCGCCACCCCATGCGCCGCCGCGAATTCCTTAACCCGAGCCGTCGCCGCAGAGGGTACCGCCGCCGAAACTGCATGGCAAAGCGTAACATCCGATGCACCCCGAACCACGGCCGCCGCCGCCGAGAGGGTCAGGCTGTCGATCCCCCCGCTCAGGGCAATTGTGAGAGACGCAGGCGCAGATAGCGCCTCACGAAGAGCAGCCGGAACAGTCATTCGCTCAACCCATCGTCGGTCTTGAGCTGCGCCAGCAAACGTGCGCTCGACATTTGTAGGTGGTCCCGCATCCGCTGGCGGGCGCTTTCGGCGTCACCTTGGACGATAGAGGCGGCGATGTCATAGTGTTCTTGTATTGCGCCACGGCTTTCGCCCCCGCGCTTCAGAGCTTGCAAACGCCCGGCCAACATCGTCTCGCGCAGGCTGGCGACGAGATAGTTAAAAAGGCTCAGGTAATAACTGTTCCCCGTTGCCTCGCAGACCGCGCGGTGAAAGGCGAGATCGGCACTGACCCCGGTCGCAACCGCAGGGCCGCCGATTTGGTTGCTTTGGTCGTAAGCAGCAGCAGCGCGCTGGATTTCCGCCCGCGCGTCGGGCGTTGCACGAGCAGCAGCGATGGCAGCAGCCTCAATCTCTAGCCCCATCCGCAGCTCTAAGATCTGCTCCAGCTTGCGCTGGCTTTCCATATCACGCTCTGGGATTGCGAAGCCTTGTCGGGGCCGATCGCTGGCCACAAAAGCACCGCGCCCTTGTCGACTGGAGAGCATTCCTTCGGCCTTCAGGCGCGACACGGCCTCGCGGATAACGGTGCGGCTGACATCAAAATCGCTCGCCAAACTGGTTTCCGACGGCAGTACATCGCCAACGCTCCACACACCGTTGACCACATTATGCCGAAGCACCTCGGTCACCTGATCGCTCAGCGTGGCCCCATCGACAAGTGGCGTTGTCGCCTGAAGATTTCCCGTCATGATAACAACATCCTTTTGCCGAGCAGACTACCTGTATGACAAGTTCCCAATATAAAGAGCAGATAGAACCAGATTCCCGATTACAAGCAGAATACAACATTACAAGTAAGATGTAATATCCGTTAATTTGTATTTTTAATTGACAGGCTGTTGATTCCCCCTCAGTCTGCGGACCTACGGCAAGAGGGTGTCAGGGGGGAGCCCGGAACCCATCCAGTTACTGCCGATACACAGTCAAAACTCGGGAGGAGTTTCAATGTCACCAATCTTCAAATCGATAAGCCGCACAGCAGCGGCCACCGTCCTTTTCACCGTCGCAGGCGTTGCTGCACATGCGCAAAGCTTTGTCATGGCAACTGGCCAGCAGGGCGGGTCGTGGTATCCCGTAGGCGGTGCGATCAAGGCGATCGTCGAGCGTGAAAACCCCGACATGGACATTACCGTGACACCGGGTGCAGGCGTATCGAATGTGGTGGGCGTTGACGCAGGCCGCTTCGGCATCGCATTTGCCAACTCCATCTCGACCGTGGACAGCCTTTCGGGCAAAGAGCCTTTCCGCAAGGCGACGACCAATGTCTGCAACCTTGGTATCCTGTATCCGCAATATTTCCAGATCGTCGCGCTCGAAGATTCCGGCATCAAGACTGTCGCTGATATGAAGGGCAAGCGCCTGACCACACAACAGCTTGGCAACACCGGCGAGTTCCTGACGCGTGAGTTGTTGTCGACCGCCGATATGACCTTTGATGACCTCGACAGCGTGGCAAACACCTCCTATTCCGATTCCGCTTCGCAGATGAAAGACGGTCAGGCCGATTTCTTCACACTGGGGTCTTCACTGCCTACAGGTTCGGTGATGGACCTCGCCTCTTCACGCAAGATCCGTTTGGTCGACGTGGACGAAGAAACCTTTGCCTACTTCAAAGACCAGAACGCCGCTTTCCAGCGTCGCGAAGTCAAAGCGGGCGCCTACCCCGGTTTTGATGAGGCCGTGCACGCTATCAGCTATGACACCCATATGGTCGCGCCCTGTGACTATGACGGTGAGATCATCAAATCCGTGCTTGGCGCTATTGCCGACAACAACCAGAGCTTTGCCGCAATCAGCAAATCCATGGCGAACCTGACGGTTGAGGAAATGGCCACCGACATCGGCGTGCCCTTCCACCCCGCAGCGAAAGAGTTCTACGCCGAGCGTGGTGTCTCAGGGATGTAATTCCCTTCCGACACGAAACGGGTCGGCCGGAGCCATGCGCTTCGTCCGGCCCACATCCATAAGGCCCCCGCCCCGCGCATTCCGCGCGCTGGCGCATCGAGGCCGCCTTCCACTCTAGACGCGAGAACTTCCATGCAACTGTCGATCTTTCTGGACAAGATGCCCCTGATTACCCGTATAGCAAGGCTGATCTTGATCGGCATGGCTGCTTGGCATCTCTACGTCGCCTTCGTTGGCCCGCCCAACCCCTATATTATGCGAGGTGTGCACGTCGCCTTGGCGCTGCTGCTGATTTTCTTGACGGTGAACCGCAAGGGTCTGCGCAATGATGTGCCCAGTTGGTATGATGTGGTCATCGGGCTTATCGCGGCGGGTGCTGCGCTCTATCCTTCCTTTAACCTTAATTACATCACGCAGCGGTTTCTCTACGTCGACCCGTTGATGCCGATGGATATCGTGGTGGGGATCACTCTTGTGGTTCTGCTGCTTGAGGCAACTCGACGGATGCTCGGGCCGATGCTGCCCATTACCGCGCTGTTGTTTCTGGCTTATGGCCTTATCTTTACCTCAACCCTGCCTTCTGTGGTTCTTGAGCAGTTGTTCATGACCCCCGAAGGCATCTTCGGCATCCCTATCGCGGTTTCGGCGACCTATATGGTGCTTTTCATCCTCTTTGGCTCATTGGTCGAGCGGATGGGCGTCGGACAACTTTTCATGGATTTTGCCGTTGCGCTTACCGGGCGTCAGGTGGGCGGCCCGGCCAAAGTGGCCTGTGTGACCTCCGGCCTCTTCGGCTCGGTTTCCGGCTCTGCCGTGGCGAACGTAATGACCACCGGCACGTTTTCTATCCCGCTGATGAAACGCATGGGGTTCAAGCCCGCCTTTTCTGGCGCGGTCGAAGCTGTTGCCTCGACAGGTGGTCAGATCATGCCGCCCGTGATGGGGGCTGCGGCCTTTGTTATGGCCGAATATCTCGGCGTGGGCTATCTGACCGTCGCGAAATATGCGCTGGCCCCAGCGATCCTGTTCTACGTCGCCCTTTTTGCCGCGGTCCACTTTGAGGCCAAGCGCAAAGGCATCGGCTCGGTCCCGAAAGAGGACCAAGTGCCGCTGAAGAAGGTTCTCACTGAGCGCGGCCATCTATTCTTGCCACTTCTGATCATCGTCGGCGTTCTGATGATGGGTTACTCGGCCCCCTACGCGGCGCTTTGTGGTATTGTGTCGGTTGTGCCTGTGGCGGCCCTGCGCAAGACGACGCGGCATTACGTTACCATCGACAACATTCTCGAAGCGCTTGAGGGCGGCGCGCGCAACGTGCTGGCGATTGCGGCGGCCTGTGCCTGTGCGGGCATCGTGGTGGGCGTGATCGACATCACCGGCCTTGGCCTAACCTTCTCTAACTTCGTGATCGAAGCGGCCCAAGACACACTGGTCATCGCGCTGTTCTTGTCGATGATCGCGGGCATCATCCTTGGTATGGGGATGCCGACAACACCTGCCTATATCGTGCAGGTTGCCCTGCTGGTTCCGGCGCTGGTGAAACTGGGCGTACAAGTCGAAGCGGCGCACCTCTTTGTGTTCTACTTCGCCATCCTGTCGGCGATCACACCCCCCGTCGCCATGGCGGTCTATGCGGCCAACACCCTGTCGCACGCCAAGATCGTCGAGGCGAGTTGGGCTGCGGTGAAACTCGGCGCCACCGGCTTTATCGTGCCCTTCATGTTCGTCTATGAACCGGCGATCCTGATGCAGGGTTCGATCACGCAGATCACGCTGGTCCTGTTGCAGGCCACCATTGGCGTCATCCTGCTTGCCGCCGCCTTGCAGCGCTACTACTTCGGCCGACTATCCAACGTGCTGTCGGTGGTGCTGTTCGGGGCCTCCTTGCTGCTGATCTATCCTGATCTGCGGCTCACCGCCTCGGGTTTGATCATTGCGGGTGTTATTCTGGCCTTCCAAAAGTCTAGAAACCCCAATCCTGAAAGCCATCCGGCGACCCATACATAATCCTCTGAACGAACGAAACGGAGCCTTCTCCATGCTGCAGAAAACTTCCCTCAAGGCGCGGACCGGCGGACAGGTCCTTGTGGATCAACTGCTGGTCCACGGTGCCGACACCGCCTATTGCGTGCCCGGCGAAAGCTACCTTGAGGTCCTGGATGCGCTGCATGACGTGCAGGACCGTTTCACCCTTATCAACGCGCGGCACGAGGCCGGGGCCGCCAACATGGCCGAAACCTATGGCAAGCTGACGGGCACTCCCGGCATCTGCATGGTCACCCGCGGCCCCGGAGCCTGCCACGCGGCCATCGGCGTGCATATCGCGCAACAAGACAGCACGCCGATGATCCTGCTGGTCGGTCAAATCGCCCGCGACACGACCGACCGCGAGGCGTTTCAAGAAGTCGACTACCGCGCCATGTTCGGCCCCATCGCCAAATGGGCAACGCAGATCGACGACCCGGCGCGGGTGCCGGAATATATGGCCCGCGCCTTCCGCGTGGCGACCTCGGGCCGCCCCGGCCCGGTGGTGATCTCCCTGCCCGAGGACATGCTGACCGAGGTGGTTTCCGTCGCCGACGCGCGGCCCTATACGGCGACCCATGCAGGGCTGTCACCTGACAGTCTCGACATGCTCAAAACCGAGATCGCGCAGGCCGAACGGCCCCTGCTGCTGCTTGGCGGCTCTGGCTGGTCGGATGAGAGTGCGGCGGCCATCACCCGCTTTGCCGAGGCCAACAAGATCCCCGTCACCACCTCTTTCCGGCGGCAAGACATCGTCAACAACCTCTCGCCCGTCTATGCAGGCGATTTCGGCACCTCTACCGCGCCCAGCCTCTATGCGCATCAACGCGATGCGGATCTGCTCGTGGTGATCGGCGCGCGTTTGGGGGAGATGACGACCAAGACCTACACCACCATGCAATCGCCCAACCCCGACACCCGTCTGGTGCACCTATACCCCGACGCGGATGAGATCGGGCGCGTCTATTCGCCGGATCTGGGCATCGCGGCAGCACCTGTCTCTGTCGCTGCCGCATTGGACGGTGTCGATCTGGACCGCGCAGACGCATGGGGCGCATGGTGCGAGAAACTCCACGGCGATTATCTGACCGATACCGAAGCGCCCAATGGCGGCGACTGGGATCTCGACATGGGGGTCGCCCTTGCGCAGCTGCGCGATGAGTTGCCTGATGATGTGGTGGTCACGCTCGACGCGGGCAACCACACCGGCTGGGCGCAACGCTTCCTGCGCTTTGGCCGTCCGGGGCGGATTGTCGGCTCGACCTGTGGTGCGATGGGCTATTCCGTGCCCGCCGCCGTCGCGGCCTCGATCGCAGAGCCCGAGCGGCTGACGCTCTCCTTCGTCGGCGATGGCGGCTTTATGATGAGCGGCAATGAATTGGCCACCGCCGCACAATATGGCGGGCGGCCCATCGTGCTGCTGTTCAACAATGGCATCTACGGCACCATCCGCATGCACCAAGAACGCGACCACCCCGAGCGGATTTCGGGCACCACGTTGCAGAACCAAGATTTCGTAAAAATGGCCGAGGGGCTCGGTGCCCATGCTGAACGGGTGACCAAGACCGAGGATTTCGCCGCCGCCTTCACCCGCGCCCGCGAGAGTGGCCGCCCGGCGCTGATCGAACTGGTCACCGACCCCGAGCAAATCTCGACCCGCACCACGATCAGCAAGTTGCGCGCGGCGGCGCAGAAAAAAGCCGAAGCCGACCAGCGTTAAAGGATGACCCCGATGACCACCCTTACCGCGCCGCGCCGCGCGCCCGAAACGGACGGGCGCGACAATAGCGCCTTGCTCGATGATCTGCGCCAAGCCATCGGTGCCGCCCATGTCGTGACCGACGCCAAGGATTTTGACGCGCGGCTGATCGAAGATCGCGGGCTCCGGCGCGGCACGGCGCTGGCCCTCATCCGCCCCGGCTCTACCGAAGAAGTCGCCGCCTGCATGCGTCTGTGCCATGCCGCACAAGTGCCGGTGACCCCGCAGGGCGGCAACACCGGTCTGGCTGGGGGCGGCGTGCCGGACGGCGGGATCATCCTCACGACTGACCGGCTGAACCGCATCCGGGGGGTCGATCCGACCAACGCCACCATGACAGTTGAGGCGGGCTGTATCCTCGCCAATATCCAAGCGGCGGCGGATGAGGTTGATGCGCTCTTCCCGCTGTCGCTCGCCTCCGAAGGGTCCTGCCAGATCGGCGGCAACCTTTCGACCAACGCGGGCGGCACGGCGGTGCTGCGCTATGGCAATACCCGCGATCTGGTTCTGGGTGTCGAAGTCGTGCTGCCCGATGGGCGTGTGTTACACGACCTGAACGGGCTGCGGAAAAACAATACCGGCTTTGATCTCAAAAACCTCTTTATCGGGGCAGAAGGGACGTTGGGCATCATCACCGCCGCGGTAATCAAACTCCTTCCCAAACCCACCGCCCGCGCCACCGCGCTGGTGGCATGCACGGGGCCCGACCCGGCGCTGACGCTCTATTCAAGGATGCGCAGGCAGGCTGCCGATACACTCTCAACATTTGAATATATCGACCGGCTTGGCCTACAAATGGTGATCGACCACGCACCCGGCTGTAGCGATCCGATGGCCGAGGCGCATCCTGCCTATTGCCTGATCGAACTCACCGGCAATGGCGCACAGGCGGACCTTGATGCCCGGCTAGAGGGCGCATTGGAAGCGGCGTTCGAGGCGGAAGAAATCATCGACGCGGTGATCGGCGCGTCGGAGGCGCAGAAAGACGCGCTTTGGGCGCTGCGGGAAAACCTGTCGGAGGCGCAAAAGCCCGAAGGTGCGTCGATTAAACATGATGTATCAGTCCCGGTCTCCCGCGTGGCGGATTTCATCCGCGAGGCGACCCAAGCCTGCATGAACCACATGCCCGGCCTGCGCCCCTGCCCGTTCGGCCATTTCGGCGACGGCAACCTGCACTTCAACCTGTCGCGCCCCGTCGATATGGCCGATGCAGATTTCTTTTCAGAATACAGCACGTTCAACCGGATCGTGCATGATATCGTGCACCAGATGGGCGGCTCATTCTCGGCGGAACATGGCATTGGCACGTTCAAACGGGCCGAACTGCGCCGGTATAAGGATCCGGTCGCGCTGGAGTTGATGGAGCAGATCAAAGCCGTGCTCGACCCGGGCCATTTGATGAACCCAGGCAAGGTGCTTTGACGGCTTAACCGCGCCCCGTGAAAGGCATCTTGGTGGCCATCACGGTGACAAACATGGCGTTGGAGTCGAGCGAAAGCTTCGCCATGTATGACAGCGTTTCGGCCACGTCGTTCACATCCATACGCGGCTCGGACATGCGGCTGCCGTTGGGTTGCAGGATGCCGTCTGCCATCCGCTCCGTCATCTCGCTGGCCGCATTGCCGATGTCGATCTGCCCGCAGGCGATGTCATGCGCCCGCCCGTCGAGCGACAGCGCGCGGGTGAGCCCGGTGATCGCGTGTTTCGTCGCCGTATAGGGCACCGACAGGGGGCGCGGCACATGGGCGCTGATCGAGCCGTTGTTGATGATCCGCCCGCCCTTTGGGCTTTGGCGTTTCATCAAGGCGAAGGCCGCGCGGGCGCAGAGGAAAGAGCCGGTCAGATTGGTCGCGACGATGTCGTTCCACTCCGCGACGCTGAGCGCATCCACCTCAACCGCCGGACCATTGCGCCCGGCATTGTTGAACAGCAGGTCCAGCCGCCCGAAGGTCGCCTCCACCCTGTCAAAAAGCGCGTCTACATCGGCCTCAACCCCCACGTCGGCAGCCACGGCGATATGCCCCTGTCCATCAAGCATAGCACAGGCGGCGTCGATCTTTTCCTGTTGCCGCCCGGTGAGAACGAGAGTGAAACCGTCTTTCGCCAACCGCTGCGCGCAGGCGAGGCCGACGCCGCTCCCGGCCCCTGTGATCAGAGCAATCTTTTGGTTCATCCTACTATCCCATTCCTTATCGTTGCCCGTCCGGCCGTTACTGAGAATCTAATATATAAGATCGCGCAGGGATAGGTTTTTTCACCGCTTTCCAGTCATCACGGGATCCGCGCCTCACATTCGCGCGAGCGCACTAGACGACCGGTCTATTATTTCGTAGATGCCCCTCATGACAGAGGCAAAGAAATCAGATCAGACGCGGCAACGCATCTTGGACACCGGACGCGGCCTTGTGCTGCGGCACGGGTTCTCTGGCGTTGGCCTGTCGCGCATTCTTAGCGAAAGCGGCGTGCCCAAGGGCTCGTTCTACTATTACTTCGCGTCGAAAGAGGCTTTTGGCACCGCGATGCTGGCCGATTACGTCGAGGCCTATCTCGACCGCGTCGATGCGTTGATCGCAGCCCCGGGAACGGCGGGCGACAAGCTCGACAGTTTCTGGGATGCATGGCTTAGCCAATCCAGCGCCCCGGGGATCGCCAGCGCCTGTTTGGTGGTGAAACTCGGCTCCGAAGTCGCCGATCTGTCGGAGACGATGCGCGAAACGCTGGATCAGGGTGTCGATGCATTGGTCGCCCGGATTGCCCAATTGCTGCGCCAAGGCGCAGAGGATGGGACCGTTCGGGCGCTATCTGACCCCGAAACCACCGCCCGCATGCTCTACGCTAAATGGCTCGGCGCTGCGGTGCTGGCCAAACTGGCGCGCAGCGATGCGCCCCTGCGCATGGCGCGCGCTGAAACCTCTGGCCAACTCTCCCCCACCGGGGGCCAATTCCCAACCTGAAAGGAAACAGCATGTTCGCTGCCATCCACGACACATTCGGCGAGCCCGCCGAGGTTCTGACCACCCGCGAAACCGACAAGCCCGCGCCCGCCGCTGGCGAGGCGCTACTGCGCATGGTGCTCTCACCCATCCACAACCATGACCTTTGGACCGTGCGCGGCAACTATGGCTACAAGCCCGAACTGCCCGGCGCCATCGGTGGCTCCGAAGCGCTTGGTATCGTCGAGGCCGTGGGCGAAGGCGTTGACGAGGCGCTGATCGGCAAGCGGGTCACGGCGGCCGGGTTCCACGGCGCATGGGCCGAGTATTTCACCGCCCCCGCTGCCGGCCTGCTGCCCCTGCCAGAGGTGATTTCCGACGAAGCCGGCGCGCAGTTGATCGCCATGCCCTTCAGCGCCTTGTCACTGCTGGAAACCCTGAAGGTCGGCGAAGGCGATTGGCTGATCCAGACCGCTGCCAATGGCGCGGTGGGCAAGATCATGGTTGGTCTTGCCAAAGCGCGGGGCGTCAAACTGCTGAACCTCGTGCGCCGCGAAGGGGCTGCCGAGGAACTGCGCGAGACGGGCGCGGAAAACGTTCTCTCTACCGATGACGCGGATTGGCAGAGCAAAGCGCGTGAACTGATCGGCAAAGAGGGCGCGGTTTCGGCCATCGACTCGGTCGGCGGCGAACTGGGCGGTCAACTGGTCGAACTTCTGGGCAAAGATGGTGAATTGATCGTCTTCGGTACGGCGACTGGCCAGCCCCTCACCATGTCTTCGGGCGAACTGATCATGAAACACATCACCGTCAAAGGTTTTTGGGGATCGCGCGTTAGCGGCGAGATGCCACCTGAAACCCGCGTGCGTCTGATCGGTGAACTGGTGCAACTGGCGGCCAAGGGCCAGCTTCCGCTCGACACTGGCGGCATCTACCCGTTGGCAGAGGTAACCGAAGCGATGAATGCAGCGCTAACCACTGGCCGTGGTGGCAAGGTTATGCTGCGCCCATAATTAGTATCTGACTCTTGGCGGCGGCCCTGCGGATTGGGGCCGCCGCCCCTCGTCCGGCTTGAAATCTCGAAGTGCCCAAAAATAGTTCGCCTCAGGGATATCTTGCCGTTTATTTAGGCAAATTCGCCGGTCTGGCGCTCAGAAACTGCCCAAACGGTGACTCTCTCCCGTCTCTGTGTTGATTAAAAATTGACCAGAATTCCTGCGGGCGGAGCCATTCCTATCCTCGTTGAAGCCACCATAAACACGCCATGCGAGGCACCCGTGCAACCGCGCGCCATTGGCGCGGCGTTGGTTTCGGCCAAAGCCTCGCGGGGCCGATCTACGCTTAGCGATCTCCGTCAATCCGGCGCGATGAAACTGCTCTTTCCACGCCCTGACGGAGAGGCGTTGCAAGCAATCGTCATCAATTCCGCAGGCGGGATCACGGGGGGCGATGACTTTGCCCTCAATGCATGCGCAGAAAAGAATGCAATGCTCAGCCTCACGACCCAAGCGGCCGAACGCGCCTATCGCGCGCAGCCGGGTCAGGTGGCCAGCGTCCACAATAGTGTCACTGTAGAACCCGGCGGAACACTGCATTGGCTGCCTCAAGAGACAATTCTGTACGACGGCTGCGCGCTGCGGCGAAGCCTCTCCGTCAACCTTGCTCATGATGCCTCTCTGCTGCTGGTCGAACCGCTGGTCTTTGGCCGCGCCGCCATGGGCGAAGCCCTGCGCGACGCCAATTTCCGGGACCGGATTGAGATCACCCGCGCGGGCCAGCCGCTATTCCTTGATGCAATGACCTTGCATGGCGACGTGACCGAACATCTTGCCGCAGCGCATGTCGCGGCGGGCGCAGGTGCACTGGCCACATTGATCTATGTCGCCCCCGATGCCGAAGCGCGGCTGGCACGGCTGCGTGCCGCGCTACCCGAAAGCGCCGGGGCCAGCCTGATCGGCCCTGACTTGCTGGTCGCGCGTATCCTTGCCCACGACAGTTTCGACCTTCGACAATCGCTCGTCCCGATCTTGGGCGACCTTAGCGGTGACACCCTTCCCAGATCATGGATGACCTGACGTGCAACTGACCCCGAGAGAAAAAGACAAATTGCTGATTTCCATGGCCGCCGAAGTGGCGCGCAAACGCCTAGCGCGGGGGGTCAAGCTGAACCACCCCGAAGCAATCGCCTTAATCACCGACACCGTGGTCGAAGGCGCGCGCGATGGCCGCAGCGTGGCCGATATGATGCAGGCCGGCGCCCATGTGATCACCCGCGAAGACTGTATGGAAGGGGTGTCTGAGATGATCCCGGAAGTGCAGGTCGAAGCGACATTCCCCGACGGGACCAAGCTCGTCACCGTTCACAACCCTATTAGATAAGGACATATCATGCCCCGTTTCGCCCCCCTTCTCGCCCTCCCGTTGATGTCCTGCGCTATGGCGGCCTTTGCCCATTCTGCCCCCCTGCCGCACAGCCACGGGGCCGAGGCGGAAACATCGTCGATCATGTATGCCGTCGCCGGTCTGGCCTTTGTTTTGTCGGGTTTGATTGCCGTATCTCGACGCTTGAAAACGGCCAAAGCATGATACCGGGAGAGGTTTTTCCAGCGGCAGGTACGCTGACCCTTAACGCTGACCGCGAGGCGATTACCCTGATGGTCGCGAATACCGGCGACCGCCCGGTGCAAGTAGGCAGCCACTACCATTTCGCCGAGAGCAACCCCGCGCTTGATTTCAACCGCGCCGCCGCACGGGGCTTGAGGCTTGATATCGCAGCAGGCACCGCCGTGCGTTTTGAGCCCGGACAGCGCCGCAAGGTGTCGCTTATTCCGTTCAGCGGTGATCGGCGTATCTTTGGCTTTAACAGCGCGGTGATGGGAGACCTCTGATGCCTGCACAGATCAAACGCGGTGACTATGCTGCCATGTTCGGCCCCACGGTGGGCGACCGGGTGCGGCTGGCCGACACGGACCTCATCATCGAAGTTGAGCGCGACCTGACCACCGAACGCAGCGGCCAAAACGCCCCCGCCTATGGCGAAGAGGTCAAGTTCGGCGGCGGCAAGGTGATCCGCGACGGTATGGGCCAATCGCAGGTGACCCGCTCAGGCGGGGCCGTTGATACGGTCATTACGAATGCGCTGATCGTCGACCACTCAGGCATCTACAAGGCGGATGTGGGTCTGAAGGACGGGCGCATCGCCAAGATCGGCAAGGCAGGCAACCCCGACACCCAGCCGGGCGTGAACATCATCATCGGGCCGGGGACCGAAGTGATCGCGGGGGAGGGGCGCATCCTCACTGCCGGGGGCTTCGACAGCCATATCCACTTCATCTGCCCGCAACAGATCGAAGACGCGCTGCATTCTGGGCTGACCACCATGCTCGGCGGCGGCACCGGCCCTGCGCATGGAACGCTGGCCACCACCTGCACACCCGGCGGTTGGCATATCGGGCGCATGATGCAATCTGCCGACGCCTTTCCGATGAACCTCGCCTTTGCAGGCAAGGGCAACGCCAGCCAGCCCGCCGCCCTTGAGGAACAGATCAATGCGGGCGCCTGCGCGCTAAAGCTGCACGAAGATTGGGGCACAACCCCTGCCGCGATTGACTGCTGCCTGAGCGTCGCCGACGCGATGGATGTGCAGGTGATGATCCACACCGACACGCTGAACGAAAGCGGCTTTGTCGAACATACCGTAAAGGCCATGAAGGGCCGCACGATCCACGCCTTTCACACCGAAGGCGCAGGTGGCGGCCATGCGCCCGACATCATCAAAATCTGTGGCGAAGAACATGTGCTGCCGTCGTCAACCAACCCGACGCGGCCCTTTACCGTGAACACGCTGGAAGAGCATCTCGACATGCTCATGGTGTGCCACCACCTTGATAAATCCATCCCCGAAGATGTCGCCTTTGCCGAAAGCCGGATCCGGCGCGAGACCATCGCCGCCGAAGATATCCTGCACGACATGGGCGCGTTTTCGATCATCGCGAGCGATAGTCAGGCCATGGGCCGCGTGGGGGAGGTGCTAATCCGCACATGGCAAACTGCCGACAAGATGAAAAAACAGCGCGGGCGGCTGGCCGAAGAAACCGGTGAAAACGACAATTTCCGCGTACGACGCTACATTGCAAAATACACGATCAACCCCGCCATCGCTCATGGAATCTCAACACATATCGGCAGCATCGAAGAGGGCAAGCGCGCGGATCTGGTACTGTGGAACCCCGCTTTCTTCGGGGTAAAGCCTGAGATGGTTCTATTGGGCGGCAGTATTGTCTGTGCGCAGATGGGCGATCCGAACGCGTCCATCCCCACGCCACAGCCGGTATATTCGCGGCCCATGTTCGGCGCGTATGGCCGCGCTGTAGAGAATTCTGCCGTGGTTTTCGTCAGCGAAGCGGCAGAGGCTGCGGGCATTGGCAAACAGCTTGGCCTTGCGAAGCAAACCATCGCCGTGCGCAACACCCGCGACATCGGCAAGCGCGACCTGAAACTGAACGATGCGCTGCCCAAGGTGGAAGTGAACCCCGAAACTTATGAAGTCCGCGCCGACGGCGAATTGCTGACCTGCGAGCCTGCCTCTATTCTGCCGATGGCACAACGTTACTTCCTGTTCTGAAAGACCCAGATGACCCCAATCCTTTGCCAAGACATCCGCCGCAACGGCGATTGGTCTGATGCCGCTGACAGTGTGGCACTTACGTATGACGGACGGTTTTTGCGCCGAAAGGTTCTGACGAGTACGGGGGGCCTGCCGTTTCTCGTCGATCTGGCGCAGACGACCTCGCTTGATCATGGTGATGCATTTGTCTTGGCTGATGGGCAGATGGTTCACGTTGTGGCCGCCGACGAAGACCTGCTTGAAGTGACTGGTCCTGACCTGCCGCGCATTGCGTGGCATATTGGCAACCGCCACACCCCTTGCCAGATCGAAGCCGACCGTCTGGTCATCCAACGCGATCATGTGATTGCCAAGATGCTGGCTCAAATTGGCGCAGCAACACGCGAGATCACCGCCTCCTTCCGCCCCGAAGGCGGTGCCTATGGCCACGGGCGCACCCACGGGCATGATCACAGCCACTCTCATCACGCCTCCCATGATCACGACCACGCAGATGCCTGAAGCCTTACAGGCCGAACAGCTTCTGACACTGGTGCAGATGCTTTCCCCTTCCTATCCTGTGGGGGCTTTCGCCTATAGTCACGGGCTGGAATGGGCCGTGCAGGATGGGTCGGTGGATGACCAAGATAGCCTGACCGCGTGGCTGCGCACCGTGTTGCAATACGGCGCGGGGCAGGCTGATGCGATCTATCTAAGCGCCGCCTATCACGCCGAAGACCCGACCCAAATTGATGCGCAGGCTCGTGCTTTTGCATCCTCGGCGGAACGGCTGAAAGAGACCGTGTTGCAAGGCGAGGCTTTCGCCCGTGCGAGCGCTGCAATCTGGCAGATCGAGATCCCCCCGCTTTGCTACCCGGTGGCCGTTGGCTGGGCCGCCCGTCTGCAGCAGCTTCCACTGCGCCAGACGCTTGAGATGTTCCTGCACGCATTTGCGGCCAACCTCGCGACCGCCGGGATGCGGCTTATCCCCTTGGGGCAGACCGAAGGCCAGATCGTTATTCGCAACATTGCCCCGTTTTGTCTTGAACTCGCCGCGAAGGCGCAGCGGAGCACGTTGGATGATCTTTCCTCTACCGCCTTCCTAAGCGACATCGCCGCCATGAAACACGAAACCCAGTATTCGAGGATTTTCCGCACATGAAACGCAACAATGGCCCTTTGCGCGTCGGCATCGGCGGCCCGGTGGGCGCGGGTAAAACCACACTGACTGCCGCATTGTGCCGTGCACTACGAGACAGGCTTTCGGTGGGCGTCATCACCAATGATATCTACACCCAAGAAGACGCCGAAGCGCTGATGCGGATGCAGGTTTTGCCCCAAGACCGGATCATCGGGGTCGAAACCGGCGGCTGTCCGCATACGGCGATCCGCGAAGATGCCTCAATAAACCTTGCCGCCGTTGCAGAGATGGTCGCGCGCCACCCAGACGTGGAAATCGTGTTAATCGAAAGCGGAGGCGACAATCTCTCGGCCACTTTCAGCCCTGAGCTTGCCGATGTGACCCTCTATGTCATTGATGTCGCAGCGGGCGAAGAAATCCCCCGCAAGGGCGGACCGGCCATTACAAAATCTGACATTCTAGTCATCAACAAGACTGACCTCGCACCGCATGTGGGCGCGTCCCTCGACGTTATGAAGCATGACAGCGCGCGCATGCGTCCAAGTCTGCCAACCGTCTTTTGCGCGCTGAAGTCAGGCGAGGGTACCGACGAATTGCTGGAGCATCTGGCACGGATTGGCGGATTGGACCTCGCACTGATGGCGCCTTCGGCGTCTAATTAAGTCTGGTTTCCGGGCCCTTAGAGAGGGTTCAACCAGATTTACTGTCGATCAATCTCGTCGCGCATTTTCACTTAGGTGATTGGTGGCTCACTTTAATCTGCACCGAATAGATCACGGGTGAAGACCTTCTCAGGAACATCGGCGAGGTCGGGATGATTGCGATTTGCAACGATCACATCTGCACGCGCCTTGAAGCGGTCGAGATCCTGCATGACCTCAGAACCGAAGAAACTATCCTCCTGCAAGACGGGTTCGTATACGAGCACTTCGATCCCCTTGGCCTTAAGCCGCTTCATTATGCCTTGGACAGAACTTTGACGAAAATTGTCGGAGCCAGCCTTCATCACCAGTCGGTAAATACCCACCCGCTGCGGAGCGAGGGCCAAGATCTGCTCCGAGATGAAATCTTTGCGGGTGCGGTTTGCCTCTACAATCGCGTTAATCAAATTTTGTGGGACATCAGAATAGTTGGCGAGCAGCTGCTTGGAATCCTTGGGCAAACAATAGCCACCATAGCCAAACGATGGGTTGTTATAATGTTCCCCGATGCGCGGATCGAGACAGACACCATCAATGATTTGCTTTGTGTCGAGCCCATTGGTTAGTGCGTAGCTGTCCATCTCATTGAAGTATGCGACCCGCATGGCGAGGAAGGTATTGGCGAAGAGTTTTACCGCTTCGGCCTCTGACGCACCGGTAAAGAGCATGGGAATTTCGTCGTTAATCGCCCCTTCTGCCAGTAGCTGCGCAAATCGCCGCGCGCGGGGGCTGTCTTCGCCTACGACAATGCGTGATGGGTGCAAATTGTCGTAAAGCGCCCGACCTTCGCGCAGAAACTCAGGGCTAAAGATCAGTTGATCCGTTTCAAAGGAGGCCGCCAAACCTGCCGTATAGCCGACGGGGACGGTGGATTTGATGACAATTGTGGCTGTCTTTGTAACGGCTAATACGTCCCGCACAACGGCCTCCACGCTGGAGGTGTCAAAAACGTTAGTGCGCGGGTCATAGTTTGTCGGCGTTGCGATGAGCACAAACTCAGCGTCTCGAAACGCGTCGGCCGCCTGCGTTGTAGCATGCAGATTAAGCGGCTTTTCCGCCAGATACCTCTCAATCTCAGGGTCGACGATAGGCGCATGCCGGGCGTTCACCTGCGCCACCCGATCGGGGTTCAAGTCGACAGCCGTCACGTCATTATGCTGCGCTAGAAGTACGGCGTTTGACAGCCCCACATAGCCGATACCGACCACGGCGATCTTGGTCATAGTCATATACATGGGCCTTTCCTGTGAGCCGTGGCCGTGATGTTAAACTGCGCCTGCGCCTTTGAAAAGGCGCAGGCTGGCAAGGAGTTAGCGCTTTTTGACCCAGTTTTGAGACGACTGAAACGCTATCGCCTTACCGCACTGCGCTACGCCACAGTCCGCGTTGTTGCCCTGCTTGCGTACGCTCTGTTGTCAGGCTGGCAAGGCTTCTTTCGCACATTCACTGTAACCCACAACGCGGAGAACCCCCGATGCCCGACGCTTCTGAACGCTTGTCCCTTCCCTATTTGATGCCAGCACAGGCGCAGAAACATGTAACCCACAATGAGGCGCTGCACCGGCTTGACCTTTTGGTGCAGCTTGCGGTGGAGAGCTTTGATGCCAGTACACCGCCGGCCCTGCCGCAGGCGGGGGAGATTCATGCGCTTGGCGGCGCGCCCACCGACGCTTGGGCGGGCCATGCTGGTGAACTGGCCGCTTGGACGGAGGGGAACTGGCAATTCATAGAACCGCAAGAGGGCTGGCAGGCGCTGGACAAATCCACAGGCACGTTGCGCCGCCGCAATGTCGGAGGTTGGTCGGATGTTGCCTTGCCCGATCTGACGGCCCTGCCCGGTGTGGGGGTCAACACAAGCTACGATAGCGCCAATCGCATGGCGGTCTCTTCTAGCGCGACATTGCTCAATCACGAGGGGGCGGGGCATCAGCTAAAGCTGAACAAAGCCAGCACAGGCGATACGGCGAGCTTGTTGTTCCAAACCGATTGGTCGGGCCGGGCCGAAATGGGCACGGCAGGAGAGGATGATTTTGCCATTAAGGTCAGCGCAGATGGCAGTTTTTGGTCCACCGCGCTTGCCTTTGACGCAGCTACGGGCATGGCGTCGGGCATGGCGCTGACCCAAACTGTGGACGACGCGACTGTGGGCCGCTTGATCCGGGTAGGTGATTTCGGCATTGGGGCGGATGCCGGGCCACTTGTGACCGACCTCAATGCGCACCTGCTTTCCGGCAATTATTCGGGCTATGGCGGCGGCCATATGCAGGCACCTCTGGGCGATAATCCTTTCCCCACATTGGACGGGGTCTTTGGCCTACATTGCGGCAATAGCACCTTGGGCGGGCAGAACGCTTACCTCTGGCAAATCGCGATCGGGATCGACACGCCCGGGCTGGCCTTTCGGGTGCGGGCCAATGACGTTTGGGGGGCTTGGCAGGGTCTGTGGTCGGGGGCCAACACGACTGTCGATGCCAATGGTTTCATCAAAGAAGCGAGTCCGATCCTGCGCCTGTTCAGTGATACCTCCGAAGAGCCCGCGGTGCCTTTGAACGCAGCTTTTGAGCGGCTGGATGTTGGGCAATATGCCCTGACAGGTGTTCCGCCTCTCGCGTCAAAAGGCTGGCAGATCGAAGTCCCGCAGGACGCTAATGGCAATCGCTTGATCTATGTCGATTGTGACTATGACGCGAAACTGGGCGCGCTGCATGTCGAGACCAGCAAGGTGATTTGGCAAGACGGCTGGGCCGCAGGTCAGCCCTGTGACATCCCCGAAGGCCGTTGGGTTGACCTTCGGTTTGACATGCCAACGCGGTGATCCCCTTGCCCCGGCCCGCCGTTAGCGCAACGGGCCGGAAGGTATTTAGATTATCCCGCGCAATTGCTCGACCTCATAGTTACCACCGCAAAGCAGCACGACAGAGGTTTGGCCCGCGTATTTCTGCGAGTCACCCGAGTAAGCCGCCAGTGCCAAAGCTGCTGCACCTTCAACGAGCATATTTTCTTCCCACGCCAACAGCTTCAGCGCGGCGGCGATTTGCTCTTCGTCGCAATGCACGATCTCGTCGATCACCTCGCTGGCCATCGGCAGGGTAAGCGAGTCTGCGTCGACCCCGCCCGCCACGCCGTCAGCCAACGTATCAAGATGCTCGGTCTCGACAATCTTGCCCGCTTTGATCGAGGCGGCCAAGGCGCAACTGTGTGTGGCGCTGACGCCGATGACGCGGGTCTGAGGTGAGAATTCCTTGATCACCGATCCCATGCCCGAGATCAGACCACCGCCGCCCATTGAAATGAAGACGTTGTCTACCCCTTCAATCTGATCGAGCAGTTCCAGCGCGGCGGTGCCTTGGCCTGCGATCACCTCGGCGTCGTTATAGGGCGAGATATAGGTATATCCCTCGGCCTCGGCCAACTGCTGTGCGTGCAGTTCCGACAACGAAGCATCGGCGCCATGGATCACAACCTTGGTGCCGAAACCTTCGATGGTTCTGCGCTTCTTGGCGACGACGGTTTCAGGCAGCACGACGATCAACTCATGCCCCGTGGTCTGGGCGGCAAGCGAACAGGCGATGCCGTGGTTGCCAGAGGATGCGGTAATGACCGGACGGTCAAGCGGCACAGTCGTCAGCTTGGCATTGGCACCGCGCAGTTTGAACGATCCGGTGTGCTGGAAATTCTCGGTCTTGTAGAACAGCCGCGTGTCCCCTTCCATCGGCAGGCGCGAAGCAATCACAGGCGTGCGGTAGATCGCGCCAGCGATCTTACGGTGAACCGCGCAAGACCGGGCGGCGGATTGAGCAACGAGTTCAGAGACAGGGGACATGGCAGTTTCCATCGTTTTAGGTGAGGTCAGGATGTGCGGATTGAAGCACCGCGAGCGAAATGGCAGCATCTTGAACTGCGAGGCCGGTAAGATCGGCAATGGTGATCTGCGCCTCATCGGCCCTGCCGGGATGCGCGCCCGCAAGGACAGCGCCAAGAGCCACCACATCGCCTGAAATTCCGCCCGCCGTTTCGGCTGTGGCGAATTCACCGTGATGCAGCGACTGCGCGGCAAGATCACAAACCAGCAGATCAGCGGCCGTCACCAGATCAGTCGCCAATTCCTGCTTGCCGGGGCTGTCTGCCCCAACAGCAGTGATATGCGTACCCGGCGCGATCCAATTGCGCGCGATCAGCGGGGCTTTGGCTGGTGTGGTGGTGATAATGACCTGCGCCGCGCGGGCTGCGGCTTCCAGATCGGCGGCAGCAGTCGCGATTAGCCCGTCGGCTTGAAGTTCATCACAGGCCGTCTGCACCTTGTCCGCGTCGCGGCCCCAGATGGCAAAGGTCAATTTCCGTTCTGGCAATAGCGCCTGTAAACAGCGCGCCTGAAAGCGACATTGCAGCCCGGTGCCGACAATCAGCACACGGTCAAACCCGTCTACGCCAAGCGCACGGCTGGCCAGCGCGCCACCCAACCCGGTGCGCATATCGGTCAGCCATCCTCCATCGCGCAATATCGCAAGCGGCGCACCGGTGGTGGCCGAGAACATCAGGTTCAGCCCGTTGGAACTGGGCAGTCCTTTTGACGGATTGTCATAAAATCCGGTGGCGACCTTGATGACGAAGCCCCCGGTGCCCAGCACATGGCCCGTTTTTACATGGCAATCGCCATTGGCATCATCAAAGCCCAGATAGGTCACCGGTGGGGCCTGAACGCGGCCTTCAGCAGAGGCAATATAAGCCGCTTCTATCGCCTGCGCCGCCGTGGACAGATCAAAATGTTCTCGAATTTGGCTTTTGTTCAGGTCGATCACGCACGGCTCCCTTGGGTCACTCCCATTATCGGTTGACCCGGTTTCTGGATCGAATTATCTAATTTCAAATTTACTGTCAATCAACGGAATGCCCCGCAGATGCCTGACCCGACCTTTGACAATGCATGCGCCACCGCAGAGGCCATTGTCTTTCTTTTTGGCATACGCGTCGAAGTGGTGGTTCATGATCTGACTGCCGAGCGTATCGCCCATATTGCCAACCCCCTGTCACAGCGCAGCATTGGCGATCCGTCGAACATGCATGAGATCGAGCTTGGCGAAGCCCCGGTGATCGGCCCCTATGAAAAAGTAAATTGGGACGGCTCAACCCTCCGTTCGATCAGTATCCTGCAACGCCGCGCGGATGGCGCGGCGGCCTATGTGATTTGCATTAATCACGATCAGGCCGACCTGCTGGCACTGCGCCGAGTGGCAGAGGCGCTTGGCCCCGCACCTTTGGAGAACGTTGAGCCACAGGCGCTGCTGCGCAATGATTGGCACGACAGGCTCAACAGCTATGCCAGCGCTTGGTGCCGTGACCGAGGACTGAGGATTGATGCACTCGGGCGCGATGACCGCCGCGTGTTGATTGGTGAGCTGTCCGCCTCTGGTGCGTTGGCCGAACGCCATGCGGCCGCCTATGTAGCACGCATGGTCGGGGTCAGCCGCGCTACGATCTATAACGACCTAAAGGCCCGCAGTGAGGGGGAAGCAGAATGAGCGATATATCAAAGGCACTTAACCTGCTGGAAAAACTGATCGCCTTTCCCACTGCTTCGCATCGCTCTAACCGCGCGCTGGTTGCTTTCATCTCGGATTACCTGACTGAGCTGGGCGTCGAGCATCATGTATTTCCCGACGAGACGGGTGAGAAAGAAGGGTTGATCGCCCATATCGGGCCGCAGATCGAAGGCGCAGTCATTCTGTCAGGCCATACCGATGTTGTGCCGACCGACGGACAATCTTGGCAGCACGATCCTTGGACACTTACGCTGGAGGACGGGCGTTACTACGGGCGCGGCACCTGTGACATGAAAGGGTTCTTAGCGTTGGTTCTGGCTGCCGTGCCGCAAATGCTGGCGCAGCCGTTGGCCCGCCCCATCCAATTGGCGTTTTCCTATGATGAGGAACCCGGCTGCCTTGGCACCCTGCCCTTGATAGACGCGCTGGCACAGCATTACCCGCGCGCCGAAAGCGTGATCGTTGGCGAGCCGACGCAGATGAAAGTGGTGACCGGCCATAAGGGTGGGATCGGGATTAAGACCACCCTGCGCGGGCTGGCGGCGCATAGCTCGAACCCCGGGCGCGGGGTTTCGGCCATCGCTCATGCGCTGCCGCTGATCGACTGGCATGAGCGGCAAATGGAACAAGAGGCCGAAAGCGCGGGGCCGAGTGGTTTCGACCCCTCCTTTACAACGCTTCAGGTGGGCACTCTGCACGGCGGAACGGCATTGAATACCGTGCCCGACGCCTGCGTCTTTGAAAGCGACATCCGCTATGTGCCGCTCCAGACCGCCGACGATTGGATCGCTGCCTACCGGGCCGAGGCCGCCAAGGTCGAAGCCGCGATGCAGGCCCGCCACCCTGAGGCCAGCGTAACGCTGAGCGATATCGACATCGCCCCGGCACTGGCCCCCGAACCCGGCAATGCGGCCGAAGAATTGGCGCGGCGGCTGACCGGCGACAACTCCGACACCCTCGTCGCCTATCAGACCGAGGCCGGGCATTTTCAGGGCGCGGGCTATGCCACTGTGGTCTGCGGACCGGGCAGCATCACACAGGCCCATCAAGCGGATGAGTATATCACCGCCGATGAGTTGCGCCGCGGGGCCGATTTTCTGTCAAAGCTGATCGACAGTCTCCGCTGAGTTGACGCCTTGCCGCTCAAGGAAGGCCGAGACGCGTTCCAATCCGGCGCGCAGATCCGCCGTGGGATTGGCATAGCCGATGCGCAACCAGCCCTCCATGTCCATCGCGCTGCCGGGGGTGAAAAGCACGCCTTCCGCCTCAAGCAATTGCGTGCAGAAATCCCGCGAGGGCAGCGGCAGGTCATATTTCAACAATGCCGTCGTGCCGGACTTAGGCTTGACCCAAGAAATCAACGCCTCACCCTCAACCCAGTCAGACAGGATCGCAAGGTTCTCACGGGTGATGCGATGGGCGCGTTCAAGGATTTTCCCACGGTTCTCCAGCGCGAGGGCCGAGAAATACTCATCAATTTGACCGACAGAAATGGTATTATAGTCACGGTGGATCATAATCCGTTCTAGCAAATCGCGCGGACCTGCGACCCAACCGACGCGCAGCCCGGCAAGTGAATAGGCCTTGGACATGCCCGCCGTGCTGATGCCCTTGTCGTAGAGATCGCAGATCGACGCGGTATAGCCGTCGCCCGCCTGATCGGTCCCGCGGTAGACCTCATCGCAGAGCACCCAAGCATCGCTGCCGCGCGCAATCTCCGCGATTTGGGTCAGCATCTCGCGGTCCATCAAAGCGCCGGTGGGGTTGTTGGGGTTATTTGTTGCGATCATCCGCGTATCGGGGCGCATCATGGCGCGCAATGCGTTGAGATCGGGCAGAAAGCCGTTCTCTTCGCGCAGGTGCAGCAACTCAACCTCGGCGCCGATGCTTTCTGGGATGGAGTAATGCTGCTGATAGGTTGGCACGATGGCGATGACGTGATCACCACGGCTAACAAATGTTTGATGCACCAATGAGTTCGCGCCAATGGTGCCATGGGTCGTTAGCACATTGTCGCGGGCCTGCGCCTCGTAAAGCCCCGCCACCGCGTCGCGCAGCCGGTCGGAACCCTCAATCGCGCCGTATCCCATCCGCATCTCGCGCAGTTCGCCTAAGACGCTGTTGTCGACGCCCGCCATGTCGATCAACTCGCCTAGAGTGATCGAATCCACGCAGGTTTCGGCAAGGTTATAGCGGCAGTGGTTCTCGAATTCGTTCATCCACATTTCAACGCCGAAGGTTTTGATATCCATCGTGTAGTCCTCTCGATTATCAGCTGCGGGCCGAGCCGGTTAATGCCGCCATCAGCAGTTCCAGAAACTTGGGCGCCTGCGGTGGGGCGAGCCAACGCATGACTGCCACGATCTCTTGCTCCGGTGCGATCCAGATCGTATGACCGCCCGCACCCTGTGCGCTAAAGGCGGTCTCGGGCAGTGCTGGGTTGGCGTCCTGCCCCCGGTTCAGCCACCACAGGAAACCGTATTTGTCGAGGGTCGGCGTGGGCGTCAGCGACTGCCGCATCCAGTCATCGGGTAGGATCTGCGCGCCTTCCCATTGGCCGTTTTGACAGATGAACTGACCAAATTTCGCGTGATCATCCGCCCCGATGAAAAGCCCGCCGCCCCAGTGCCCGCCACCGGTGACCGACTGAACACGTGTGCCGTCGATCTCGACCCAAGAGGTCGAGTATCCCTCCCACCGCCAATCGGCGGACGCGCCAATCGGGTCCATGACCCGTTCGCGCAGCACCTCAGGCAAGGGTCTGGCAAACCGGCACAGCAGTGCATAGGCAAGCGCGTTCACCCGCACATCGTTGTATTCATAGTAGCTCCCCGGCGCACCGATATCGCGCAGCTGCCCCTTACGGCTGTTGTCAGCGTCGACCCCAATCTGGCGATAGTGATCGACCTGATCATCCTTGCCAAAAACCTCACCGCGCCATTCGCTGTTCATCTGCAGCATGTACCGCCATGTGATGCGCCCGTTATGGTCGCCTGCGAAATGCGGGCCGGAAACGCTCTCCCCCACCGGCGCGTCGAGGTCGGTGATCAACCCATCCTTCACCGCCAATCCGGCCAGCACCGAAAGATAGCTTTTGGCGATTGAGAACGTCATGTCGGTGCGCGTGGTATCGCCCCAGTCGGCCACTCGTTCGCCGCGGTGCAAGATCACCCCCGCAGGCCCGCCGCGCGGCGCGACGGGGCCGACGATCTCTGTCCATGGGCCGCTCTCATTCCACTCTCGGTTCCCAACATAGGCGCCATCGGGGTAGTACATCTCACGCGGCCACGCGGTCTCATGGGCCAAGGCGTGATCGACGGCGGCTTGCAAAGCGGGGGTGGCGGCGAATGTCATTCTGCTCTCCTTGGGTTTGGGCGAACTCTTCCCAAGAGGGCGGCAATTGTAAACCGTAAAATCTATTTCATGCAGGGGTTTACCCGGTGATGTCAGGGTAAACTTGGCTCCGCTTTACCACGCCATAGACAAAGCTGGTGTCGATCGACCCAATCCCGCCGATGGGATGCAGCCGCGTGCGCACGAAGCGTTCGTAATCCACCAGATCGCCCACCACGACGCGCAGCAGGTAATCCGATAGCCCGCTCATCACGAAACATTCCAAGACCTCCGGGATCGCTTTGATCTGGCTCTCGAAGCGCTGCACTGTTTCTTCGTCATGGCCATCCAGCGTGACGCGCACCATCACTGTGACCGGTAGGCCGTAAGCCTTGGCGTCGACCTCCACACTATAGCCCCGGATCGCACCGTTCTTTTCCAACGCCCGTAGGCGGCGCAAACAGGGCGATGGCGAAAGGTTTACCTCCTGCGCGAGGTCAAGGTTGGTCATCCGACCATTGCGTTGAAGCGCGCGGATGATTTTGCGGTCGGTTGCGTCCAATTGCGGTATCTGGGGCATAATATGCCAATTCTCCTGCTTTGAGGGGATATAATAGCAACCTAATGCCAAAGCGCCCATTCGATAATGCCCCTAACAACTTTGAGGGGCACTCCATGAACAATTCGCAGAAATCCTTTGCCACACGCGCCATCCACCACGGCTATGACGCCCAAAGCGAGCAGGGTGCGCTGAACCCGCCGATCTACATGAGTTCGACCTTCACCTTTGAGACGGCTGAGGCAGGCGGCGACATGTTCGCGGGCGAGCGCGAGGGGCATTTCTACACACGCATCTCAAACCCCACGCTCGACCATCTGGAAAAGCGCATTGCCAACCTTGAAGGGGCCGAAGCCGGGCTTGCTACGGCATCTGGCATGGGGGCGATCACCTCGACGCTGTGGTCTTTTCTTGAGGCCGGCGACGAGATCATCATCGACAAGACGCTCTACGGCTGCACCTTCGCCTTCATGACACACGGGTTGCCGCGCTTTGGGGTAAAGGTGACTTTGGTCGACATGACCGACCCCGGCAACCTCGAAGCGGCGATCAGCGCGCAAACCAAGATCGTCTATTTCGAGACCCCCGCGAACCCGAACAACCGTCTGGTCGACATTTCTGCCATCTCAGCCATCGCGCATCGCGCCGGGGCCAAGGTTGTGGTGGACAACACCTATGCCACCCCCGTGCTGACCCGCCCAATTGAACATGGCGCGGACATCGTCGTTCATTCGGCGACCAAGTTTCTCTCCGGTCACGGCGATGTAGTCGCAGGGCTTGTCGTGGGCAACAAAGAAGACATGGCGCAGGTTCGCCTCGTCGGGCTTAAAGACATGACAGGTGCGGTGATGTCGCCGCTGACCGCGATGCTGCTGCTGCGCGGGATCAAAACATTGGAACTGCGGATGGAGCGCCACTGCCAGACCGCGCGCAAAGTGGCCGAAGCATTAGAACAGCACCCGGCGGTGCTGCATGTCGCGTATCCCGGACTTGATAGCTTCCCGCAGGCAGAGTTGGCGCGGCGGCAGATGGCGAACTTTGGCGGCATGATCCCATTCGAGGTGAAGGGCGACAAACAAGGCGGGATCGCCTTTATGAACCGGCTAAACTTGATCCAACGCGCTGTGAGCCTTGGCGATGCGGAAAGCCTGATCCAGCACCCCGCCAGCATGACCCATTCGACCTATTCGCCCGAAGAACGGGCCGAGCACGGCATCGCCGAAGGGCTGGTGCGGCTCTCTGTCGGGCTCGAAAGCGCCGATGACATCATTGATGACCTTTACGCCGCGCTTGGGGCGCATAACATGCAGGCGGCCTGAACTCGGCCTTATCAACGGATGCGCCATGTCGCGCATTCACGATGTCACCAATCTGAAAGACCCGCCATGACCGCTCTCGCACCCGACCAGCTCAAGACCATCGAACAGCGTCTGCTGTGGCTGTCGCATTGGATGATCCATAACGCCAACCACATCCGCCCCAAAGTGGACGGGATCAAGGTCGGCGGGCATCAGGCTTCGTCGGCCTCCATGGTGTCGATCATGACGGCGCTCTATTTCAGCGCCCTGCGGCCCGAAGATCGCGTGGCGGTGAAACCCCATGCCTCGCCAATCTTCCATGCGATGCAGTATCTGATGGGCAACCAGACGCTTGAGAAGATGGAGAACTTTCGCGGGTTTCAGGGCGTCCAGAGCTACCCCAGCCGGACCAAGGATATCGACGATGTGGATTTCTCGACCGGGTCTGTGGGTCTTGGTGTCGCCGTGACCTCCTTCGCCTCGCTGGTGCAGGACTACATCACCGCAAAGGCGTGGGGCGAGGATGTGAAACTCGGTCGCATGGTGGCGCTGGTGGGCGACGCCGAATTGGACGAGGGCAACATCTACGAAGCCCTGCAAGAGGGCTGGAAGAACGATCTGCGCAATACATGGTGGATCATCGACTATAACCGTCAATCGCTCGACGGGGTGGTGCGCGAAGGGCTGTTCAAACGCATCGAGCAGATTTTCGATGCCTTTGGCTGGGACGTGGTGAAGGTGAAATACGGCGCCCTGCAACGCGCCGCCTTCGATGAGCCGGGCGGCGACAAGCTGCGCGACTGGATCGACAATTGCCCGAACCAACTCTACTCGGCACTGACCTTTATGGGCGGTGCGGTCTGGCGGCAGCGGCTGATGGACGCGCTTGGCGATCAGGGCGACGTCACCGCGCTGATCGAAAAGCGCAGCGATGATGAGCTGGCCGATCTGATGGAGAACCTCGGCGGCAACTGCGTGCAGACCATGGCCGAGACCTTTGCCTCCATCGACCATGACCGCCCGGTCTGTTTCCTTGCCTATACGATCAAAGGCTGGGGCACGCCGATTGCGGGGCACAAGGACAACCACGGCGGGCTGATGAACAAAAGCCAGATGGCCGAGTGGCAGCAGCATATGGGTGTGGCCCAAGGCGAAGAGTGGGAGAAGTTCGCCACTGTCGCTGACGCGCAGGCCCTACAATCCGCGCTCGATAAGGTGCCGTTTTTCGCCAAGGGCCGCCGCCGTTACGATGACGCAATCCTGCCGGTGCCGCAGATTGACCTATCCAGTGACCGCGAGATCTCCACGCAGATGGCCTTTGGCAAAATCCTTGATGATCTGTCGAAAGGCTACAGCGATCTGGCTGAGCGCATCGTGACCATGTCGCCCGATGTGACCGGCACAACCAACCTTGGGCCATGGGTGAACCGGCGCAAGTTGTTTGCGCGTAGCGAACAGGCCGATACCTTTATCAACGAAAAAATCCCGTCCACCGCGAAATGGGAGTTCACCCCTAAAGGCCAGCATATCGAGTTGGGCATCGCCGAGATGAACCTCTTCCTCCTGCTGGGGGCCGCGGGTCTGTCGCATTCGCTTTTCGGCAAGCGGGTCATTCCCATCGGTACGGTCTATGACCCCTTCGTGGCACGTGGCCTCGATGCGCTGAACTATGCCTGCTACCAAGATGCGCGGTTTATGATCGTCGGCACGCCATCAGGTGTGACACTGGCCCCCGAGGGCGGTGCGCATCAGTCCATCGGCACACCGCTCATCGGGATGAGCCAAGACGGGCTGGCGAGCTTTGAGCCCGCTTTCGCCGACGAGTTGGCCGTGATCATGCAATGGGCCTTCGATTACCTGCAGCGCGATGGCGAGGGCGACCCGGACGAGCGCACTTGGCTGCGCGACGAGACCGGCGGCTCGGTCTATCTGCGACTGACGACGAACCCCATCGAACAGCCCGGCAAACGTGTCGACGAGGACTTCCGCCAAGGGGCCATCGACGGGGCCTATTGGCTCCGCAAGCCGGGGCCGAACTGCAACGTGGTGATCGCCTATCAAGGGGCCGTGGCGCCCGAAGCGATCAAGGCGGCGGGAATGATTGCCGAAGGTCGGCGCGATGTAGGCGTGCTGGCAGTCACCTCCGCGGATCGCCTCAACGCCGGATGGACGGCGGCGCAACGTGCACGAGCGCGGGGCAATGCAGAAGCGGAAAGCCACATTGAGAGCCTGCTGGCCGATCTGCCGCGCGACTGTAAAATGGTGACGGTGATTGATGGCCATCCGGCAACGCTGTCGTGGCTCGGCTCGGTCGTCGGGCATCAGACGGTCCCGCTTGGGGTCGAACATTTCGGCCAGACCGGGACCATCGCGGACCTCTACCAACATTTCGGTATCGACGCCCGGTCAATTGTTGAGAAGGTGCAGGGCCTGACACCGGGGCGGCGGATGCTGCACCGTGTGGCGGGGTGAAAGGGCGCAAATGACTTACTCCCTAGCCATTCACGGCGGTGCTGGAACCCTTCTGAAACAGAATATGACCCCGGAAAAAGAGGCCGCCTATCACGCCGGACTGGCCCGCGCGGTGGAAGCTGGGGAAGCCGTGCTGCGCGATGGTGGCAGCGCAATGGACGCGGTTGTCGCCTCGGTCTGCGCGCTGGAGGATGAGCCGCTGTTCAACGCCGGGCGCGGCGCGGTCTACACCTCTGAGGGCAAACAGGAGATGGACGCCGCTGTGATGGACGGGCGCGACCGACGTGCAGGTTCGGTGGCTGGCGTGTTTGGTCCAAAGAACCCCATCCGGCTGGCCCGCGCAGTAATGGAGCGGACGGAGCATGTTACGCTGATTGGCCCCAACGCATTAGAAATCGCCCGGCAAGCAGAGCTTCCCTTTGGCGATCACGACTATTTCTTTACTCAATCCCGTTAGGATGCGCTGCAAGAAACGCTGGAACTGCGCGCGCGGGGCGAAGTGTCGGACGACCCGGCGCGGCGGCATGGCACCGTGGGGGCGGTGGCGCGTGATGAAGCGGGCAATATCGCGGCGGCAACCTCGACCGGGGGGATGACCGCCAAGCCACCGGGCCGCGTGGGTGACACGCCGATGATCGGGGCGGGCACCTTTGCGGATAATGCGACCTGCGCGGTCTCTGGCACGGGGCATGGCGAGATCTTCATCCGCTGGAACGCAGCCGGAGAGATTGCCGCACGGATGCGCCACGCGGGCGAAGACCTTGCCACTGCCGCCAATCATGTTGTGATGCAAGATCTGGCCAATCACGACGGTTCGGGCGGGGTCATCGCGGTGGATGCGGCAGGCAATATCGCGATGCCTTTCAACTCTCAGGGCATGTACCGCGGGATGGTTCGCAAGGGGTCAGCACCTGAAACCAGTATCTATTGATGTGTCGCCCCCCATGTCGCCGCACAAACACAACGGGCAGGCTTGGGCCGCGTAGAGCATCTAAATCTTGACATTTTCCCCCCTCCCTTTGATTGACGTGCAAGCGAACTTGACGGGAGAGGGGACAAGGGTGCGTTTTCTAGCAGGAATTGCCAAACTTATCTGTGCGGTGAATATCATCATCGGCAATGTCTTTGCGTGGCTGTCGCTCGGCATCGTGCTTGTCTGTTTCACTGTCGTCGTGCAGCGATATGTCTTTGCGATCAGCTTTGTCTGGATGCAGGATCTCTATATCTGGCTGAATGGTGCGATGTTCACTGCGGTCGCGGGCTTTGCACTGCTGCGTGATGACCATGTGCGTGTCGATATCTTTTACCGCCCCGCCAAGATGGCGCGCCGCGCGCTGATTGATCTGATCGGTGTGGTGGTGTTTCTGCTGCCCTTTTGCTGGGTCGTCTACGCCTACTCCATGCCATTCGTGCAACGGGCGTGGGGCTACAGCGAGGCCTCGGCCAATGTGGGCGGCATGCCGGGGCTCTACATTCTTAAAGCCTTCATCATCGGTTTCGCCGCGCTGATCGCCCTTCAGGGCATCGCGTGGATCATCCGCTCCGTTCTGGTGCTAAGCGGTAATGCCGAGCTGGTGCCCAAATCCATCCAATATAGCCGGGACCAAATCCCCGCAGACCACCCGCAGGGAGCCGTTTGATGGACCCGATTTTGATTGGCGAGATGCTCGCCGCGCTTATGTTCTTTGGCGTGATCGGCTTTTTGCTTCTCGGCTTTCCGGTGGCTTTTACCCTTGCGGGTGTGTCGCTGCTTTTTGGTTTAGTCGGCATCGGCTTTGGTGTGTTCGATCCGTCGAACTTTGGCTCACTGCCCAACCGCTATATCGGCTTTATGACCAACGAAGTGCTGGTCGCCGTGCCGCTGTTTATCTTTATGGGGGTGATGCTGGAACGCAGCCAGATTGCCGAGCAACTGCTGATGACCATGGGCAAACTTTTCGGCAACCTGCGCGGAGGCCTTGGCTTTTCTGTCGTGATCGTGGGCGCGATGCTTGCTGCGTCGACCGGTGTGGTTGGCGCGACGGTTGTGACCATGGGGCTGATCTCTCTGCCTGCGATGTTGCGGGCGGGCTATGACCCAAAGCTTGCGACAGGGGTAATCTGTGCAAGCGGGACATTGGGGCAGATCATTCCGCCATCGACCGTTTTGATTTTCATGGGCGATATGCTGGCGGGCATCAACTCTCAGGTGCAGATGGCCAAGGGTAACTTTGCGCCTTCGCCCGTTTCGGTCGGTGACCTCTTTGCTGGGGCGCTTCTGCCGGGCATCTTGTTGGTGTCGCTCTACCTTGGCTATGTGCTGTTCAAAGCTGTGACCGCGCCTGAATCTTGCCCCGCAACACCTGTACCTGCCGATGAAAAGGGCGAATTGCTGCGTGATTTCTTTGTGGCATTGGTACCCCCGCTGTTGCTGATCCTCGCTGTGCTGGGCTCGATCCTTGGTGGCATCGCCACCCCGACAGAGGCCGCTTCAGTCGGTGCAGTCGGCGCGATGATCTTGGCTACGCTGCGCTGGCGTCTGTCCTTCCGCATCCTGCGCGAGACGATGATCGCGACGGCGACGATCACCAGCATGGTCTTTATCATTCTGCTGGGCGCGTCGGTCTTTTCCATCGTGTTCCGAATGATGGGCGGCGACAATTTGGTTCATGAATTCCTAAGCAACCTACCCGGCGGCCCCTTGGCAGCAGTGGCGGTGGTTATGGTCATCATGTTCTTCCTTGGATTCATCCTTGATACATTCGAGATCATCTTCATCGTGATCCCGATCACCGCGCCTGTGCTTTTGATGCTGGATATTGATCCGATCTGGCTTGGTGTATTGGTCGGGGTAAACCTGCAAACGTCCTTCCTCACGCCGCCCTTTGGCTTTGCGCTGTTCTATCTGCGCGGGGTCGCCCCAGAGGATCTGCCGACCAGTGCGATCTACAAAGGCATTTTGCCCTTCGTGGCCTTGCAGGTGGTGGCGATTGCGATCTTGTTTGCCTTCCCGCAGATCGTGACATGGTTGCCGAAGGTGATCTCGGGCTAAGAGCCTTCGTGTCTTTTGAAGCGCTAAGGGTATCGCCCTCTCTGGGGGGCGATCCGCACGTTTGAAAGTAGCTGCCCCGGTGCATCGACCGCTGACCGATCCGGTTGGCGAAGCGTTGCAAAATCGCCCTCCGGGGGAGGGAGGGCGATGCCCGGTGTGCGACCGGGCGGGACAGAGACTAGGCCCCTACCCCAATAGCAAAAGGCCCGGTGTCACCACCGGGCCTTTCCTCATCTCTTACTGCAAAGCTTAGTACTTCAGGAACTTCTGACGCGCCTGAACATAGGGGCTATCAATGTTCTCGGTCCGGGTACGGACAAGGTTCAGCGCTTCGACAAAGCTGTCGGCAGTCTTCTTGACTAACGGATCGTCGCTGTTGCGCAGTTCCTCAACAACTTCGACCGAGGCCTTGGCACCGGCTTCCATGATGTCGTCGGGGAAGTTGCGTACGATCACGCCATGCTCATCCACCAGCGTCTTCAGTGCGCGTGGGTCGTTGGCATAGAAGTCAGCCGCAACCTGATCGTATTCCGCTTGGCTTACATCGCGGATGATGGCCTGCAGGTTTTCGGGCAGTTCTTGATACTTCTTCTTGTCGACAACAAGCTCGGTCGCCAGACCCGATTCCACGAAGGATGGCATGTAGTAGTTCTTAGCAACCTGATGGAAGCCAAGCGCCAGATCGTTGTAAGGGCCAACGAATTCAGCGGCATCCAGCGTGCCAGATTGCAACGCTTGGAAGATCTCGCCCGCCGCCATGTTTGTCACGGTCGCGCCCAATTTTTCCCATACGCGGCCACCAAGGCCCGGCGTCCGGAAGCGAACGCCTTTGACGTCATCGAGGCTCTTCAGCTCATCGCGGAACCAACCACCCGTTTGGGTGCCGGTGTTGCCGGACAGGAAGCCCTGAACGCCGAACTGGTCATAGATTTCGTCCCAGATTTCCTGACCGCCCATGTAACGCATCCAAGCTGTCAGCTCGGGCGTTGTCATGCCGTAAGGTACGCCGGTAAAGAACGACAGCGCGGGCGATTTGTTCTGCCAGTAGTAGGCGGCACCGTGGCTCATTTCGGCTGTACCGTCGATCACCGCATCCAGCGACTGCAGCGGCGGAACCATCTCACCAGCCGAGAAGACCTGAATGGTCAGCTCGCCGCCCGACGCGGCGGTGATCCGGTCGGCCAGACGCTGTGCGCCGACACCCAGACCGGGGAAGTTCTTGGGCCATGTGGTAACCATACGCCACGTGATGTTGCCCTGCGCAATTGCGGGCGCTGCAAGCGTCGTAGCGGCAGCACCTGCCCCCATCACACCGGCTTTGCGAATAAATGAACGACGATCCATGTTTTTCCTCCCAAAGGATAATTGTTAAGCATCCTCCGACGTCGGCGCAGAGGGCTATGTGCAGCAGATAATCGTCGGTTTTCGCAAATGTCCATGGTCTACACGAATTGAACCTGCCTCTTGCTAGACAATCTCCCCCGAAGCCGCATACGTAGTGCTACGTAAAGCTGTAGTATTATTGGTCTTTCGCCTTGTTTTCGGCAGAAAGGTGAATAATGTGCGAGCTGCCAGGGAGGGCTCAGATCTTGTTAAAATTCATCGACCAGATGAACGAATTCGTCGGGCGTATTGTGTCGGTCGTTGCCGTCATCTTTGCTGCGATCATCATCTATGACGTTTTCATGCGCTATGCGCTGAACGATCCGACACGCTGGGCCTTTGATGTGACTAAACAGCTATATGGCTTTTATTTCGTCATGCTGGGCGGCTATGCGCTGCGTCATCAGGCCCATGTGCGGGTCGATCTGATCACCGAAACCCTTGCCCCCACCCTGCGACGCTGGGTCGAAGCGGCGGGCTATGTGATCTTTTTCTTCCCCTTCGCGTGGATCTTCACCACCCGCTCTTATGAATTCGCCATGCGCTCTTATGCCCAAGGTGAAACGACATATGGCTCTGTGCAGCTGCCGGTCTATCCGCTGAAAATGGCTATGTGCCTCGCCGCGGCGCTGTTGCTTTTGCAAGGCGTGTCGGAATTTCTGAAACTCGTACTTAACCGTCAGGAACTGCCACGTGACGCCTGAACTTATTGCACTCACCATGTTCGGCCTGCTGTTGCTGGGCCTTTTCATGGGTCACCCGCTGGCCTTTGTTCTGGGCGGCACCGCTGTTCTTGGCGCTGTTATTGCTGGCAAGCCCATGGTGCTGGGCATCGTTATCAACCGGATTTTCGGCGACGTGCTTGACAACTTTACGCTGATCGCAATTCCGCTGTTTATCTTGATGGCAAGGTTCCTGTCAGATTCGGGCGTGACGGATAAGATGTTCGAATCGCTACGGCTTTTGATGTCGAACATCCGTGGCGGTCTGGCGCTGGCGGTAGTTTTCATTTCGATCTTGCTGGCGGCGACCACGGGCATCATCGGGGCTTCGATCACCGTCATGGGCGTGATGGCCCTGCGTCCGATGCTGCAGTATGGTTATAGTCCGACCCTTACTACCGGTGTCATCGCGGCTTCAGGCTGCCTTGGCATTCTGATCCCGCCGTCGATCATGTTGATCCTTATGGCCTCCTATTCGCCGCTGTCGGTGGGTGAACTGTTCGCCGGTGCGATGGTGCCGGGCGTGGTGTTGGGCCTACTTTATGCGGTCTGGGTCTTTATCGTCGCAGTCGTCCGCCCTGATATGGCCCCCGCGGTTGAGCCTGATGAGAAGATCTCCAAACCCGCGCTTGTGCGTATGCTGCTGATCGAAGCGGTGCCGCCGCTGGTGCTGATCCTTGGCATCCTTGGCTCGCTGCTGGCGGGCATCGCCACGGCGACCGAAGCCTCGGCCATTGGTGCCGCACTCGCGCTGGTGATTGTCATTATGCGGCGCAAATTCACCTGGGCCAGCTTTTATGGCGCAATGTTGGAAACGGGCCGCACGTCGGCGATGATCCTGTTCATTGTTGTTGGTGCCACTGCCTTTACCGGGGTGTTCAACATCACCGGGGGTCTGCGCGCCACCCAAGAGATCATCCGCAACCTCGACATGGCGCCATGGCTGCTGATCGCGATGATGATGTTCATCGTTTTCATCCTTGGCGCCTTCCTCGATTGGACCGGCATCGTGCTGCTGTCCTTCCCAATCTTCCTGCCCATCGTTCAGGAGATGGACGTGAGCCTGTTGTGGTTCGTCGTCCTGATGTCGGTGGTTCTGCAGACGTCCTTCCTCACGCCACCCTTTGGATATGCGCTGTTCTATCTGCGCGCCATTGCCCCGCGTGAGGTCAAGACGTCGCATATCATCGTCGGTGTGCTGCCCTTCATCGGACTGATCCTGATGATGTGCGTGGCCATTGCCCTGTTCCCGCAGCTTGTCACTTGGTTGCCGGAAACGCTCTATACAAAATAAATCAACGGAGGAGAGAATATTATGAAATTGAAATCAACACTTGCCAGTCTGGCACTCTGCGCAGGCTTTGGCACGCAAGCCGCGGCCCAAGACAACTGGACCATGACCACCACATGGCCCACTTCGCTGGAACTGATCGAGATCGACAAACACTTCGTTGATCTGGCCAACAAGCTGACGGGCGAAGACCTGACCATCGAATTCTTCGAAGGCGGCTCGCTCGTCCCCGCGGGCGAAGTATTTGGCGCGGTTGAATCCAACACCGTTCAGGCCGGCGCCGACTGGCCCGGCTACTGGGCTGGCCGCAACTCTGCCTTCTCGCCGCTGGCGACCACGGCGAGCCTGTTCAACGCGGTTGATTACGTCAACTGGATCGAACAATGGGGCGGCAAAGACCTCTATAACGAGATCTATGGCAAGTTCGGCATGGTCTATCTGCCCTACGGTGTGACCAACAACGAATCCGGTTTCCGCACCAATGAGCAGATCGTTACGCTGGAAGACCTCAAGGGCAAGCGTTTGCGTCTGTCGGGTCTGGAGCAGGGCCGTCTGTTGGAGAAACTGGGCGGGTCTCAGGTTTCCATGGCCGGTGGCGAAATCTACCAGTCGCTTGAGCGCGGCGTTATTGATGGCGCGGAATTCTCGACACCCAACGTCGACTTCTCGGGCGGTTTCCAGCAGGTCACCAAGTACTGGGCGACACCGGGCTGGCACCAGTCGGCGTCGATCTTCGGTGTGATGATCAATAAAGGCGCATGGGACGCGCTGTCGGACGAAACCCGCGAAGCACTTGAAATCGCGGCGCAGGCCAACCTAGTCTGGTCGCTCTCCTTCACCGAAAAGCGTGCAACTGAAGCCTACCAGCAGTTCCTCGACGCGGGCATCGAAATTAACCGCTACGACGATGAAACGCTGGCGACCGTTCAGGAAATGGCCAACGAAACCATCGAGGAAACCGCCTGTGAGAACCCCGATTCCGCAAAGGTTTACCTGAGCCAGTTGGAGTATCTGAACGACTACGCCAAATGGCGTGATGCCTCGGCACCGTTCAACTTGGGCCGCACACCGAATGGCCCGGACATCGAAAAGATCCGCGCCTGCGCGGAATGATTTCAGCCTATCGGCTCTAAGGAAAAGGCCCGCCGATTGGCGGGCCTTTTTGCTTTTGCTGGCCCGGCACTTCCGGCTGCATTCCGCCCCCGGCTATTCCCCAACCCGCTTAAGAAACCTTTGCAACCTTGCATCCTTTGGCCCACCGAAAATCTCGGATGGCGAACCACTTTCCACGATTTTGCCACCGTCCATAAAGATGATCCGATCCGCGATTTCACGCGCGAATTGCATCTCATGGGTCACGATCAGCATCGTTTGCTTGCGCTCCGCCACCGCGCGCATCAGATCAAGCACCTCGCCTACCCATTCAGGATCAAGCGCCGAAGTCGGCTCGTCAAACAGCATCAGTTCCGCCTCAAGCGCCATGGCGCGGCCAATGCCAACCCGCTGTTGTTGCCCCCCTGACAGCGCCGAAGGAAAACTATCCGCTTTATCCGCCAAACCGGTTTCGGCCAGCACCGACAGCGCACGCTGCTCGGCCTCTTCGACCGGGCGCTTGTGTACCGTCACCAGTGCTTCCATGATGTTCTGCTTGGCAGTCTTATTGGCAAAAAGCGCGTAGTTCTGAAAAACCATCGCGGTGCGGCGGCGCAGCGCCAATATATCCGACTTGCGCGCCTTCGCAGCATCAACTGTCACATCTCCGATGGTAATCTGCCCCGCCTGCGGCACGTCGAGAAAGTTAAGACAGCGAAGCAGCGTCGACTTGCCCGTTCCCGAAGGACCGATCACCACAACGCGCTCCCCATCCGCGATCTGCAGGTCGATGCCGTCCAACACAGGCGCGGCGCCGAAATGTTTGGTCAGGCCAGAAATATCAATCATCGTGCAAACGCCTTGTTCAGATAGGTTTCAAGCCGTTTCTGGCCTTGGCTTAGCGCTTCGACGATGACCCAATAGACCATCGCGACAACAAGATAGGCTTCGAAATAGAGAAAGCTGCCTGCCGCCTCTTTCTGAGCGGCACCCATCATCTCGGTCACGCCAAGCGTAAAAGCCAGCGAAGTGCCTTTGACCATATCAATGAAGTAATTCACCAAAGTTGGCGCAGCGATCCGGGCAGCCTGCGGCAAGATGATACGCAACATCATCTGGCCTTGGGTCATGCCGATAGACTGCGCTGCTTCCCATTGACTGCGGTCCACGCCCGCGATTGCAGCGCGTATACTTTCGGCCATATAAGCCGCGAAATGCAGCGTCAGCCCCATGATCGTCGCGGTCACACCGTCGACCTTGGTTAAGAACGAAAGCGCTTGGGGTAGGCCATAGTAAAAAAGGAACAGCTGCACCAGCAGCGGCGTGCCGCGAAAGAAGCTGATGAAAAGCACTACGAACCAATCGAGCACCGGCACTTTTGCCACCCGCTCTACCGCCAAAAGCGAGGCGAGGATGAGTGCGCACACCATCCCCGCAGCCGCCATTAACAGTGTCAGTGGTACATAGCCCAATATGACGGGCACCAGCCCCAGCATGTAGTCAAGGTCTAGCGCCCGCATGGGTTACTCCGCTTTGGTGATGTCTGTGCCGAACCACTTGTCCGAGATCTCGGCCAGTGTACCGTCTTCGCGCAGCGATTCCAGTGCGGTGTCTACGCGGTCACGAAGGGCGCGGCCTTCGTCGTTGTCTTGGAACGGCAGCGCATTACGGATCTCAGAGAAAGGCTTGCCAGCAAGTTCCAGCGGCAGAGGGCTTTCCTGAATGAGTTGGGCAGACGAAACGCGATCCATCACAAATGCATCCACACGACCAAGCGCGGTATCTTGGGCGATGTTGGATTCATAGGTCTTGATTTCAATCTCATCAGCGAAATCGAGTTCGTTCAGCAGTTGTTCAAAATTCGAGCCGAGGTTAACCGCAACGGTCTTGCCGCGCAGGTCTTCGACGCTGCCGATCTCTTCGTTGCCCTCTTTGATCACGACCTGCGCGCCATCAAAAACGTAAGGCGCGGTGAAGGCAAATTTTTCTTCGCGCTCTGATGTGATTGTGATTTGATTGGCGATCGTGTCGATGCGCCCTGCATCTAGGGCACCGATCAGGCCGGAAAAGGCCATAGTTTCGAACTCAACTTCAAGGCCAGCCTCTTCGCCAACGGCGTTCATCACGTCGACTTCAAACCCCTGAAGCTCGTCGAGCTTCACAAAGGTAAATGGGAAATAGCCGCCCGACATGCCGACGCGCAGCGTCTCATTGTCTTGGGCAAAGACTGCGGTGCCGGATACTGCGGCGAGCGCGGTGGCGGTAACGATCTGTTTCAGCATTGAATTTACTCCTGTAACGCTTGAGCATCAGATGTCACCGGGCGCCGCCCGCTTCAACACCGTCGCTCAAACAGGAACGTTTGGCGGGATGTATTGGTTCAGATGGAATAATGGTCCTACCGTGTCGGGAAAAATGGATTTCGTTCTATTCTATACCACCGAGGACGGACACTGTTCTGCTGTGAGTCCGGATATTCAACGAACCTAGAACAGATATGCGCGATTAGGATTGCCTTAACCTCTTAAAGGGCATCGATATCCAAACCTTCGGCGGCCCAAGCGGCCAGTTTGCGGTCCACGGTCTTGCGCGAAACGCCCAAACGCCGCGCGGCCTCTGCCCTGTTACCTTTGCACAGATCAAGGATGTGCAGCATATGGCGCTGCGTCACGAGTTCGAGATCCTCAATGGCCCTCGGCCCATCCACACTGCCGTGCCCCGCAAAAGCTTCGGGCAGACTGCCGAGGATCACGGACCGTTCGATCAGGTTTCTCAGCTCGCGCACGTTACCCGGCCAGTCATAGCGGCGCAGCTTAAGCAGTGTTTCTGCATCCAAACGTAGCGCCGGCATGCCGAGCGCGGTTGAGAATTGCTGCATGAACATCGCAGCCAGTTCGACGATATCGTCCGAACGATCTTTGAGCGGGGGCATGGCCACTTCGACCACATTCATGCGGTGGTAAAGGTCAGCGCGGAAACGCCCCTCTGCCACCGCTTTTGGCAGATCGGCGTTAGTGGCAAAGAGAAAACGCAGGTTCAGCGGTATCTCACGCTCGGCACCCTCGGGCCGAATGCGTTGATCCTCCAGCACACGCAGGAGTGCTGCCTGCAACTGCTCAGGCATCTGCGCCACTTCATCAAGGAACAGGGTGCCGCCATCAGCCAGAAGAAACAGACCCGGCTGCAAGGTCTCGTTCCCCTCTACCGCGCCAAAAAGTTCGGGCACGATGCGCTCTTGTGTGATCGCAGCACAGTTAACCGCAACAAATGGTTTGTCGGCCCGATCAGACATCTGGTGTAATTGCCGCGCTGCCAGTTCTTTGCCCGTGCCGCTGGCCCCGGTGAAAAGTACTGGCGTTGGCACGGGGGCCAGACGGTTCAACATACCGCGAACCTTCGACAACGCCTCAGATTTTCCAAGCATCTGCACCGCTATCCCGCCGTGCAGCTCGCGCCGAAGCAGCGTATTGTCGCGGCGCAGGTTCTTGCGGTCGAGCGTGCGGGAAACGGCGCCGAGGATTTGGTTCGCCCGGAAGGGTTTCAGCACGAAATCACTGACCCCTGCCCGCAACGCGGCAATGGCGGTTTCCAGATCGGCATAGGCGGTGATCAGGATCGTATCGGCGTAGAACCCTTTGCGGCGCTGTTCGACCACCCACTCCAAACCGGTCTTACCGGGCATGATATTATCAAGCACCACCACATCGAAATGCGCCTCATCCAAGAGTTTGGTGGCCTCCGCAGGCGAGGCCGCTTGCGCGACCCTCTTCACGCGGGGCTCCAAAATCTTGGTCAGGAAATGCCGCATGCCCGGTTCGTCGTCGATCACAAGGACCGACGCGCCTTCGAGCGTGCCGCCGTATTCATCGCCTGCCGCCATGATATGCCTCTTCGGTGTCAGTCCAATCGGACGTTTTCACCTGAATAGACCTCGGCCGAGGAAAAGCCCATCTCATGCAGACCGAAATAGGCCACCACGCCGATCACCGCGACGCCCAGAAACCCTGCCAGCATGGCCTTCATTGCGCGTATCCTTTTACCTGAACGCCGCCCATCATTCTGCGGGGGTCCGCTTGTTATCTTTGACTTCATCCAGCCAGAGCGAATGGTGCTGCTCTGCCCAACGTTCATCAACCTCGCCGTTGCCCATGGCGTCAAAGGCGCCCTCCATACCGAGTGTCCCGATATAGATGTGGCCCAAGATCACCGCCATCATCAGAAAGCCGATGATCGCGTGCCAAAGCTGGGCATATTGCATTTCCGCATGAGGCGTCAGATCGTCCTGCAATGGACCAAGGCCCGCCGCGTCTGCCACGCCGATGTCATTGATTAGGCCGAAGGTATGGCCAAAAAGCTGGATCTCAAAGGGGAACAGCAGCGATAGACCCGAGAGCGATACAGAGAAGCCCAAGAGGATCACGGCCCAGAAGACAATTTTTTGGCCGAAGTTAAACTTCTTGGCGGGCGGGTGTTTGTCACCAATAAAACCGCCACCCTGTTTGATCCAGACCCAGTCAGTCTTGTTCGGGATATTGTGCCAAATCCACATAAAGAAAACCATGACCAGCGCGATCATAAAGGCCCATGACACGTTGTTGTGGATGAACTTGGACCCGGTCAGCAGGACCGAGTTGAACTCATGACCCAAAAGCGGAATGACCACCTTGCGGCCAAAGAGCGTGGCCAACCCCGTGAGGGCAAGCAGGATAAAAGATCCGGCCAGCATCCAATGGGCAAAGCGTTCAATCGCTTTGAAACGGGTGACGGTGCGCCCGACCTTGCCGCCTTCGATACGGATCCGCCCCCGCAAGAGATAGAATAACAAGAGCACTGCCAGCGTCCCGGCAAGAAGCCATGCGCCGTAGGTTGCCAGCGGGCCTTGGCGGAATTGCTGCCACCACATTCCGTTGTCCTGCACGAGGACGCGGCCCGTCTTGTTCATCGTGCTCACGCGCACGGGCAATTCGTTATAGCGGATGCCACGCCACAGGTCCGGGTCGGAGCGCCCACCAAGCGGACCAAGCCCCGGCACCGTCGCGGCGTCGCCCCCCAGATTGTTGCGCCGGAACCCGTCGTCAATCTCGGCCCCGTTTTGGCGGCGATCGATGTCGGCCAGGTTCTGCGCGCCACCGGTGTTGGCGCGGTCGATGGCCGAGGGGGTCGCGTTCTCGGGCAGGCGCACGTCCTGCGCCGTCGCACTGACCGGCAGCGCGGCCAAGGCGAGAATGAAAAGAGCCATCAGGTGGCGCAGCATGGGAAATCCCCCGGCTAGACAGATATGGAGAAAAGGGACGGCCCGGTCAGGCCGCCCCAAAAGCCGTTACTGGCCCTTTTGCTCGTAAGCCGTACCCCAGCCCCAAGCGCCGGAGCCAAAGCCGCGCGCGACGACGCGCTCGCGGTAGATGTCAGAGACCATGTCACCGTCACCGGCGAGAAGCGCCTTGGTCGAGCACATCTCGGCGCAGATTGGCAGTTTGCCTTCCGCGATCCGGTTGCGGCCGTACTTCTGGAACTCCGCTTGGCTGTGGTTTTCTTCGGGGCCGCCGGCGCAGAAGGTACATTTGTCCATCTTGCCGCGGCTGCCGAAGTTGCCAGCCTGCGGATACTGCGGCGCGCCAAATGGGCAGGCGTAGAAGCAGTAACCGCAACCAATGCAGAGGTCTTTGGAGTGCAGGACGATGCCGTCGTCGGTCTGGTAGAAACAATCCACCGGGCAGACCGCCATACAGGGCGCGTCCGAGCAGTGCATACAGGCGACCGAGATCGAGCGTTCGCCCGGTTGGCCGTCCTGAATGGTCACCACGCGGCGGCGGTTAATGCCCCAAGGGACTTCGTGTTCGTTCTTACAAGCCGTTACACATGCGTTGCATTCAATGCAGCGCTCGGCATCGCAGAGAAACTTTGCTCTTGCCATTCTCTTGTCTCCTTACGCTGGCATAATCTTGCAGAGAGTCGCTTTGGTCTCCTGCATTTGTGTGACTGAATCGTAGCCGTAGGTCTGAACCGTGTTAGTGCTTTCGCCCAATACGATCGGGTCGGCGCCATCAGGGTACTTCCCCCGCAGGCTTTCGCCTTCCATGTGCCCGCCAAAGTGGAAGGGCATAAAGGCTACGCCCTCGCCCACCCGTTCGGTGACCATGGCCATCACTTTGATCTTGCCGCCTTCTGGCCCTTCAACCCAAACGTCATTCCCGTCGCGCACACCAAGGTTGTTGGCGTCACGAGTGTTGATCTCGATGAACATGTTTTGCTGCAATTCGGCCAACCATGGGTTCGACCGGGTTTCATCGCCGCCGCCTTCATATTCGACCAATCGACCCGAAGTGAGGATGATCGGGAATTCCTCAGAGAAGTCGTTTTTTTGGATGGACGCATAAAGCGTCGGCACCCGCCAGAAGGTCTTATCGTCATAGGTCGGATAATCCGCCACCAGATCACGCCGGTTGGAATAGAGCGGCTCGCGGTGTTTCGGCACCGGATCAGGGAAGGTCCAGACCACGCAGCGGGCCTTGGCGTTGCCGAAGGGGGCGCAGCCGTGTTCAATCGCAACTCGCTGGATGCCGCCCGAGAGGTCGGTCTTCCAGTTGATACCGCCAACTTGAGCCACGTAATCCGAATCCATCTCGCCCTGTTGCGAGGTTTCACCGACTTCCTCTTGACCATCGTCCGCATTCTCAGGCGCTTCATAACCCGCGACGGCTTCGATGCTCTGCCGTTCCTCTGCCGTCAGATCGCCGTCCCAGCCGAGGTCCATTAGCATTTGCATGGTGAACTCAGGGTAGCCGTCCTTGATTTCAGACCCTTTGGAATAGACGCCTTCGGCCAGCAGGTTCTCACCATCACGCTCAACCCCGAAACGGGCGCGGAAGGTCAGGCCGCCTTCGGCGACCGGCAGCGACATATCGTAAAGGTTCGCGGTGCCGGGGTGGTTCATTTCAGGCGTGCCCCAGCAAGGCCACGGCATACCGTAGTAATCCCCATCCGCCGGGCCACCGACGGCCCGCAGAGTGGTCTTGTCGAAGGTATGCTGGTTCTGCATGTGCATCTTCATCCGCTCAGGCGACTGCCCGGTATAGCCGATGGTCCACATGCCCTTGTTGAACTCGCGCGTCAGGTCTTCGATAAGTGGCTCTTCACCATTCACTTCGATATTGCGGAACATGCGATCTTCGAAGCCGAACTTCTTGGCAAACTTATAAAGGATCGTGTGATCCGGCAGGCTTTCGAACAGCGGCTCGACAACCTTTTCGCGCCACTGCAGCGACCGGTTCGATGCAGTGACAGAGCCGGAAGTTTCGAACTGCGTACAGGCCGGAAGCAGATAGGTATCTTCGGTCCGGTCATGCAGAACTGCGGAAACGGTTGGGTAAGGATCGACCACGACCAGCAGGTCGAGCTTTTCCATCGCCGTTTTCAGTTCCTTCTGGCGGGTCTGCGAGTTCGGCGCGTGACCCCAAAGCACCATCGCCTTGGTGTTATCGGGCTGCTCAAGGTTCTCGCGATCCTCAAGCACACCGTCGATCCAACGCGATACCGGAATGCCGGTAAGGTTGATCATCTTCTGCTCTTCGCCCGCGCCATCGGTCCAAGAAGCGAAACGGCCTTGGAGCCATTCCAGTTCCTCATCCCAGACCCGCGCCCAATGCGCCCAAGAGCCATCGGACAGGCCGTAGTAGCCCGGCAACGTATCGGCTAGAACGCCAAGGTCAGTTGCGCCCTGCACGTTATCATGGCCGCGGAAAATATTGGTGCCGCCGCCGGCGGTGCCCATGTTGCCCAAAGCCAGTTGCAAGATGCAGTAGGCGCGGGTGTTGTTGTTGCCGTTGGTGTGCTGTGTACCACCCATGCACCAGATCACGGTGCCCGGACGGTTGTTGGCCAAGGTCCGCGCCACGCGCTGAAGCTGCTCGCCCGGTACGCCGGTGACGCGCTCAACCTCATCTGGTGTCCAGTTGGCGACTTCCTTGCGGATCTCGTCCATGCCCCAAACGCGGGTGCGGATAAACTCTTCGTCTTCCCAACCGTTTTCGAAGATGTGGTAGAGGATGCCCCAAACCAGCGCCACGTCAGAACCGGGACGCATCCGCACATATTCGTCGGCATGGGCCGCCGTGCGGGTGAAACGCGGGTCACAGACGATCAGCGGCGCGTTGTTCTCTTCCTTCGACTTCAACAAGTGCTGAAGCGACACCGGGTGCGCCTCGGCGGGGTTGCCACCGATGATGAAGATCGCCTTGGATTTATGGATGTCATTGTAGCTGTTGGTCATGGCGCCGTAGCCCCATGTGTTCGCCACCCCTGCAACGGTGGTAGAGTGACAAATCCGCGCTTGGTGGTCGACGTTGTTGGTGCCCCAGTAGGCGGCAAACTTGCGGAACAGATAGGCCTGTTCGTTGGAATGCTTGGCCGAGCCGAGCCAGTAGACCGAATCCGGGCCGGAGGTGTCGCGGATGGCGGTCATCTTGTCGCCGATCTCATTGATCGCCTGTTCCCAAGAAATCCGCTGCCATTCGCCGCCGACTTTCTTCATCGGGTACTTAAGGCGGCGTTCGCCGTGGGCGTGTTCGCGGACCGACGCGCCTTTGGCACAGTGAGCGCCAAGGTTGAACGGGCTGTCCCAACCGGGCTCCTGCCCCAACCAAACGCCATCAGAGACTTCGGCGATGACGGTACACCCGACCGAACAATGGGTGCAGACGGATTTCTTGATCTCCATCTTTCCGCTGACGGCGGCAGTGGCGGCAGATGCCTGTTGCACGCTGCCTGCGGTTGCGGCGATGGCGCTTAGCCCCCCGATGGCAAGGCCCGAACCGCGCAGAAATGCGCGCCGGTCAATACCGCTTCGCGCCACGTCGGACATGATGCCTGTCCGCTGCGCAGACCGCGCGACCCCATTGGTCTTTTTCCTCAACATATCTTCACTCCCTGTGCGCGGGCTGGTCCCCGCCTGAGGTGGCTATTGAACGGCGGGCGTTTTCCGCCCGGCCAAGTTTAAAGGGCAGCGCCCCTTGGTATCTGATTAGAACCGAGCAGAGGCGTAATATGCGCGCGTGTGTTCGGTATCTTGAATGCGGTCCGACGTCAGGTCAGGCGCTTTGGCCGCTTCGGCTTCAGTCCCGGTGGTGGCCACGGCGACGGCGGCCAATGGGGCGGCGGTGCCCGCGAACTTCAGGAAATCGCGCCGATCTTTGCGAACGGGTGCTTTGGTGGAACCCTCTGGCTTGCGTGTCATTTTGTCTCTCCTGTTACGTCTCTTGTTCAAGGGCGGGACGCCCCAGCGGTCTCGTCACGTGTTAATTGTCTTTGCTAAGGCGAAATGCCTCGGCTTCGATCTGCATAAGGGCGCGGCCAATCTTACCCACGGGGGCGTAGAAAACCGAATTTTTCGCGCCTTCGAGGTCAGCAAAGAAATGCCCGGCCCATGGGGCAATGTGCCGATTAAAGAATGTCTTTTGCTGCGCCAGCGTGGCCGGTGCCGAGAAACGGCCGGCGATCATTGCGCCCATCATTTCCATTAGTGAGGCGATGTTATCCTCGGGCTCGAACACATTCGGCGCCCGCTCAAGCCCGCGCGCGATCATGTCTTGACGCAAAGCAGCCAGCGGCTTTTCGTTCAGGAAGCCAGTAAGGTAAAAGCTTGCATAGGGCAGCAATTCGCCCCGACCCAGACCGATGAAAAGCCGATTGAACTCGCTCTCTGCCCCTGCTGGTTTGGTGTTGGACGCCAGCCGCGACAAGGCTTTGAACCCCTGCCCCAACTCACTGTCGTCGCCCGAAAGCCCCGCACACTGATCCAGTAGCATCTGATCCGGGGGTCCGGAAAGGATAAGCCCCATGAAGTTATAGAGGTCCGCGCGCAGGCGGTCCTCTTCGAGTAGGGGTTTCGCGGCCAATTGGGTCATGCGCTGCTACCTTCCATGTCATCGGCCAGATCGCTGGCAAAGTGGAACCGCATCCGGCGGAGGGTCGGCGCGGGTTGCGCGGTCTCTTCCTCGGCATGATCTACAGGTACGCTATAGGTCTGCTGAGGTGCTGTTTGCGCCAGCGCTGTCTCTGTTCGGCGTGGGGCAGGCACGACCACATCATGGGTCGATGCAAGAACGGGCGCATCTTCCGCAACCGCTTCAGCGGCCCCCTCAGGCGCATCGGTCTCAGCCGTCAATACCTCTTCGACCTTGGCCACCATGCCGCGGCCCACTTGATAGATCGTGTTCACAGGTTTGCCAGCAGTCGCGGCTGCTGTGTAATCGTCGTCGTAGTCATTCAACCCGTCAAGACAGGCAAGCACTGGATTGGTCCGCCAGAAGCTGCGCAGCGCACGGGTCTTTAGCCGTTGCGGCAGCTGCGCCTTGAGGAAAGCCCGGAGTTGTTCGCCGCTGACCAGATCCTCCGGCGCGGGCAGATCGAACTCGGCCAGCAAATCGTCATCGCTGCGCTCGGCCAAGGCCGCTTCTTCGGCCTCTGCCACGCGGGCTTCTTGCACGCGCACTTCGGCCTTTGCCTCTGCTGCCACGGCGGCACGGCGTTTTTGCCAAAAGCTGCTCATGCCAGACGCTTTCGTTTTAATGCGGGCGAGGCGTAGATGTCTGCTGGTTTCTCGATACGCGGATCACCGATGCCGTCTTGCTGGCGATCCGTCCGCAGGCGATCACGCCGCCGCTTTACGAACTCTTCCTCTTGGTGAAACTCTTCGACAAACTCTTGCACCCACGCCAGCAAACCGGGCGTCATCGCGACTTTTTCGACCACTTCTTCGGCGCTGTCGCAATAATCCTGCGCCTCATAAGGAGAGGCGGTAACGAGGGCGAGTTTGAAGGGGCGGTCGGTCGCACCGGGGATGGGGCGCATCACCACATAGACGCAGGGCACGTCGGCACCCAACCCGTGAACGTAGGCTTCGGTCTCAGCACCGTGTAATTCAATCTGAAGTGTTGCGGCATGGTATTCGACGATCTCGCCATCGCGGCGCAGCTCACGCCAATCCGCTTCCCCGGCACCGGGCAGCACAGCGGTCGCTTTCCAGCTCCACTTGGCCCAACGGGTCACCCCCGGCGCGCGCCGCAGTACAATGCCCAAGGGCATCGTCCGGTACATTTTCGGGTTATGAATCAACTGGCTCCTCCGTTGCTCTGACCTTCGCCCTAAACTCCCACTATGGGGAAGCGTAAAACCGCGTGATGCCCTGAAAAACTTGGCTATTCAGACAAGATGACCCGCGACCTTGTGCCGTCAATGATGCTTTGGACGTTTTGTCTAACTTGAGTATTTCACTAGGATTTTGCGAGATTGGCCGATTTCGAATCACCGCGCCGCGCCTTACACTTTATTAGCTGCGTCGCCTCGGCGCGCCATGGCTCTGAGTTGCCCGATTCCGGTTGTGGGCGGTGCCAAATCCCGTCTAGCTTGGGGCCTCAACCGGGCCCTTAGGGGTGGCCGATTGGCGCGCGAAACAAGGGAAAATTCATGGCCAAGACACTGATAACATGCGATTGTGCAGGGTCGCAGCGTATCGATTCCGATGCGCTGGCCGAAAGCACCGGTTTGACTGTCATGCAGCCCTGTTCGGCCCTCTGCACCACCCAGATCGACCGCGCGGCCAAGGCACTGAACACAGGGGATGCGATTTTATGCTGCACCCAAGAAGAACGCGTCTTTACCGAATTGGCTGAGGAATTGGGCCTGCCCCCTGCCCCTCTCTTGGACCTACGCGACCGGGCCGGATGGTCAGATGACCCCCTCGATAAACTGCCCAAAATGTCCGCGCTCGCTACAGAGGCGTTGTTAGAGGCGCCCGCCGAGAAAACCATCGATGTTGGATCCGAGGGGCTTTGCCTGATCCTTGGACGTGGACCGGCAGCGTTGGAAGCCGCAGCGCAGCTTAAAGACCACCTGAGCGTAACCTTGCTGATCGAAGACAGTGTGACCGAGGCCGACGACAGCCTCCCCGAACTGCGCGGCTATGATCTGATCTCTGGCAAGTTGCGCCGGGCCAAAGGCGCGCTTGGCCAGTTCGAAGTGGTGATCGACGCATTGCGGCAGGTTGACCCACGGGGTCGTGGCCCCCTGACGTGGACCGATCCGCGTGATGGCGCACGCAGCCAATGTGACCTGATCCTTGACCTGCGCGGTGACACACCACTGTTCCCGGCCCATGAGAAACGCGAAGGCTATCTCCGCGCCGATCCTGCGCATCCGCCCGCTGTCGCCGCCGCAGTACTGGCCGCATCGCATTTGGTCGGCACGTTCGAGCAGCCGCTTTATGTGCGCACCGAGCCATTGCTTTGTGCGCACAGCCGCGCCGGGCAGACAGGATGTACGGCCTGTCTCGATCTATGCCCCACCGGGGCGATCACACCGGACGGCGATCATGTGACCGTGGACCCGATGATTTGCGCGGGCTGCGGGGCGTGTTCCTCTGCCTGTCCTTCGGGGGCGATCAGCTATGACGCGCCACCTGTGGACTTCACGATGCGGCGGGTTCAGACCCTTGCCCGCGCCTATCTTGAGGCGGATGGCGAAGCGCCACGTCTTTTGGTGCATGACGACCACGGTGCAGAGATGATCCGCCTTGCCGCGCGTCACGGGCGCGGCTTGCCTGCCGATGTGATACCCATGCACCTGCCCGCGCTCGCGGCCTTTGGTCACGCCGAAGCGCTGGCCGCACTGGCCGCTGGTTTCGCCCATGTCTCCCTACTGCTTGGCCCCAAGGCCGACCGCGATGCAATTGAGACCCAGACCGCCCTCGCCCGTGCCATTGCTGGCGACGCACGGATGATGCTGATCGATACCCCTGATCCAGACGCGCTGACCGATCTGCTCTATGACGGTACAGCCCCCAAGCCGGTCGCGCAGCCCGTGCGCCCGATGGGCAGCCGCCGCCAGATTGCCCGGCAAGCTGCCCGCGCGCTTCAACCCGAAGCCGAGGTACTGCCCCTGCCCCAAGGTGCGCCTTATGGCGCGGTGCTGGTGGACAAGGACGCCTGCACGCTGTGTCTGTCTTGTGTCTCGCTCTGCCCGTCGGGTGCACTTGGCGATAATCCTGATTTGCCGCAGCTGCGCTTTCAGGAGGACGCCTGCCTGCAATGCGGTCTCTGCGAGCACATCTGCCCCGAAGACGCGATCACCCTCGCGCCGCAGCTTGATCTGACCGATGCCGCACTGAGCCAACGGGTGCTGAACGAAGAAGAGCCATTTCCTTGTGTCGAATGCGGCACGCTCTTTGGGGTGAAATCCACTGTTGAGAAAATCACCGACAAGCTGCGCAACCATTCGATGTTTGCCGATGAATCAAAACTGCGCATGATCCAGATGTGCGATGACTGCCGGATCAATGCGCAATATCACAGCACCAATAACCCAATGACGGGCAATGAGCGCCCGCGCCCCCGCACCACCGACGATTACCTCTCCAAACGGCGCGACCACTAGGTCGCCGCCCCACAGCACAGGAGCCTCCCATGAGCGAAGACTTCAACATGTCGATGCGCAAGTTTCTCAAACAGGTCGGCGTGACCTCGCAGCAGGCCATCGAAAAGGCCATGCGCGAAGGTGACACTGCCGGTAAAACGTTTCCGGTTAAGGCCGTGATCTCCATCCCCGAGCTTGGACTGGAGCACGAAATCGACGGCACCATCGCCGGCGCGGATAAGGGCGAGGCATAAGCGACGTGACAGCCAGCAGAGAAGCGGTTCTAACCGCCTTGAAGACCGTGACCGATCCGGCCACGGGGACTGACATCGTGGCCAGTGGCGTGATGCGCGCACTGAATGTGGACGACGCGGGCGCGGTGCGTTTCGTGATGGAAATCCCGCCCGCCCAAGCCAAAGCCTATGAGGAAGCCAAAGCGCTGGCCGAAGCAGCACTGGCGCAGGTCGACGGAGTCTCAAAAGTTTCCATCGTGCTGACCGGGCATAGTGAGAAAGCCCCGCCGCCCGACCTTAAACCACAACGTGCCGCCGAACCCTCAGGCCCGCAGAAGATCCCCGGTGTTGACCGGATCATCGCCGTTGCATCGGGCAAAGGCGGCGTTGGTAAATCCACCGTCTCGGCGAACCTCGCCTGCGCTTTGGCTGCGCAAGGCCGCCGCGTGGGCCTGCTGGATGCCGATGTTTACGGCCCCAGCCAGCCTCGTATGCTCGGCGTATCGGGCCGCCCCGCCTCGCCCGATGGCAAGACCATCCTGCCGATGCGCAACCACGGCGTCACCATGATGTCGATTGGCCTGATGACCAACGAAGATCAGGCCGTCGTCTGGCGCGGGCCGATGTTGATGGGCGCGTTGCAACAGATGATGACGCAGGTGCAATGGGGTGCGCTTGACGTACTGATTGTCGACCTGCCGCCGGGCACCGGTGACGTGCAGATGACACTGGCGCAAAAGGCCCATGTGGACGGGGCGGTAATCGTCTCTACACCGCAGGATGTGGCTCTGATTGACGCCCGCAAGGGGATCGACATGTTTAATCAACTTAAGGTGCCAATCCTTGGGATGATTGAGAATATGTCGACGCATATCTGCACCAGCTGCGGTCACGAAGAGCATGTCTTTGGTCACGGCGGTGTCGCGTCTGAGGCCGAAAAATGGGGCGTGCCGCTGCTGGCCGAAGTGCCGCTTGATTTGCAAATCCGGCTTGCGTCGGATGGCGGCGCACCGATTACGGTTAGCCAGCCGGACAGCAAACAGGCTGCGGCTTTCCACGCGATCGCGAAACAGTTGATCGACGCCGGCGCAGCATGAGCGAAGGGCTTTCATTCCCTCCTTTGATGTCGGGCGAGGCTGTGACCGATGACGCCCTCCGTGCCGCCTGCACGCGCGCCGCACGCGGCTGCGATGCAGGTCTCATAACGTACCGGTTGGACGGGGCCGAGATGCAGTGCGCATTGGTCTTTGCGCCCGAAGTACCATTGGCGCAGGCGGTGGCCATGCTCCCACTCTGCGGGGTCGGATTTCAGAACGCCCTCGGCGCACTGGCCCCGCCCGAGGTGGCTGTGCAGTTGGAATGGGGCGGCGGCATTCGCCTTAGTGGCGCCGCCTGCGGAGCTTTCCGCATGGTCGCATCAACTACCGATCCTGACGCTATCCCCGACTGGCTTGTCGTGGGCTTCACTCTACCGCTCTACCCGGCCGAAGATCCTGACATGGCCGAAACAGGCCTCAATCCAGATCAAACCGCGCTTTTTGCCGAAGGCTGCGCAGAGGTTCAGCCGCCTGCCCTGATCGAATCTTGGGCCCGGCATACGCTGCATTGGATCAACCGCTGGGAAGACCTTGGTCCTGCGAGCCTCCACAGTGAATGGCGCGGGTTGGTCTTTGATATCGATCACGAAGTATCGATACAGGGCCAGACTGGTAGTTTCATCGGTGTCGACGAACATTTCGGTATGCTACTGCTCAGTGGGGACACCACGCATCTGATCCCGCTGACAACCTTATTGGAGCCTGCCCCATGACCCTGAAACTCGCCCGTGCGATCCACTTCGACGAAAGCGACCGCAACGTCTTTGCTTCCCCCGCTCGGACTGGCGAATGGTGCATCTCCGGCGGCTTCGAGTTTTCAGACTGGACCGAAGGAGATTTGACGGGCAAGGCACGTCAGGCGTTTGCAAACGGATGGCTAGGGCTGGAGACCTTTGGTCGGGTCACTTTCGTCGCGATAACCCAGATCGAAGAGGCCGAGATCACCACTCTCACGGATATGCTCGCACAGCACTTCGTAACCTACTACGGCGCACCCTCAGTCGAAGCCGCGCGGCCTGTAGCGGCGGAGGAACTCGCGCAGATGGTTGAACTGTGCGCCGATCACGCGCCGAACTGCTTGCTGACAGTGGCGCGCGAGTTGACAGATGCAGGCGTGCGCGAAAGCTTTCGGATGATCCAACCGCAAGATGCGGGGTTAGAGCAGTTTGCGATCCACGGCGATCTGCCCGAATAGACCACCCGCAACGCAAAACGGCGCGGATGGTCTCTCACTCAGGTCATTCCGCCGTGTTTGCGTTGAAGACAAACAGCGTTTCACCATTGATCTTGTATTCGTTGATCAGAGTCTTCGCACGGTCAGAGATCAGCCATTCTTCCAGTTTCAGGGCCAGATCATTCTTTACGTGACCGTGCATCTCAGGGTTTACTGGCAAATAGGCGTATTGGTTGAATAGCACCGGATCCCCTGCGTAGAGCAGCGCCAGATCGCCCTTGTTGCCAAAGTTCAGCCAGCTTGCCCGGTCTGACATGACATAGGCAGGCATTCCCGACGCGGTGTTGAGCGCCGCGCCCATACCTGCGCCGACAGCGTTGTACCAGTCGCCGAACTCTACGGGATCCAGCCCAGCTTCGGCCCAAAGCGAGAGCTCCTTCTTATGCGTGCCGCTATCGTCGCCGCGGCTGACAAAATTTGAGCCGGCGTCAGAAATCGCCGCAAGCGCTGCGGTGGCCGCATCGGACCCGGCAATTGCCGCCGGATCAGCCTTGGGCCCGATGAAGACAAAATCATTATACATGATCTCAGTCCGGTGGCTGCCAAACCCGCCAGCAACGAACGCCTCTTCCGCCTTGCGCGAATGTACGAGGATCGCATCAACATCCCCCGCTTCGCCAAGCTTGAGCGCTTGGCCAGTACCCACGACCAGCAATTGGACTTCAAGGTCGAGATCTGCCGCGATCTCTGGCAGTAGCACGTCAGCTAGACCGGAATTGTTGAACGACGTGGTGACAGCCATCTTCATCACGTCCGCCGCCTGCGCCGCGCTACCGATGGCCAATGCCGAAATGGCGCCCATAATCCAATGTTTCATTCTACGATATCTCCTCTTAGAAATGCCCGAGCCTCCTCGGTCTCAGGTTGGTTGAAAAACGTATCTGCTGGCCCCGCTTCATGCAGACGCCCGCCAAGCAGGAATAAGACGTCATCGGCCAAGCGCCGTGCTTGACCAAGATCGTGGGTCGAAAGGATAAGCCGGGTACCTTGTGATTTCGCAGCCTGTAAAATCGCTTCGATCTCACGTGTGGCGCGCCCGTCCAACGCGGCACAAGGTTCATCAAGAAACAACAGTGTCGGCTCACAAATCAATGCCCGCGCGAGCGCCAGTTTTTGCTGTTCGCCGCCCGACAGCACCGGCGCTGCGCGGCCCAAGAGTGGCTCTAATCCGACGCGCGTGGCCCATTCCTCTGCCAACTGGTATGCCCTTGCTTTGCCGACACCGCGCAGGCGTAGCGGGTAAGTAAGGTTTTCCAAAACGGTACGCCGCAACATCACCGGGCGCTGGAATACGAATGCTTGATTATGTCGTGCCTCTTCCGTCGGGCAAGCCCAATCAATCTGCCCGGCTGAAAGCCGCGCTGTGCCGTGCAACAGCTGCAACAGAGTGGTCTTTCCCGCCCCATTTGGCCCGATCACAACAGTGGCGCCCTGCCCCCCTAACGTCAAATCTATTGGCCCAACCAAGCGCTGCCCGCGCCTGCGGCTCTCGATTGCGATAGCTTGCATCGGGAAGAGCTGCATCACCACCGCCCCTCTCGTTCAGTCCGGCCCAACCAATGGATCGCCAAGTTTACCGCGACCGCGAGCCCAATCAGCACGAAACCAAGTGCCAAGGCCAAAGCGAATTCGCCCTTACCCGTCTCCAGCGCGATGGCAGTCGTCAGAACCCGCGTTGCGTGATCGATATTGCCCCCAACAATCATGATCGCCCCCACTTCACCGATCGCCCGGCCAAAGCCCGCGAGGGCGGCAGTCAACAAAGCACGGCGCGAGTCCCACAGTAGGGTCTGTATTTTCTGCTTCTGCGTGACGTTCATTGAGATCAGCAGGTCGTGATACTCCTCCCAAAGATCTCGGATCGACTGATGCGCGATCGAGGCAATAAGCGGCACAATGATGATAACCTGCGCGATAATCATGGCCGTCGGTGTGAACAACAGACCCATGACGCCAAGCGGTCCTGAGCGAGAGAGTACCACATAGACGACAAGCCCAACCACTACCGGAGGCAGGCCCATCAGCGCGTTCAGCACCGCAATGACCAAACGCCGTGCCCGAAACCGCTTAACTGCGACCAAGGCCGCCAATGGGAGAGCAACCAGGCAGGCGACCATCAAGGCGGACAGGGTCACACGCAACGATCGGCCTGCAATTTCCAGCAGTTCAGCATCGAGTGTGAAGACAAGCCAGAAAGCTTGTGCAATGCCGCTCCAAATATCGACCATCCCGCGCTGGCCTCCCCCGCAATGGGGCATAGCCCCTCTTCGCGCACCCTGTCAGGAGTATTCTGGGGAAGCTAGACCTGGGAGCTCTGAAATTTGTTCGGGAGACAGGCTGGCCAAAGATTTACCGTGTCTAATATGCCTGCGGGTCAGGATGACCCAGTTGCGATTCTGCCGATCTACGAGATGCGGCTCTAATATGGGGAAGAGGGGCTCCGTCGACTTGTTCCGTACCTTCAGCAAGGATAGTTCAGGTCATGCATTGAAAGATCTCATAAATTCAAAGATTTGCCTCGAGAATCTTACCCAACTTCACTTGCTCAACGCGGCTAATGTTGCCTGTAGCCGTGCTAATCACGCAAGAATCTGTTGCAAGCAATCCTTCAATGGCATTAAGTAACGGAAACAAAAGCGCTACCGAATAATAGCGTTACTGAGAGCGAGGGCAGAT
>NZ_CP085171.1 GCF_022788715.1 Sulfitobacter sp. DSM 110093
ATGACGAATGAAAGCGCTGTGCTCCCTGCCCGCTCGCCGCTCCTGCCAGATCGACATCCGCAGCGCGATCTGTTTGTCTGTGACATCTTGGACGCGGTGCCAAAAGCCGACATGGCCTCGATGGAACATCCTGTATTCTCGCTTTCAACCAAGCCAGACATGCGCACCCGCCGCTATGAGCGCGGCGATAACTGGATTCAGATCGCCCCCTCCCGCCAGGGGCTCGCAACCGTGCATGATCGGGACATTCTGATCTACTGCATCAGCCAATGTATCGGCGCGCTTAATGAAGGCCGTAAGGTGAGCCGCCATGTGCGCTTCAAAGCGCATGACTTGCTGGTTGCGACCAACCGTCAAACTTCTGGGCGCGGCTATGACCTCCTACGCGATGCCCTGCGCCGCCTCAAAGGCACCGAGATCGAGACAAGCATCCGCCAAGGGGGCAAAGAACACTTGAGCGCCTTCGGGCTTATCAGCGCCTTTGAGATTGTCCGCGAGACACGCGGCGGACGCATGCTCGATGTCGAGATTACGCTTGCTGATTGGGTGTTCGATGCGATCGAGAACAACAATGTTCTAACCCTCAACAGGCAGTATTTCTTCCTGCGAAAGCCTCTTGAGCGTCGCCTCTATGAGATCGCGCGCAAGCATTGCGGGGCGCAACCCGTATGGAAAATCGGCCTTGAGCTCTTGCGCGACAAATGCGGTTCCAGCTCGACGGTGAAGGAATTTCGCCGTTTGCTTGGCAAAATCATCGACGATGATGGCCAGCATGATCACATGCCCGACTATAACTTCTTAATCGAAGAGGACGTTGTGATCGTTCGGCCGAAGAAGGGAACGCATCAGAGCGCCCTACCCTTGCCGCTCTCATCCTTGCGCCTTGCGCCCGACACGTATGAAGATGCCCGCCGTCTCGCCCCTGGCTGGGACATGCACCACCTTGAGGACGAATGGCGCGCGTGGGTGCTTGAAAAAGCGATCTCCGTCAAAGACCCCGACAAGCACTTCCTCGCCTTTTGCAAAAAACGCGGAGCGTATAAGCGCTAAGTATGCTTGCATGCAATGCGGCTTTGTGGAAAAGCCGCAAACATGCTTGGCGCGATTAAGGCAAGCGTGCTAGAATGAGGAAAAATAACGATTTGGCAGATCGGAGCAGCAGATATGACCTACATTATTGGGATGGTGTCCCAAAAAGGCGGGGTTGGCAAATCCACCCTCGCCCGCATGATGGCGCGAGAATTTGTCGCCGGTGGCCTCACCACTAAGATCGCAGACCTCGACACACAACAACAGACTTGCACCAATTGGGCAGGACGGCGCGCCGAAGGCGGTGTCACTCCAGAGCTTCAGGTGCAGAGCTTTGCGACGGTAAAGACCGCGCTTGCCGAAGCCCCGCGCTTCGATGCGTTGATCCTCGACGGCAAACCAAACGCTTCGGATCAAACCACTGAGATTGCGCAGGCAGCCGATCTAGTTGTGATTCCAACGGGGCAAACCGTTGACGATCTGCACCCTGGCGTCGTGCTCGCACATGCGTTGCGTAAGAAAGGGATCTCGCCCGAGAAGATCGCCTTTGCCATGTTTAAGACAACTGGTAGCGAGCGAGAAAACGCTGCTGCGCGGCAATATCTCAACGACGCGGGCTATTTGGTCCTTGAAGGTGAAGTAGGCGTCTCTACGGCCTATGGCTCAGCCTCAGACGCAGGCAAAGCGATTACCGAAACCTCATTCCGCACCCTGAACGAGCGCGCCTCTAAGCTAGCGCAAAGCGTGATCGACAGGATGGCAGAGCTTCAAGAAAGGCAGGTCGCGTAATGGCCACGAATATCGCAAAACTCAAAAGCACCAAAGGCGCACCACCGGCGGCCGATGTCGCGCCTGATGTGATCACCGAAGACACACGCAACGAGAAAGAGCCTCTCAAGCCGATTCAAGTTCGCGTGCCTGTCACGGTGTTCGAAGAATTTAGTGAACAAGCCGGCAGGGAGTATGGCTTCAGCCATGGGGCGAAGAAGAAGCTCTTCCTGAAAATGTGGAAAGCCTACAAGGCGCAAAACATGTAATCATGCTTGCATGCAATTATTTTTATTTTCTTTAAGGTACGATTGGCATGGAATTACCCCAACCAACTCACAAGAATTACACCACACTAATTAGCAACATCGAGAACGGCGAGATCAAAATCCCTCAATTTCAGAGGGATTTTGTGTGGACTCTTCAACGTTCTGCAGAACTACTCGATAGTGTGGTCAAAGGGTATCCAATCGGCACCTTCATCTTCTGGCTAACACGGGAGCGCCTGCGCAGTGTGAAGGAGCTCGGCAACGCCAAGCTGCCCCCAGCCAAGAAAGGAGAGACAGTCTCCTTCGTACTGGATGGGCAGCAAAGGCTTACAAGCCTTTTCGCAGCAATGAAGGGGTTGAAGATTGTGCGCGAAAGCGGACAACAAACGGATTTTTCTGAAATCTACATCGACCTTAATGCCGGTGAGTCGGATACAATCGTTACGATTGACATAACTGAGCTGCCGGAAAACACGTTCATTCGCCTCACCGATCTTCTCTATGGGAGCTTGACGACGCTTGCAGCCTTTCCTCAAGAACACCACGCTAAGCTTGATGAGTACAAGCGCCGGATCGAAGCCTATGATTTCTCAATCATTGAAGTGCGGAATGTCCCAATCGACGTGGCAACCGAGATTTTCACGCGGATAAATGTCGGTGGGAAGCCCCTGACAGTATTCGAGATCATGGTGGCCAAGACCTATGATGAAAAGCAGGGCTTCGATCTTTCAGAGAAATACTCGGAGCTGATCGAACGTCTTGCTCCTATCGACTACGAAACAATCTCAGATCAAACGATCCTTCAGCTCATAGCCCTGATCATGAAAAAGGATTGCAAGCGACAGACGATCTTGAAGCTTGAGAAGGATGCTTTCATCAAGGCCTGGCCAGCTGCCATTGATAGCGTCGAGAAGGCGATTGAATATTTCCGCAATGTCATGCGGATTCCTGTGTCTCAAATGTTGCCGTATCTGACCTTGATCGTGCCCTTCGCCTACTTCTTCTATCACAACGGCAACAAAAAACCGTCCCCTGATCAGAAGGCCGAACTCGAAGATTTCTTCTGGCGTTGTTCTCTCGGTGGTCGCTATTCGTCGTCCGTCGAGAGCAAACTTGCACAGGACGTCCATCGCATTGAGTTTATCGTGAACGGGAGATCACCGGAATACGATTGGGGTATCGACATTTCCCCCGAATTTTTGGTGGAGAATGGTTGGTTCAACGCAGGTCGAAGCTTCACCAAAGCGATCTTATGCATCATGGCTTACCAACAACCTTTGTCATTTAATGACAATGGGATCGTCAATATCAGCAACTACTGGCTGAAGCAGGCCAACAGTAAGAACTATCATCATTTTTTCCCCCGCGCTTTTCTTAGAAGGGCAGGGGTTTCTGAAGCCGAGGCCAACAACATCGTCAACATCACTATCGTAGATGACTACCTGAACAAGCGGGATATAGGTGCAAAGGCGCCCTCCAAATACATGAAGAAGTTTCAGGATAGTAACGCAGATATATCGAGCACGATGAAAACTCATCTGATCGGAGACTTAGATGAATTCGGTATCTTGGACGATGATTATGCAACCTTCACTCGTAAGAGAGCGAAAGCGATTAGTAAGCAGCTTAAAAAGCGCATTATACAGCGTCGCGCCGATGATTTTGGGCAAGCCCATAACATGTATGACGCCGCCGAATAACATGCATGCATGAATGCAAGCATGTCTATCATAACGCTTCACTCGCCGTCTGATGTCCACGATGCGCTACAAAGTATCCGGCAAAGCGCCATACGTGCGCAAAAGGCGCTCGCAGCACTTCCGCGCTCGCCCCTCGAAGCGATGGAAGCCCTAAAGTTTGAGCCAATGGGGTCGCACCCCTTGGAAGACCGGCCGTTGAATATCATTGAGCAAGTGAACCAGACATTCACGTATCTTGCTGCGGTGAAGGCAGCTGGTCTGTTAATGCAATGGCATCCAGAAGCGGAAGGGTTCAGGCTAGCACCTGGAGCGCACGCGCCAAAAGGGACGCTTGATGTGGAAAGCCTCGTGCCCGGGATTGTCGGTGCCGAGACGTTTGCTGCCGTGCGCCCCGAGAACAATCGCAAGCTCGCCAATGATTTGGCAAAATTGGTTAACCGCGCTGAGCACCATCGCTACGTATTTTTTATATCACCCGTGTTTCCCAGAACGGAACGTTTGCCAGGAAAAGAGAGGGACGGTGTGAAGGTCTATTCAATAGCACTAGGTGTGTAATGCATGCAAAGCGTCTTTCATGCATTAATGTATACTCTGGAGTTTGCGGCTTCTGACTAATTACGCGCGCAAGCAACATTGTCAGCACAGTTAGAACTGAGGACCACGCTGCATTGCTGCCTCCAACGGGTTTTGTACATGCCATTCAACTGCCCCATCATCATCCTCAAAAGCGCTGTATAAAACATCCACTGACTGAAAAGGCGGGGAGGCAGGCAATCCAGCCACTGTCACGGCGCGGACCAGAGAATGGGAAAGTGTCTTTGCGCGCGCAACGGGATGTTTTTCTGGATCGGCAATATCAGCCAACAGGCGAGAGTCTGCAGTGACACCATAGCATGTGGCATGAGCCAGCCAGGCAGCGGCATTTCCTGTCACCAAACGATCGAGAGGAGAAGCTGATGTGTCAGCTGCAAAGCTGCGTAGCCGAAGAAAAGCTGAGAGGGCGTGATCATGAGACATTTTCGACCTCACAACACGCGCAGAGCGGCAAAAACACCGACAAAACCACCAGACACACCCGCAATGAAGCAGGATGCCGTGAAAGCCACCGCAACGCGGCGGCCCATTTGCGTCATGTACCTGATTTCGTCGATCAAAGGCGCTGTCGCCGCTGACACGCGACCCACATGCGTGTTCAAATCGGCATTGAGATGGACTGTGACACCTTTGTCGATTTGGGCCTTCAGCGCCTGTAGGATGCGCTTGATAGCTTTATCTTGCTCTTCAATGCGCTTCGTCGCACCGCCCATGGCCTCAACGATTTTTACCAACACATCGTGTTGATCATGCGCGTTGTGCAAAAAGCGCCGAAGGTCGTGCAGGAGCATCTCGTTCGGTTCTGCTGGTGGGGCTTCGTCGGGCTGGGTCATGGCGTTCACTCTCCGTTTAACGCATTCGTGGAAGTCGGTTTAGGGGCGAAGGGGCGTTGCGCGTCAAACGACGCCGATGCCTGGGACGTGAGGTCAAAACGGACTTTTTACGGTTAGCGGCGGCCACGCCACCCAACGCATACGCTAGGTCTCCGATAAGCTGTTGCATCGCTCGATTGGCAGTCTTCGCACCCCTATTAATTTTCTCTTGCTTGAATGCAGTTGGCGCTATTTGGGACGAAGGAGACAGCCTTCCATTCAGCTTTGCCAACGTGACGCGTCGATCAATTTTCCCGGCAGCGATCTTTTCGCCATTGGGACCACACAACAGCGCGCCGGCTTTTTGGCCAGACCGCCGCTTGATCTCTATCTTCCAGCCCTCAGTTTCCAGCCCTGCGTGGAGGTCACGCCAGGTACGTGCCTCGAGCAGAAGATCACGTACTGTGGCTGGCACGTGCGTTTGACGCGAGTCCATGCGCTTTGCATGTCCAGACATGCGAAACCCATCTGGACTTGGCGCATGGCGGCCCAACACAGGGGCCCATCCGCGATCACCCTCAATCTTGCGGAGAACCGCTTCTAGCTTTGCGTAACTGTGCGCGTCATGAGTGGTACGCCCATCTGCGCCGACACGATTGACCGCGATGTGCATATGCGTGTGAGCTTTATCTTGGTGCCGAACGACAATCGCTTGGTGATGCTCAAGTCCAAGACTCTTCAGGGCCTCAACAGCATCTGCGCGCATCTGCGCCTCAGTGGGTTTTTCATCTGGTCCGTAAGAGAGGCTGCAATGGAAAACCGGTTTCCGGACACGTTTGCTCAAGGCAGCTCCCAGTGCCATTTCACCAGCGACTTCTACTGGGTTACCCGAAGACAGGTTATGCAGATCGAGGACTTCCCCCCGATCATCCCGCATCAGATAGCCAATCAATCCATGAAAATTCGACCCCTTTGTAATCTTCCCGATCATTTCCGCTGCCTATTCTTTCGAGTGGACATGGCGATCACCGCCCGAAATACCATGCGACTGAAGAAGAATACGAAAGCAGCTGACGCAAGCGCGACAGCACGCACAACTTTAACATCCCGCGTCATACTTCAACCGCTTTCTCTATGACCTTCACCTGCTCGTGGACCCTCTTGAGCACACCACCCAAAGCCTTCATTTGATCTGCCGTTAGAAACCCAGTCCTGTTGCTTACACGAGCGAGCTGATTGAGATTACTGCCGGTCCGATTGAGCGCAGCGATCGCCTCCAACTCAATTTTTGTCCGTCGCTTGGGTAACGGAAATCCGAGGACAGCTGCGCGAACAACACCAGCCATAGACACGCCATATGCGTCCGACCGCGCGGCCAACGCAGCATATTCCGTATCTGATAATGTGATTTTTAGTTGTTTTGTGCGTCGCATATTTTTTCCCGGAGCCCTTAGGCGACGCTTTTGACCTCGCTTTGAGGTCAAAAGCATTGCTTGCTAAATCTCTAACACTAATATAGTTATTACCGTAATATCTTACAATGATTTCTTTTGCCGCTTTTAGTCTCTCTGTCTATGTTGGCCTCTTTTTACTGTTTTTCGGCAGTCATCGTGCGCGAGGATGAGAATTTTCCGGAAAATCTCTTGGGCATGGTTACGCGGAGAACGTTTGTGCCCGCGTACTTCATCACCCTTCGGGATGCGACCGACAGGAAGACATTTTGGCACGAAGTCTGGCATGTAAGGGTTATGAATTATGCGCGACTTGATAATCATAAAGATGCCGTAGCTGGCCTACGTAAAACGTGTCGCAACCTGGCAGAGACCGACATCGGATTGCGGGAGCTGCTTCATGGTTTTTATGACAGTACACCGACAATCGATGCGTCAGACGAGCCCGTGATCTGGATTATGGAGCGCCCAATTCTCCAATCCCATTTATCCCCATCACATCGTAAATATATGCGTCGGTTACAGCGTCCTGCTTGTTTAGACTGGGGCAGATTTTGGATGCACTATGCAATCTTGGCAGGCGTTGTACTTCAGGTTGGTTGATCACTCGAACAGATCGCCGACGGACACTTGGAGCTGGTAACGTTCAACAATGTCCCTAGCACGGTCCGTGATCTGCCCCTTAGCTTGCGGATCAAGTGCGAAAGTTTCACGGACACGGCTCAAATAAATTAAATCCTCTGCGACATAAGGCAAGTTATGCCGGGAGATGATTTCAGCAATTTCGATCGCAGACAGATGGGGGCCGCCAGTTACCGCTTCGATTAATCGAGCATGATCCACAAGCGCAGCCACCTGCTCTTTGAACCGCCCCTCATCCGAGGCAAGTATCCAGACAGTGCGTGAGACGATGCCCAGGGCGCGCCGTTTGGCTGCTCTTTGCCTTTGGTAAACCTTAAGCTCTTCATTGCGCGTGCGATCCATTACGACACCACCGTATATTCAAATGAATCTCAACATTGACCCATTCTGGCTTTCAAACCACTTTAGCTTTTTCCATAGCTTCCTTGGTTTTTTCGAGTTTATTTTGAAGGTAGCTACGTGATCTACCCTGCAAATCCATCAAATCAGCAGCGGTCTGAGCAAGAAGATCTTCATCATAGCTCTCATATATTCTTTCAACGACGATTGGTTCCATGAGTTCGTTAAAAGATTTCGCCAGCCTTTCACTGTCGGCCGTAGGCCTCTCAATATATGGTGAGAACGAGAATCCGGGAACAAATAAGAACGGCGTAAGCCCCGCAAGGAAGGCTTCGACAGAAGCAATCTCCGCAGCAAGACGTTCATCGACCTCGTCATCACTTAGACCTTCATTTTCCTTCCGGATGTCGGTTCGCCCCCTCAGAATGTCGTAAAAACTTGTAATCAAAATAGTACAATTGTTCCCGATAGATTTAGAACTCAATACCGGCCTATTCACCAAATCGGACTCGAAGAGTTCGGTTTTCTCAGTGTAAGGTTTCATTCCGAAGGTTACGGTGTTGTCCGAATTTTGAAAAACGAACTCGTAGAAGGGTAATAGTTGCTCCCGCTTCTGGCACAAGAAATTAGTTTTGGCCTTGTTGTATGGACTATCCTGCCAGTCTCCATATCGCTTGCGTGTAGCTGTATAGACAACAAGCGGTAGAAAAAGTCCCATTCATAAATCCTTTGTATAACAACGACAATCCGCAGCCCCACCTTTAAGTACGGGGTGACCCTGACCACAAGGTCGACCTGACCTAATCTACCCCCAACATGACCCCTTCGCCACATTGAGCGCACAGCAACGACGCTGTGGTTCAACTGGCGAAAGGAAATTTCGATGCCCAAAATGTCGACGACGTTCAATGCGAAGGCCGCTCAGGAGCGTGTTTTGGTTCCTGAGGGCACCTTCGCCGCAACAATCCTGTCTACGGATGTCCGTGCAGGCGGCAACTCAGCCGACGAAGAAATTGTGGTTGTGCAGTTTTCAGTTTTCGATGGGTCGTCAGAGGATGGCCGCACGGTGTTTGAGTGGTTCCGCCTGAACAGCCCCTCTACCGCCGTCCGCGAAATCGCTGAGAAGAACTTTGTTCAGCTTCTTGATGCCGTGGGCATCGACGAATTGGACGATACCGATGAGCTGCACGGCAAAGAACTGACTGTCCGTGTCACGATTCAGACATCGAACGGCTACCCACCCCGTAACCGGTACGCATTCGCACCCATCGTAGCGCCAAAAGCCACGTAAGTCCGACACCGCTTGGGTGTGAGCAACACCTGTTGATCACACCCAGCCCCCACAAAATTCTGATGGAGTAAGACAATGATTGTCATCTCGAATGAGCGACAGCTTATTAAGAACACGTCCTTTTGGGATTCGAAGTACGCGCTTAACGGCAATTTCATGGTCAGCGGGAACGCTGGAGCTTGGCGGCTGCTGATCCCTGATGCACTGAAATCAATCCTGCCAGAGTGCGCAACAGCCAAATGGGTTGAGTTCCACAGACTCCCCTCATGCTCAGATGTAGATTGGCGGATCGTTTTTGAAGACAAGTCATCGGCACCGTTCTGCCTTGTGACAGCCTCGTCGGCCTTTACTCCCATTCCTGAGCTGACACGAACGAAAAGAAAGCTGTTGATCTACACGCGTGAAGGTCTCCAGCAAACGCATCAAGTTCGCCGTGTAGTCAAGAAGGGCGGGGCTTTTTAATGACTTGGATGACGAAAATGGGAGGTACCCTTATTGATGGAGGGTTTTACATCCTGCCTCTACATCCCGGGGAAAAATTTCCTGGAGTGTACAGCTTCGGTCAGTGGCACCCGATGCGGAACTGGGGGCGCTACGCTGAGCGCATGCCATCGCCACTTGAACTGCATCACTGGGCTCAATGGCCAGGAGCTGGAATCGGCATTGTTGGCGGTAATGTCGTCGCCATCGATATTGATGTTTTGGATGCTGATGTCGCTTACGAAATCGACCGTCATTGCCAAGAAAAGCTGGGAGACACGCCAGCTCTGCGGATTGGACAAGAGCCAAAGCGGTTGCGTGTTTATCGCACTAAATCCCCGTTTCGGGGAAACTCGTTCGGCTCTCTCGAAGTCTTATGTGATGGCCGACAGTTTGTCGCCTATGGCATCCATCCACGGACAAAACAGCCTTATACATGGCCGGATGAAAGTCTGGCTGACCTCGATGTCTCTGATCTGCCAGTCGCTGAGTCTGAAGCCGTCGCCGACTTTGTAGCCAGTGCTGCGCTGAAATGGCCGGATTTCGTCCAGTCACGGCCGCTACCGATGATGCGGGGCAAAGAGGACCGCAGAACCGTGCGCTCGCCAAGCGGATCGCAAAGAGGAACACCAGCGGCCGTCCGTGCCGCGCTCGAATACATCCCAAACACAGACCTGCACTACGATGACTGGATCAGGATCGGATTGGCGGTCAAAGGCGCCTTGGGTGAGGATGGCTGGGTCCTTTTTGATGAATGGTCCGGTCAGTCTCAAAAGTACGACCAGCAAACCACTGCAGGGAAATGGTTAGGGCTGAACCCAACGATAATTGGAGCGGGGGCCATCTACCGTCTCGCCCGACAGAACGGTTGGACCCCTCCTGCCTCTCTTCAACTCGATGGTGACGCTTCAGACCGGCGACGCCGCCTCAACAAGTTTCAAACCCAAAAAGGATAATATCGTGAGTACACAAGACTATTCCATCTCAGACATCCCATTGCCCGACTTCGATGAAGATGAGGCCTTTGCCTGCGCTTCCATTGAAAGCAACGTTGTGCCTCTGCGCGGCTCGAAGGAATTGCCTGACCAACAGCTTGCGAGCGAAGACGTTGATCCTGTTGATCTCTTCGGGCGCTTCCCCACACCTGATGTTCCCTGGCATTTGCTGCCAGAAGTGATCCGCGATTTTGCTGAAGTGCGTTCACGTGAAATCGGCTGTGATCCTGCCGGGGTGGTCCTGTCGGTGCTTACGGCATGCGCAGCAGCGGTGCCTGATCATATTAAGGTAAAGGTACAAGCACATAACGAAAAATGGAAGGAAGCCGCGCGGCTTTGGACCGTTCTCATTGGCGCACCGTCTACCAAGAAAACACCAATGTTGAACGCTGCAACGGAAGTCTTGCGCGAGCTTGACCAAGAGATGTTCATGGAGTGGCGTGCTGAAAAGGCAGCCTATAATGCGCTTCCGAAGGACGCGCGCCCAGGGCCGCCGCCGCCCCTTCGCCGCCTGGTAATCGAAGACACGACGATCGAGGCAGCCCAAGGCATCCTCGCGGGATCGCCATGGGGGGTGATTGTGCTGCAAGATGAATTGGCTGGTTTTTTTGGAGCCATGGAAAAGTACAGTGGGGGGGGCTCCGCACATGATCGGACAATCTGGTTGCGGGCTTACAACGGTGGGCCATACGTCATTAACCGCAAGAAAACCGAAGACGATGGTGGTGTACTTGTTCCCAACCTATCGGTCAGCATGCTCGGTGGCATTCAGCCAGACGTGATTAAGCGTCTTACCCAACAATCAATGGATGACGGCATGACACAGCGCTTCTTGCCCATCCTGTTGAAACCGGCGACCGTTGGGCTTGATGAACCAATGCCCGACGTAACCACACCGTTCGAAGAGCGGGTCCGCACATTGCGCGCAATGGAGACAGAAACGCTATTTTCGTTTGATGCTGATGCGCAGAACATCGTGCGTGAAGTGCAAGCCTTCCACAGTAAGCTTCAAGCGATCGAGCTGGTATACAAGCAGCTGGCAACTCACATCGGCAAATACGATGGGCTCTTCGCACGACTGTGTCTGCTATGGCATTGCATTGAGCACCCAGACCTCGAGAATGCGCCCGCGCAGATCAGTGCCGATATTGCACGCCGGGTTCAGGAGTTTCTGCACGGGTTCCTTTTGAAACACGCCTTCGCATTCTATGCGGGCACACTCGATACACCAGAGGAGTATGATCGTCTTCGTGCGCTGGCCACGTATATTCTGGCTCATGAAAAGACTATGGTCAAAAATCGGGACGTACAGTCCAGCGTTCGCAGCTGCCGGGGGTTGAAAGAGCGTGATATCCGTCCGCTGTTCGAACAGCTCGCCTCCCTCGGCTGGTTGCACCGCATGGAGAGCATGCGCGCAGGATCCCCACCTCACTGGCTCGTCAACCCGCGCGTACACACACTGTTCAAAGAAAAAGCCCAGGACGAAATGCGTCGTCGGGAAGAAGTCAAAGCAATCATTGCCGAGGCGTCGGACATGCGCCGCGCAGAGCGGGCGAGCGAAAACTGCTGACAATGTTGCTTGCGCGCGCAGTGCGTTTGTATGGGTGGGAGGGTTAGGCCAGAGATGAGAGCCGGAGAAGCCCCGTTCTTGACGGGGCCTTGCCTTCCTCCGCCGAAGACTTCGAATATCGAAGGCGGAGGAAGGCAAGGTTTCTATCGCCAGAGCGGCTTTAGTTTGTAGCTTCTCTGCGAAGGTTGAGTAGCCTCTTCCATTGAACTTCCCCTGGGAACTTAGCCTCCCAGTAGCTCCACCCATTAAGGCTGGTCTTCTTTCCGTCCTTTGTGAGCGCTATATTACTCGCATAAGACAAAGATTGATGACTAAAATTTGCTGGAAGTTGTATTCGGGTTCTGTACCTTGGGTTCTATAAAGATAGTGAAGGTACAGAGTGAAAAATCATATTTTTTCGATGGTAGTATTATCGTTTGGAATATCTGAAATGGCTTCAGCGGCTACCAGCGTTGACTGCGCGGATCGCCACAGTCTTAGCAAGCTCGAGTCTTTCTGGAGGATGACTAATGCGGGAGAGGTGACGCGCTGTGTTGAGCCCGATGACTTCGCCCACGGAACCTCTCCCGACCACAGATCTCCGATACATGATGCGGTGATGTTCGCCGATGATGCTGAAGTTCTGAAAGCACTGCTGAAGATGGACGGCGCCAACCCCAATGCTCGATTGAATAATGGGGAAACGCCTCTCCATGTTTTGACTTCTAGCCAACTGTCAGATGCCCGTCGTGCGGACTTATTTGGTATTCTGATGGAAAACGGAGCAAATATTAATGCGCGCGATCTGAACGGCATGACGCCTCTGTTGACCGCAGCTAAGAATGGCGATCCAGCCATGGTAAGGAAATTGATTGAAAATGGGGCCGACCTCGACGCGAAGAACCTTGATGACGAAGGCGTTCTCGTTCTGGCCTTGAGGAGCGGTCGACTTGGAGTGGCGCTTGCTCTGGTGGAAGCCGGACGAAGCGTTGATAGCGAACCATTCACGCTGATGGCAGCCTTGGAGTCCGGCGAAGCAGACGTCGCTCGCTTTGTAATTGAAAATAAGGAAGTTATTGAGCGTCGTACAAACAGCACCATTACAGTTGCTCATGTCATTGCCAAACATGGTACCGGCGACGCCATGCGGGCCCTCAAAGAGCGTGGAGCACGCCTAAACATAGGTTTCCAGACTGAGCGCCCTATACACTGGGCGGCTTACCATAACGACGATCCTGAGATCATTCAGGTGATCGTTAATCAGGCTGGCCTTAATCAGGTGGATGTGACCAATAGAATGGGACTGACCCCCATCATGCTGGCGATCCTAAACAACCCTAATCCTGAGGTCGCACAGCTTCTTGCTGATCTCGGTGCTGATTTGAGCATGAAGACCAAAGGGGGGCAGACGATATATGACCTCCTGATGGAGCGTGAAAAGAATCCAAAATTCAATAGCTTGAAGTCAACAAAGCTATACTGGGACATCCATGAGGGACGTTTTTAAAGGCAATGATTCAATCTCGAAAGCAGGAAGCTTCGCTACACGCATGACCCGCGAGCACGAGAGTAGCCATGCGATCTACATGGTCGCCCCTGCCACAATCCGGGCCTTCAGATCCAATAGCCATTTCAGCTTGCCCTCTGATCACCGTGGCACAGTTGTCAGAAACTCGCTTCTAGCTCCCATTGAGAAACTCCCTCAAATCAATGAAGGGCTTCAATAGCAGAACAAACCTCAGGGCGGGAGAATGGGGGTAATGCACCGCTTACAAGAAGCCTGCCCCGCAAATTGGACACGAAGAAGCTATTCTAAAATCAGGGATCAGCGGCGCTGAAGTTATTTGATGCGTGAAACCGTGGAGCGGGATACCCCAAGAATGCGGGCAATCTCGGCGTTGTCTTTTCCCTCAAGGCGCATCTTTAAAACTACATCACGCTGATATTGTGAGAGTTTGGGGGGTCTGCCCAACCTGCGCCCTGCCTGTCTGGCACGAGCGCGGCCCTCGGCAGTGCGCTCAGCAATCAAAGACCGCTCGAATTCTGCAAGACCACCCAAGACAGTGAGAATGAGTTTACCGGTGGGCGTGGTGGTGTCTGCCCATGAGTCTGACAGCGCCTTCAACTTCGCGCCCTTGGTTTCGATCTCGTGGACGATATCCAAAAGATCGCGCGTTGATCTGGCCAACCGATCGAGGCGCGTGACCACTAGCACACCCCCTTCGGAGAGGGTTGCCAAGGCTTTCCTCAGTTCCGGCCGATCGCTCCGCGCGCCGCTCATCGTCTCTTTGAACACAGGAACACACCCCGCCATACTAAGCTGTTCAAGCTGAGCATCGAGGGTTTGGCCAGAAGTAGAAACGCGAGCGTAGCCAATCGAATTCATGCAGGCATTATGAACGCGATTTTCGCACGCTCCAAGAGATTGATTTCATTGGGTCAAGAATCGCGTGCATAAGTCCTGATTTATGCACGGTGCATGCGTTCAACTAGATAATGCAGCCCCAAGAGGGTCACGACAAGCAAACTAGAGATAATCCACACATAGAGCCCCCACGCAGCTCGTCCTGCAACGCTCATAGCATTTTGCGCCCAAAGCGCTGTCGGTTGGGTCACCGTCAAATGGACTTGCAGCACGCCAAAGATATAGAGGATAATCGCCAACGTGGCGCAGTATCCGAAAATGATCGCCAGGAAGCGCCTTCTGGTCAACGTCTCCTTGATTTCGTTGCCTTTTCGAATAGTGCTGAGGGTTGGCGCACGCCCCTTCATCACTTGATCCAAGTTCTCGTTCGAGAAGCTCGAAACCGCTGCCAGTGCTGCAATGTAGAACCCGACCAAGATACCCATCAAGGCGTTCACATCTCCGATCAGTTTACCCTTGTCGAAGGCTAGGAACTGATCTCCCCAGATTTGGAAGCCACCGAAAGCCACCACGAAAAAGACCGTCGGATAAATCCACTGATACCAAAAAATGTCAGGGCTTCGTAGCCGCAAGAACGACAATACCGTGAATACTTTGGTGTGTTTCTGAAGAGCCATGCTAGACGCCTACATTGTTGGCGACTTCGAGCATCTTCTGAATCATGTCCTGACGAAACGCCTCGTAGCGCTGTGTTAAAGGCGGATCAAAGTCACTGACGATTTCATTCTGCACAAATGCCTGTTCGAGAATTTCATCCCCGTTGTGATGCACCTCGGTTCGTTTGATCTGGCCATTGTCAGCTTTGATCCTCACGAAAATCTGGGTGTCATCAGCCCCACCTCTGAACACTCCCAGAAAGCCACCAATGCGCCCGAAGATCGTGCGCGCTTGGTCTTCCGTGACACGTTTCTTCACTTCCCACCTGGCCTCGTGGACAACCTCTTCAACGATCGGATCTTCATCGAGTCCGTCTTCGTGGTTTGCCTCGTGGCTAATAAATTCGACGTCTTGAAGGGTGCCAGTCCGCAAGGCTTCACGGATCGTTCTGGATTGGTGACCATCAATTTCAAAGACAGGACGAAAGCGCTTGGGATTGCCATCGTCGTCCTGCACTTCCTTCTCATAGAGTGCGTTCTTGCAGATCCAAGTCAAATGATCCTTCACTGAAGACAGGTAAATGCCTGGAACCTTCTCGATCATAATCAGATGTCTTCCATGCGGATCAGCCGCCTTTCGAATCATGATGTGAGCGGCGTAATGCCCGCCCTCGTCTTCGTCCTTCTCGATGTCGCGTGTCTCTAACGTCTCGAAATGTAAAAACGAAACACCCGAAACATTCTTGTCACCGACCTGCAAAATAAGGCGATAATAGTGGTCGTCTTCCGCTAGGTCAGCGCACCACATGAGCCGCGAATTCTTAGAGTATGGCCGATGCACATCATCGCGGGCGATGCGGTCGTTAAGCGCGGCAATCAAATCTCCGATCACAAAATCCGGTGCAAAATGCGGGGCGTTGGCGCGATTTCTGATTGCCAGTTTCCCGACTGCGATCCACCGATAATTTGAGGGTAATGCCATTCAATAATCCTTTGCCGTTCAATCAATATCCAACTTAGGAAGCCCTCGAACGATTTTCATCGTCTCAAGGCTTACCGTGATCACCCTCTGGAACAGCTCAAGCGGATAGGCGGGGTTGCCCATGGTCTCGATCGCGTAGCGGTTGGCGTCGTTGGTGATGCCGCTCTTCTTGTCAGTTTTCACGACCTGGCGCTCCATTACCCATTCGAGGGCAGGCTTGCCGTTCACCACGTAGTCATAGGCTTCGAGCGGTATGCCCTGCATGGTGATGTTGGCGTTGTAGATCACCGTGCTCTTGTCCTTCTCGCGCGCGTTGCCACCAAACTTCATTTTGGTCACGCGGTAAAAGGCTTCGGGGTCTTTGATCACCGCCGTGCGCAAATCGCCCTGCTTGATCGTGACGGGATAGGGGTCGACGCCCTCATAGTTCACATGCATCTCGCCCAAAGCGCGACCCGCACGGCTGAACGCCCAGAAATCCTCCGCCTTCTTCACACAAGGAATGCGGGGCAGTTCCTTGGTGAGATTGTCGGCGTAGCGGCTGCGGTAGTCCTCGGAATGCAGAAGGCCATAGACATAGTAAAACAGGTCTTCCTTAGTGATCTCTTCGCCTGGATAGGCAGCCATGAAGTGCGCGAGGCCAGCATCGGTGATGGCATCGCGCGACCGATAGCCATCGAATGTTTCGGTGTTTGCAAAAAGGCCGTCTGCTTCTGTAGCCTCTTCAAAAACCTTAAGAGGGAAGCACTGGCCGTTGTCGTGGTGCTGAATATCTGGAAGCTTTTCTGTCATAAGGACGGAAAACCCCGACCGAGCGCCTGATCCACTTGTATGAATTACTCTGTTTTTAACGCTTCCGTTGGGAAATATCCTCGGCATCTGGTAGACCATCTCGTTCAAACGCCGACCATAATACATCCACTGGCGTGAAAACGGTCGGTATTGAGAGATAACAATTTCCCCGTCAGAAAAATCTAACGGTTTTTCTTTCTTCAAATCTCCCTTGAGGGCACGAGTCCAGCTGATCCTTTCTGGGTCAGTGTCAATGAAGTCATCGACACTCCCATCAAATCCTGAAGAGCGTTTTCGGCGAAGCTCGGAATTATAAAAATCGATATGTTCTTTTATATTCTTTTCAAGCTTCTGTTTTCCAAAATTGTAGCACCATGCATCGCGGTTCGTTACCACACCTAGAGAAAAGTTTTCAAATACCTTCTCTACGGATTTATCCTTCTTCTCCCCAATCCGAATGAAAGCATCAAAGCTGGTATCACGTTGGTTTAGCCAATCACCATGATCATCTGGGACAACTTCCTTCCAGGATTCTCCAATTCCCTGTAAGCTTCCCAAGCTTGATATGGCTGCGAGCTTTTCTCTCTCTTGCAAGTTGTCACCGATATCAAAGACCTTAATCTCTCCAGTCTTTTCGGCATCTGGGTTCTTTACGAAAACACTGATCGCAACCCCCGTCATGCTGCCAGAGCCAAAGACATTACCGCCTTCACCTGCCCGCCCCTTACTGAGCATATTCTTGCGAATGTCGCCTCGAAGATGGAAAACGTAGAGGTTGGAAAACTCTTCTGCGAGGCACTTTCGCATTCCATCCGCAAAGCCTCGTTCGATCCATCCACTCCCTGAGACGTAGGCCATGACACCGCCTGCCTTACCAATGCGATCGCTGCCCCAACGTATTGCGCGGATATAGCTGTCATATAGATTTCGTTGAAGCGTGGCCTTAGACCGTGCAGCGTATGTACTGCGAATTTTCTCATCGAGACCAGGGTAGGAGACGTTTGCCGCGTTGTCGTTTTCGCTGCGCTGTCCGGTCGAATAAGGCGGGTTGCCAACAATCACTCGGATATCTGTTGCTTTCTGACGCTTCCGGCGCTCCGAGTTGTCGGGCATGTAGTGCGAGATCAGATCGTCACTCTCGTACATCTGGAAAGTGTCCGTGAGACAGATGCCTTCGAACGGCACATAGCCCCCGCCTTGAAGGCCGTGATACACCGCCTCGATGTTGATCGCCGCGATGTAGTAAGCCAGCAAAACGATCTCGTTGGCGTGGATTTCATTGCGGAATTTGTGCTCAAGTTCTTCGGGCGCGATCAAGCCAGACTGCAAAAGCCGCGTAATGAAGGTGCCGGTGCCGGTGAAGGGGTCAATGATGTGGACACCTTCGGAGCCAAGGGTCTGCCCAAATTCCTGCTGCAATACCTCGTTCACAGAGTGGATGATGAAATCCACGATCTCGACGGGTGTGTAGACGATGCCAAGCTTTTCGGTCGTGCGCGGGAAAGCGTTACGGAAGAACTTGTCGTAGAGCTCCACGATCAGCTTTTGCTTGGCCGAAGGATCGGTGATGCCCTGGGCGCGAAGCTTCACGCTCGCGTAGAACTTTTCGAGGTCTTTTGATTCCTTGTCGAGGTTAGCCTCGTTGAGAACGTCCAGCACGCGCTGCATGGCGCGCGAGACGGGGTTTTCACTGGTGAACTGGTGACCCTCAAAGAGCACTTGGAAAACGGGGCGCGTGATGATGTGCTGCGCCAGCATCTCGATCGCATCGGCCTCGGTGATCGTGTCATTCAGATCATCACGCAGCTCGTCAAGGAAATCGTCAAAGGATTTGCGGGCGGGTGTGTCAGGGTCTTTCAAGATGCCTGTCAGGCGCGTGATGTGGTTCTTGGCAATGTCGGCAATGTTGCTTGCCCAATCTTCCCAATAGTCCCGCGTCCCGCATTTCTTGACAATTTTGGCCATGATGGCGCGTGAGAACTCATCGACCGAGAAGACCATTTCGGTCTGCTCGGGGCCGGTCGCAACGGGGTCACGCCCTGGCGTGCCGATATTCGATCGGGCGGCTGCGGCCTTGGTTGGCAGGTCCTCGACCACGGCCGTCACAGCCTTCAGCTCGTCGCTGTCGATCTCTGGCGCGGCGGTGATGCCGATGATCTCGATCTGGCCGCTCACGTCCTGGCCAAGGGATGCCTTGTTGATCGTCGCATCAAAGCGATCGTCATGGGCACGAAGGGCATTCAGGATTTGCCAGACAACACGGAATTTCTCGTTGTCGGCAAGCGCCTGCTCGGGCGGCACACCTGCGGGCACGCCCACGGGCAGGATCACATAGCCCATTTTCTTGGTGTCGGTCTTGCGCATGACGCGGCCAACCGATTGCACGACGTCGATCTGGCTCTTGCGCGGGTGCAAGAACATGATCGCATCAAGGGCGGGCACGTCCACGCCTTCAGAGAGGCAACGGGCATTGGTAAGAATACGGCATGTGTGATCGCCTGCGTCGGCCTTAAGCCAATCAAGAAGCCTGCCGCGTTCCTTGGAATTGAAAGTGCCGTCCACATGCTCGATCTCGCAGCGGAGTTGGTCATCGTCTTCCTCGATGTCATCAAGGATCGGATCATCACCAAGGAATTCATCGACCACGGCCGCAAATTCGTCGCGGATCAGCTTTGAGCTGCGGATATCTTTGCAGAACGCCAAGGCGCGGCGCATCGGGTGCGGATCGGCGGCAACATCTGCTTTCATATCGGTCTTGGTCAGCGCTTTATAGCATCCGACAATCTTGGTCGCATCATCGAGGACAAGCTCGCTTGCGCTGTCCGCAAGGCGCTTTTGAACGCCGGTGCTGATGAGCCCCTCGTCCATCGCCAGAACGATCACCTTGTAGTCGGTGAGCAAATTGTTCTGCACTGCCCACGAGAAACCACGATAAAAGAGGGTTTTTCCAAAGAGGCCTTCGTCGTCCATCGAGGCGAGTACAGCGTCGGCGTCGTCAGCCTTGGCTTTGACGTTATCGCCAAAAATGCGCGGCGTAGCGGTCATGTAGAGCCGCTTCTTGCCCTGGATCACGTCATTGTCGTGAACCTTCACGAAGTTGGATTCATCGCCGCCTGCGAGGGTTGCGCCGGTCGTGCGGTGTGCTTCGTCACAGACGATCAGATCGAATTCAGGAAAGTCGTGCTGCTTCTGGGCATCGGCGATCACCTGAATGGATTGGTAGGTCGCAAATACCACTGTCATCTTGTCAGGGGCAGGATGATTAACGCCTTCTGCAAGCTTTGCCGCATCGGTGCTGGCCGGAAAAGCAAGATCGAGGATGTCGATCTCGGCCACGTCATTGTTGTTCGCGCGGCGCTTGCCAACTTGGGTGTCAGAGCACACCGCAAATGATCGGAGCGGTGTTTCGGTGTCGCCCGTCCATTCGCGCACGGTTTGCGCCATGAGTGCGAGGGAAGGCACAAGAAACAGTACAAGCTTGCCCTGCCCCGCCAGGTCTTCGGCAATCTTCAAGCTGGTGAAGGTCTTACCGGTGCCACAGGCCATGATCATCTTGCCTCGATCGGCTTCGGTCAAACCCGCGCGCACTTCACGCAATGCTTCCTTCTGGTGCGTCCTAAGCGTCTTCTTATCAGCTAGGACAACCTCGCCATCGGCGGAGAAGGTTTCCCAAAGGATCGGGCTTTCCTGAAGATCGTTGAGTCCGATGCGGATGGTCGGGATCGCCTGCCCTCGGATCATCGTTTCGGCATTTTCGCTCCATGTGCGCTCAGTGGTGTCGATGATCACACGGCGCTTAAAAGGCTCTTTTCCTGAAGCGGATATAAAACTGTCGATATCCTCTTTGCGGATGCGATAAGCGGCGTCATAGAATTTGCACTGAATGGCGGCGTAACCGTCTTCGTCCTTGAGCTTTGCTATAAGGTCGATGCCTGTGTCTCGGCCGTCCCAGCCTTGCTCAATTGCCCATGCGGCATAGGGCTTCACATCTTCATATTGTTCGACCTGCACGGGATCGTGGGTCAGGTAGGCAATAGATAAGCGTTCAAAATACGTGCCTTTGTCCCGTTCGGTGCGCGCGGCTTCTCGATATGAATTCAAAAGGTCTTGGAGAGAATTAGTCGTCATTTAAGGCTACCCGTCCCGTCGATTATTTGCGCGTGAAAGCGCTTTATTTCTTTTCGCACAGCTTCCAGTTGCCAGGAAGGAAATTCCCTAAACAATCGAGAGGCTTTTGATTTTGCATGCTTGCATGCAAAATGCCTTGAATGATTGGTTACGCGTGAAGCCCGTTATTTGGTGTTAGCGAAAAAGACACACCCTCGCGCTACTTAAGACGGGCAACCATGGCCAGCAGGTTATCTGCCCGCGGGTTTCCCTTGGTACTGAGCATGGGCATCAGGCTCTTGGGGTCTTTTTGTGGTGGGAGGGCGCGGGTTCGCCCCATAATGGCGAAGGGTGGATATAAGTTATCAGCCGATTAGGCCGATGCCTTTCGAAGTAGCTTGAAGAACTGTGAGAGAGTTAAATAGAGTTAATATAGAGTTACGGGATTCGGGCCGGTCGATAACTGTTTGAAAAGATATGGTGAATCGGGCTTATTTTTCAAAATCGGTGTGTGAAGTGACGAAAGACGGTGTGTGAAATGACGAATCTTGGTGTGTAAAGTGACGAAGGAATTGTAAATTTATCCACAGGCTGAGAGCGTGTGTGAAGTGACGAATCTTGACGCCTGGTGTGTGAAATGACGATAGTAACGCAAGGTGTGTGAAGTGACGAATCTATAGCAATAATAGGGTGTGTGAA
>NZ_CP085172.1 GCF_022788715.1 Sulfitobacter sp. DSM 110093
ATGTGCAGCTGGACGCAGATAGCAGGTCAGGAGACCCGCCTTGTGCGCGTCGAGACCCATAAGAAGCTTAAAGTTTCCAAGGGTGGGCAGATCAAGAGCGAGCAGGTCCCTACGCGTGCTTTCTATCGGGGGCTTCAAGTTTGTGGTCTTCGCTGGGTCTGTCCATGTTGCACCATCAAGAAATCAGAGGGCTGCCGCGCCGAGATGAATGCTGCATTGGCGGAAGCGCGCAAACGGGGGTTACAGCCGGTAATGCTGACGCTGACGGCTCGGCATAAGCGCTCGATGCCTTTGGCGGAGATACAGGGTAAGATTGCTTCGGCGGAGAAGCGGCTTAAAACTACCCGTCATTGGAAACGGCTGATGAAGGTTGCCACAGGCGGTTTTGCAAAGGCGGTCGAGGTGACCCATGGTGCCAATGGTTGGCACCCCCATTTTCACATCATCCTGTTGCTTGACTGCGATAGCCAACCTGAGGCTTTCGAGGAGGTCGAGGAGCTGCGGGAAGCATGGCTCCATGAACTTACCTGTGCGGGCTTAGACGGCACGAGCAAAAAGGCGGTAGAGCATTCCTTCGACTACTGTGGTGCCGAAGAGGCTGGCGAGTATGTCAGCAAGTGGGGCGCGGGCGAAGAGATGACATTGGCCGGCTCAAAGGTAGGGCGGGGCAAAGGCCGCACGCCGTGGCAACTCTTGCGGGATGCGCGGGTGGCAGAAACCGATGCCGAACGTATGAAGGCTGGCGCACTCTGGTGGGAGTTTATCCAAGTGATGAAAGGCGTCCATCAGCTTCGCCAGTCGCCTGCGTTTCGGCAGTTGGTCAAAGAGTATGAGCCACCCAAGGTGCCTGAGCAGCCTGACCCTGTGGAAACCGAGGTATTTTCGTTCGGTCGCAAGGGGGATGATGGCCTCTGGTTGTTCGCGCGGCACCGCCGTAGCCGGATGCAGGACAAGGCAGAAGAAGGGACAGTCGAGGACGCTCGGCAGGGTGTGCAAGAAGTCATGCTCGATGAGCGGACCGATGAATATCTCCGGAAAGGGGATATTCCTGATCCCGGTCCGCTCATCGAGCATGGCGAATAAGCTGGATGTGTGGTAAGGTGTGCCTTGATGGATTTAACTATCAAACTCATCGTTCTCAACGGGTTAGCCAGAAGCGATGACAAGACAAGTCTTTTGCAGGACCTGTATCTGAGTGCGTTTTACACACTCCCTTGTGGAAGGGGAGGTGCCCATCAAAACACACCCCATACATAAAGCATTGCTATATAAATGTCAATAGGCAATTGCGCATGGTTCTGCCATGGCAAACTAACATGGTTTGGCGTATGGCGCAACCCGTTGTATATATATCGTGGATATTTATTCATAGGTATTTATAAATGATTATATATTGCTATGTATTATAGACAGACACACAGTCGTATGGTTCTGTCATATGAATGAGGTAGTAGGAGACGTCAGTTATGTCAGAGGTGGCAAATAAATGGGGGGAAGAAGTCGCGAAGCGTGGCTTCGCACAGATTCCAAATTACCTGCTTCACTTGAACCAGTTCGCGGCAAAAGAAGATCGTCTTTCTCCGGTTGAGCTTTTAGTCTTAATTGAGCTTTCCGGTTCTTGGTGGAAGAGGGATGAGCAGCCTTACCCTTCCATGAGAACGCTCTCCACTCGTTGTGGAACGTCAGAGCGACAAATCCTCAGGGCCATCGGAAGGCTTGAAGAGATTGGTTTGTTGAAGCGAGTAAAACGGCGAACAAAGGGTATCATCTCCTCGAATGCCTACGACTTGCTGCCGTTGGTGGAACAGCTTCAAGCCGTTGCCGCAGCATATCCTGCGGAACATCCTCGGAAGGTTGCGGGGAAGTCATCTGAAAGTGTCACTTCCGATGAATGATCTGCTAAGAGTTTCTACATTGACCTGTGCAGGTGTGCTTTGCACACTGCTCGCACAATGACTGAAATGCACACTCCGGCGCAGGCAGCAAAGATTGCTAATGTATCTCGATCAACAGTTTCGAGAGCCATAAAGAGCGGGGATCTTCCAGCCAGAAAGGGGAATCAAAGCTGGCAGATCAGCGATAGCGATTTGCGTGAATGGTTAGGTGTGCAGAAAAGTGTTCAGCGCACACGTGCAGGACATGTGCATGCACAGATGGATATGGAGCAGGTTGCGAAGATTTCCGGATTGGAGACGGAAAACCGTATGCTGCTCGAAAACTTGCGTAAAGCAGAGGCAAGGGTTGATCGCTTAGAAGTTATGCTGGGCGAGAGATGGTGGCATTCGGTGAGAGACTGGATGCGGAAGGACGTTAAGTAGCTTCTGCATCCCCCCGACCCGCTCTCATTATAAAGGGCCGTAGGGGCGGGGGGATGTAGAAGCGGGCGCGCCGAGGTCAATGCCATCGGTCGTGCCATAAGTGGATCAGGACGGCGATGATTAGGCGGGTGATGAATGTCATTGGCTATCTCCTCTTTTGACAAGACAGACTTAACATCAAGACAGTTGCGAATGGTTTCGAACTGGTTAAAGACCTGATCCCTTTAAGGTTTTGTTAATGTTCTGGTGCTGTCCCCGCAGGGTCCGCCGGAAGGCTCCCCAGAGAGGGCCCGCCTTTTTGCGCAGCAAAAAGGGTTAGCGGGTTAAACCTTTTTTCTACGACCCCTCCGGTGCCTATGTCCCTCTTATGAGCGAGACAGAGATCAAAAAGGGGAAGGTAGGGGCGGTGCGTCAAAGCGCGCTGCGCCTCTCTGACCTTGCGGTGATGGAGCGACACGGCAAGCGACAGGACGCAAGCAGTCAAGCGCGCCGTGTCCGCGATGAAAATGCCCTTATCTGGAACACGCTTGATCTGCGTGAAGCCCGCGAAATTCATGTGGATGGGGTGAAGCAGTCAGGGCAGACCGCTGCTTTGCACATCCTGATCCAGTTCCCGACTGCGTTGCAGCCGACGGACGACAAAGGCCAGCTACAAATGCTGATGCACTCTGTGCGTTTTGTGCAGAAATTTCACGGCGGGCGGGCCGTGTTTGCCGCACGGCTGGATCGAGATGAAGTCGGGCAGCATACCGTCGATGTTTTTGCGATGCCCACATATGAGCGGACTTATAAAGATGGTCGGACCGCGTGGTGGGCCAGTGTGTCAAAATTTACCAAAGCCGAGGCTAAGCGCAGGTATGGGCGTGATGACAAGCGTGCGCAGGGTAGCGCGCTGCAAGATGCGTGGCACGAATACCTGCGGGATGAGATCGGCCTCAATGCGCTGCAACCTACTCGCAAGAAGGCCACTGCGCGCGATCGGGTTGAGCCAGAAATGTATGCCTTGCGGCAAGAACAGAACCGGGTGCGCGCAATGGCGGAACATGCCCAACGATTATTAAGCGGGATTGAGAAGCTGGCGGCGCGTGTCGGGCGGTTCCTCCCGGAGCTCACAGGTCTGCGTGCTGGTGCGCGAGAGCTGGATGAAATGACAAACACCAAGAAAAACGAAAGGAATAACAGGTGGCGTTGATTTTTAGACGATTTGATAAAGCAGACGAAAGTGTGCGCGATGCACTCATAGCGCTGGCGAGGGTTCGAAAGAACAATGAGGAATTTTCAAAAGATCAGGTTTTGAAGTTTTCTCGGTCAGCCCGCGTGCTTTTTAACTATGCGTTACAGCGAGAACCGGAGGTAACAATCAAGGATTTGGGTAGATGCATCCACGACCTTGGCCTTGAAGCGCAGCACGATGGGATTCTGGGCAAATACGGCACTCCGGGTGCGGCCGAATGGCGGTTTAAGTCATTGATCCATCCTCGGCGCGCAGGCGGTGAGGGCGGCGACCCCTCGCCCGATGAGAAGTATATGACACTCGATGAAATGGCAGCGGTGTGGGCGGCGTGGCAAACGTCTGCCCGTGTCCAACCGCGGCGGCAGGGTGGTGCTCGATAATCTACATTGATGTCGATTTCTTCCGGGGGAATCTCGCTACCTGTGGCCACCCTGTGCCGCACTTGCAGACAGATCGGCGCTCGAATTCGTGCTGCGTGATCCCTGTGGGCACATCGCCGGGCTTACGGGTCACCGTATGCCCGCATTCCCAGCATCGAACCTCGATGTGGGTGATGCCGGTCGAGAATAGTTCATCAATGATCGTGGTCATTCCGACGGAATAACAGCACTGGACAGGGGCTGTCATGGTCGCAACGGTAGCTGCCCTGGTCGAAGCCTACGGGAGACCAAGGCAGCGGATAAATTGCGCACTGTGCGCAATCTTAGACCGATTTAAGCTTTGCTCGAAGCCGCCGTTTCTGCTCCTGTCGGATGATTTCGATCTCTGCTTGCAAGCTTTGCTGGGCGGCACCTGTCGCTCTTGTGAGGTCTTTCTGGCGCTCGGCCAGTTCGTTTTTCAAGCTTGTGTCTGACCAGTCTGCTACCAGCAGATTATGTCTTCCGATCATTGTTTTCCCTTCCTGAAAAGCCAGTTGAGCGGCCAGCCAAGCCAGCCTTTTTTCTGTTTCTCGGCCTCAATAGCGCGGCGCATCCATTCTTCTCGACTTCTTACGACATTCTCAATGCCCCCGAGATCATCAGCCAACTGGATCAGTTCAGGCGGAACCCATGTTTTCTTCCACCCTGCGTCTGTTCGCTCCTGATAGAGCTTCTTCTGTCGCTCTGCGCCCGTCATCGGTTGGTTCGGATCTCTCGGGGTATCTGGATTTGTCTCTTTTGGTAGAAGGTCGGAAGCACGCAGGGTGAGTTTCCCGCCTTTCAGGCGCATGGCAGCATCTGCGATCTCAATGGTTTTCAGCGTTCTGTCTTCGATCATCCGGCGCAGCTCGGGGTCGATGTTGTCAAACTTGGCGTTGCTGTCGTCGTCTTTCATTCAGTTAGTTCTCACAGTCAGTTCTCACGGCAGCGGGTTTGCTCATACCGTTTCTCCTAACAATGTTGGTTCGATTGTTGCCTCTCAAAAATTGAGAACCAGTGTCGTGCATTTGGCCGCACAGGTCCGGCCCTTATTCCTAAGACAGTGGTGAAACCATGCTTAGGAAGGAAGTTTTGTGGCAAATTATGATACCTACCGTCTCGCTTTGGAGACCATCACAGTCTTGATCCTGATCTTCGAGCAATGGCGTCGGTGATGGCTGAAACACCCAGATTTGGTGCTGACTTGCGCGGGACCAATATCCTGCGTAGGATTTCGGACAGAGCAACGAAAAAGGCTCAGGACGGCAATCCTGAGCCTTTAACTAAAACCACTTCGCGGCGCGCAAACGCCCAAGTGAGTAAAAACAGGATCGAGTTAGTGTTTTCACCGATACCACCGAATATAAGTGCGTCAGCACTGATCGGCAAGGATATTGGCACACGCTCCATGCGTGTGCCGGATGTATGAGTCCAAGCCACAACACCCCACCACATCCAGTATAGAGACCACCCCTTGGGCGACTTCTGGCGGTTCCGAATCGGCTGGGACGAAGCCGCCGCAGGCGGCTCTTGGTAAGAAGAGGCAAAACATTGACGCCTCGCCTAATGCAGAGGCAAAACAGCGTCGCAGGGAACGCTATGCCGATCAACGGACAGCGGCCTCCATCTACCGCAGTATGTCTGAACCTCTGCCTGGTAAGAAGCAGGCAGGCAGAGGGGTCACG